>VGPU01000033.1 GCA_016882525.1 Cyanobacteria bacterium M_surface_10_m2_119 | reverse complement strand
TCGCCATGGCGCTGTTCACCTGCTCCACCTGACGCAGCTCGATCAGCTCACCGGGCAGCAGGGTGGTGTCACCCGCGTCCTCGATGCGCACCTTGCTGGTCATCTGGCGCACGATCACCTCGATGTGCTTGTCGTCGATCGACACGCCCTGGCTCTTGTACACGTTCTGCACTTCCTGCACCATCCGGAACTGCAGCTTGGAGATGGCCTCCTGGGCCGCCTCCAGGGTGGGCTTGCGGTGGCGCAGGTCCTCGAAGTAGCACTCGAGCAGCTCATGCGGGTTGATCGGACCATCGGTGAGCAGGTCACCGGCCTTCACCTGCTGGCCGTCGCTCACCATCACGGTGCGGCCCAGGAGGATCGGGTAGTCGGAGAGGGCGTCGTCGGTCTCGATCACCGACACGCTGATCGAGTCGTCGTCTTCGCCCTGCTTGATCTCCACCGTGCCGGGCTTGCGGCAGAGCACGGCCGAGTCGCGGGGACGACGGGCCTCGAGCAGCTCCTCAATCCGGGGCAGACCCTGCACGATGTCGCCGGTCTTCTGGCGCTCGAACACCAGCAGGGCCAGGCCATCGCCGCGCTGCACCAGCTCGCCGTCGCGCACGTGCAGCACTGAGTCGGGCGACACCATGTAGGGACGACCCAGGCGGATCACCAGGCTGCTGCCGTCGATCGCTTCCACCTGGCCGCAGCAGGGGGCCGGCAGGCCGGCTGCCAGCAGCTCGCCCTCGACGATGCGCTGGTCGACGCTCACCAGCGGCGCCGCTCCACCGAGATCGATGCGCCGGGTGTCACCCTCGCGCTCCACGATCAGGCGACGCACGGGCTCCCCATCCACCGGGTCGGGCAGCTGCACCACGCCGTCCTCCTTGCAGAGGATCTGGGTGGTGGCCACCACATCACCGCGCTTCACGCTGTCGCCATCGGCCACCTGCAGGTCGGTGTGGGTGGAACCATGGCTGGCGTCGGAGAGGGTGTCGCGGCGCACCAGCAGGGTTTCCAGGATGGTGAGCTGCAGGCGCTCGATCGTCTTGGCGCGCTTGTCGGGCACCGCCTCCACATCCACCGTCATCTGGGGCGTGGTGTCGTGGGTTTCCAGGATCAGCTGGGTGCGCAGCAGTTCCACGCCCTCCACGCTCTTGATCAGCTCGCCGTCCTTGAAGGCCAGGCGCTGGGTGGCCTTGAGGCCGAGGCTGGGGCCACCGCTCTGCTTCACGGAGGCCAGGTCGGGCAGGTGGGCCTCATCGGGGATCGCGTACTCCTCCACCGGCCGCAGCAGCAGGGCGCCGCCTTCGGGGGTGTCCACGGCCTCCGCGAAGACCATGGCCTCAGCCTTGAGCCCCTTGGCGATCTCCTCGCCCGGCATCACCATCTTGCCCTCGCCGACCTTGGCGAGGGTCTTGCTGTCGGTCACCAGGTGGAGCTTGCCGGAGCGAACGATTATCTCCCGCAGGATGTCGTTCTTCTGGGTCACCGTCACGATGCCGGCGGTCTGGCTGAAGATGTCCTTCACCACCTCGGTGCCGGCCTCGATCCACTGGCCGTCCTCGATCATCAAAAGGGAGATGTCCTTGTTGATCTCGTGGGTTTCCTGCGGGATCCAGAGCAGGGTGCCACCCTTGCTCACCTCGTAGCCGTTCTTGGCGCTGCGGGCCTTCTTGATGGCCAGGCCGGGGGCGAACTTCACCAGGCCACCGGTCTGGGTGCGGAAGCGGTCGTCGACCAGCTCGGCGATCACCTCACCATTGCCGATCTTGCTGCCCGGGGCGGTGTTCAGGCGGTAGCGGATGCTCTCCTTGCCCTCCAGGTGCCAGATCTCACCGGAGTGGGTGGATTCACCCACCAACTTGCAGTCCTTGAGGGTGAGGCTGGCGGTGACGATCTGCACCTCCCGGGAATCACCGGTGCTCTCGCGCAGGCGCACGGCACCGCCGTACTCGCTCACCAGGCGGCTCTCGGCCAGCACATCGCCGGTGGTGACGGCCTTGTTGCCCTCCACCACGGGCAGGGCGTTGGGGGGCAGGTTGTATACGTCACCGGCGAACACCCACATCCGGCCGAGACGGGTGGCCTTGTGGGTGATGTTGCCCTGGCGGTCGGTCACCTCCTTGGGCTGGATGCCGTCCTCGTAGCGCACCTGGCCGGCCAGGTCGCAGATCACGTCCTTGGTGGCCTTCTCCACGCTCTTCTTGACCGTGGCCCCCGCGGAGATCTGGGCCAGCATCGTGTCGGCCGGGTAGGCCTGACCGTCAGCCACGAACAGGATCGAGCCGGTGGTGATATCGAGCTTCTGGAGCTTGCCCTTGCCGCTGGGCTTCACGGAGAGGGTGAAGTCGGTCTCGGCGATCTGGGCGTCCACACCGTGGCTGGTGCGGAAGGGGCGAACCCGCGCCTTGGGGCCGAACTCGATCGTGCCCTCCACCAGGGAGCGCACCACGCCGGTCTCGGCGGTGGACACACCACCGGTGTGGAAGGTGCGCATCGTGAGCTGGGTGCCCGGCTCACCGATCGACTGGGCGGCGACGATGCCGACGGCTTCACCCAGGTCTACCAGCTCGTTGTGGGCCAGGGCCCAGCCGTAGCACTTGCGGCACACCGAGCGGGAGGCCTCACAGGTGAGCGGGGAGCGCACCTTGACGGTCTTAACGCCGGCGGCCTCGATCAGGCGGCTGGTGGGGCTGTCGATCTCGCCGTCGCGGTCGACGATCAGGCTGCCGTCGGCAGCCTGCACCGGCTCAGCGGCAAGGCGGCCCACCAGCTTGCTGCCGAACTTGCCCTTCTCGTCGGCATCGATCGGAATGCTGCGAGTGGTGCCGCAGTCGTCCTCGCGCACGATCACGTCCTGGGCCACGTCCACCAGACGGCGGGTGAGATAGCCCGAGTCGGCGGTGCGCAGGGCGGTGTCCACCAGACCCTTGCGGGCGCCGTAGGAGGAGATCACGTATTCCGTGACGGTGAGACCCTCACGGAAGTTGGTGCGGATCGGCAGGTCGATGATCTCGCCCTGGGGGTTGGCCATCAGGCCGCGCATGCCCACCAGCTGGCGCACCTGGGACATGTTGCCCCGGGCGCCTGAGTTGGCCATCATCCACACCGAGTTGAGTGGATCGTTCTCGTTGAAGTTCTTCTTGACTTCCTCAACGAGACGCTCGTTGGTTTCGGTCCAGGTGTCGATCACCTTGGTATGGCGTTCCACCTCGGTGATCTCACCGAGGCGATAGCGCTCTTCGGTGTCGGTGATCTGCTGCTCGGCTTCCTCCAGCAGACGCGCCTTCTCACCGGGAATGCGCAGGTCGTCGACGGAGATCGACACGGCGGCCTGGGTGGCGTAGTGGAAGCCCAGGTCCTTGAGCTCGTCGGCCATGAAGGCCGTGGCGGCGGTGCCGTGGTGCTTGTACGCCCAGGCCACCAGGTTGCGCAGCGCCTTCTTGTCGATCACGCGATTGCGGAACGGCGGCGCCTGGCGGCTCAGGGCCGCGGACTGGGTGGAGGGGTTGGTGGGGGTGGCGGTCATGGCTGCGCGCTGGTGGGGAGAGGGTCTAGGGGGAAGAGCGATCTGCCGGGTCAGGCGGCAGCCACGGCGTCGATGATCGTGTGGTTGATCACCACGCGGCCCACGGTGGTGAGCAGGTAACGGCTGATCAGGGCGCCGTCCTCGTCGAAGCGATCGCGACGGAACCTCCACTGTTCGATGCGGGTGCCATCGCTGAGGGTCTCCTGGCTGACGGGTTCCTTCTCCTCTTCGTCGCACTCCACCTCGCCGTTGAAGCGCACCCACACCCAGTCGTGCAGATGCACGTGCTGCTCCTGATGGGCGGCGAGCACGTCGTCGAGGCCGGCGAAGGTGCGGGACCGGTCACCGAACTCCGGCTTGCTGCTGCCGGGCTGCTCGGCGGTGAGGTAGTAGGCCCCGAGCACCATGTCCTGCGACGGCGTGATGATCGGCTCGCCGGTGGCTGGCGAGAGGATGTTGTTGCTGGCCAGCATCAGCATCCGCGCCTCGGTCTGGGCCTCAATCGCCAGGGGCACGTGCACGGCCATCTGGTCACCGTCGAAGTCGGCGTTGAAGGCTGGGCACACCAGCGGGTGCAACTGGATGGCGCGGCCATCCACGAGCTTGGGCTCAAAGGCCTGGATGCCGAGGCGGTGCAGGGTGGGAGCGCGGTTGAGCAGGATCGGGTGCCCTTCGATCACCTCCTGCAGCACCTGCATCACCTCATCGTCGGCGCGCTGAATCAGCTTCTTGGCCGCCTTGATGTTGTTGACGATGTTCTGGCGGATCAGGCGATGGATCACGAACGGCTGGAACAGCTCGATCGCCATCTCCTTGGGCAGGCCGCACTGGTGCATCTTCAGCTTCGGACCGACCACGATCACGGAACGACCGGAGTAGTCGACCCGCTTGCCGAGCAGGTTCTGGCGGAAGCGACCCTGCTTGCCCTCGATGATGTCGCTGAGCGACTTGAGGGCCCGGTTATTGGCACCCACCACGGTGCGACCGCGACGGCCGTTGTCGATCAGGGCATCGACGGCCTCCTGCAGCATCCGCTTCTCGTTGCGGACGATGATCTCGGGGGCGAGGATCTCCTGCAGCCGCGCCAGGCGGTTGTTGCGGTTGATCACCCGGCGGTAGAGATCGTTGAGATCGCTGGTGGCGAAGCGGCCGCCGTCGAGCTGCACCATCGGGCGCAGATCGGGCGGAATCACGGGGATCACATCCAGCACCATCCACTCGGGTCGGGCACCGGTGGCGATGAAGTTGTCGATCACGCGCAGGCGCTTGATCAGCTTGGCCCGCTTCTGGCCCTTGCTGGCGGCGATCTCCTCGCGCAGCTGCTCAGCGGTCTCGCTGAGGTCGAGGTCTTCCAGCAGCTGCTTCAGCGCCTCGGCGCCGATGCCCACCACCGGCTCGTTCTCGATCTCGGAGTCTTCCGCGTAGATCTCATCCTCGATCTCCAGCCACTCGTCTTCGGTGAGCAGCTGCTTGTAGGTGAGGGACTTGTGGTCGCCCGGATCAAGCACCACATAGCAGTTGAAGTACACGATCTGCTCCACGTCCCGCAGGGGCATGTCGAGCAGGATCGCCACATAGCTGGGGATGCCCTTGAGGTACCACACGTGGCTCACGGGGGCCGCCAACTTGATGAAGCCCATGCGGTGCCGGCGCACGCGGCTCTCGGTCACCTCCACGCCGCAGCGCTCACAGACGATGCCGCGGTGACGCACCCGCTTGTACTTGCCGCAATGGCACTCCCAGTCTTTCGACGGGCCGAAGATCTTCTCGCAGAACAGGCCGTCCATTTCCGGCTTGAGCGTGCGGTAGTTGATCGTCTCGGGCTTGGTGACCTCGCCCACCACCTGGCCATTGGGCAGGGTGCGCTGACCCCACTGCATGATCCGCTCGGGGGACGCGAGCGTGATCTTGACGTAGTCGAAGTGGTTTTCGGTGCGGAGGTTGCTGTTGGACATGGCGGCTGATGCGCGGAAGGTGAAACGGAGAGGAACATTCAGCAACCGGTGACCGGGGGCCCCAGGGCCCACCGGTCACGGTGCAATCAGCGATCAGTCGTCGTCGTAATCCGCGACGCCGAGGGACTCGTAGGTGGGCCGGCTGGGGGTGCTGCGGCGGGGATTCACGTCCTGCATGAGATCCACTTCCTCGCCTTCGTCGGTGTAGACGGCGATGTCGAGACCCAGCGACTGGAGCTCGCGCATCAGCACCTTGAACGACTCGGGGGTGCCGGGGCGGGGGATCGGCTTGCCCTTCACGATCGCGTTGAGCGCCTCGTTGCGGCCCTGCATGTCGTCCGACTTGACGGTGAGCAGCTCCTGCAGGGTGTAGGCGGCGCCGTAGGCCTCCAGGGCCCACACCTCCATCTCACCCAGACGCTGGCCGCCCTGCTGGGCCTTGCCGCCCAGGGGCTGCTGGGTCACCAGGGAGTAGGGGCCGGTGGAGCGGGCATGGATCTTGTCGTCGACCAGGTGCACCAGCTTGAGGATGTGGGCGTAACCCACGGTCACGGGCTGGTCGAAGGCCTCGCCGGTGCGACCGTCGATCAGTTGGATCTTGCCGGGGTTCTCCGGGTCGTAGACCCAGTCCTTGCCGGGCTGCTTGGCCGCTTCCTCCAGGAAGGTCTGCACGGTCTGCTTGCTCTTTTCAGCCCCGTGCATCTCGTCGAAGGGCACCACCTTGACGCGGCAGTCGAGGTGGGACGAGGCCCAGCCCATCAGACACTCGAACACCTGACCCACGTTCATCCGGCTCGGCACACCCAGGGGGTTGAGCACGATGTCGATCGGGGTGCCATCAGGCAGATAGGGCATGTCCTCCCGGGGAAGGATGCGGCTGATGATGCCCTTGTTGCCGTGGCGGCCGGCCATCTTGTCGCCCACCTGGATCTTCAGGCGCTTGGCCACATACACGCGCACCACCATGTTCGCGCCGGGCGGCAGTTCGTCGCCCTGCTCGCGGGTGTAGATGCGCACGTCGACCACGCGGCCGCGCTCGGTGCCGGGCACCCGCAGGGAGTTGTCGCGCACGTCGCGGGCCTTTTCGCCGAAGATCGCGCGCAGCAGCTTCTCTTCCGGCGGCTGGTCGGATTCACCCTTGGGGGTCACCTTGCCCACCAGGATGTCGCCGCTCTCCACGAAGGCACCGATGCGGATGATGCCCATCTCATCGAGATTGCCCAGGCTCTCCTCGGCGACGTTGGGGATTTCGCGGGTGATCTCCTCGGGGCCGAGCTTGGTCTGGCGCGCTTCGATCTCGTACTTCTCGATATGCACCGAGGTGTAGAGGTCGTCGGTGACGAGGCGCTCGCTCACCAGGATCGCATCCTCGTAGTTGTAGCCCTCCCAGGGCATGTAGGCGATCAGCACGTTCTGGCCGAGGGCGATCTCGCCGCCTTCGCAGGCCGAACCGTCGGCCAGCACCTGGCCGGCGATCACCGTGTCGCCCAGCTTCACGATCGGCCGCTGGTTCAGGCAGGTGTCCTGGTTGGAGCGCTGGTACTTCTGCAGGTAGTGGGTGTGATCAACGCCGTACTCGTCGCGGATCACGATCGCGGTGGCATCCACGAAGGTGACGGTGCCGTTCACCCGGGTGACGGGCACCATGCCGGAGTCGCGGGCGACCTGGGTTTCCAGGCCGGTGCCCACCAGGGGCCGCTCAGGCCGCAGCAGGGGAACGGCCTGGCGCTGCATGTTCGAGCCCATCAGGGCGCGGTTGGCGTCGTCGTGCTCGAGGAAGGGGATCAGCGAGGTGGCCACGGAGATCACCTGCACCGGTGAGAGCTGCACGTAGTCGACCTGCTCCGGCGGCACCTTCTCAAAGTCCTGCCGGTAGCGCACGGGCACCAGCTCGGCGGTGATGCGGCCGGTGGCATCGGTGGCCACGTCACCGGGGGCGACGCGGCACTCGTCCTCCAGGTCGGCGGAGAGATAGATGGGATCGCCCTGCTTGAGCACGATGCCGTTCTCCACCTTCCAGAACGGCGTCTCGATGAAGCCGTACTCGTTCACCCGGGCGTGGGTGGCCAGCGAGCCGATCAGACCGGCGTTCGGACCTTCCGGGGTCTCGATCGGGCAGATGCGGCCGTAGTGGGAGGGGTGGATGTCGCGCACGGCGAAGCCGGCACGCTCACGGGTGAGACCGCCGGGGCCGAGGGCACTGATGCGGCGCTTGTGGGTGAGCTCCGCCAGGGGGTTGGTCTGATCCATGAACTGGCTCAGCTGGCTGGAGCCGAAGAACTCCTTGATCGCCGCCACCAGGGGCTTGGGGTTCACCAGCTGGGCCGGGGTGAGCGATTCGGTCTCGCCCACGGTCATCCGTTCCTTGATGATCCGCTCGAGCCGGTTCAGGCCCACGCGCACCTGGTTCTGCAGCAGTTCGCCCACGGAGCGAACGCGGCGGTTGCCCAGGTGGTCGATGTCGTCGAGGCTGGCCCCGCCCACATCGAGTTCCAGGTTGATCAGGTAGTCGATGGTGCTGAGCACGTCCTCGGGGGTGAGGGTGCGCACGGCATCGGGGATGGTGAGGCGCAGCTTCTTGTTGATCTTGTAGCGGCCCACCCGTCCCAGGTCGTAGCGCTTGGGATCGAAGAAGCGGCTGTGCAGCAGGCTCTGGCCGCCGCTCACCGAGGGGGGCTCACCGGGCCGCAGCTTCTTGTAGAGCTCCAGCAGGGCCTGGTCTTCCGAGGAGATGCCT
The DNA here is from genome assembly GCA_016882525.1 of Cyanobacteria bacterium M_surface_10_m2_119. Taxonomy (GTDB): domain Bacteria; phylum Cyanobacteriota; class Cyanobacteriia; order PCC-6307; family Cyanobiaceae; genus NIES-981. The sequence goes on along the minus strand of VGPU01000033.1, from coordinate 16,448 downwards.
TCGTCGTTGGCCGCCTCGATCGACTTCTGGTAGTACTCCGGGTGCCGCAGCTTGTCGAGCACGTCGTTGTCCGACAGGCCGATGGCCCGCATCAGCACGTGGGCGTTGATCTTGCGGGTCTTGTCGACCCGCACGTGCAGCAGGTCGTTCTTGTCGGTCTCGAACTTCAGCCAGGCGCCCCGGTTGGGAATCAGGCTGGCGTTGAAGGTCTTGCGGCCGTTCTTGTCCTGCTCGTCCTTGAAATAGACGCCGGGCGAACGCACGATCTGGTTCACGATCACGCGCTCGGCGCCGTTGATGATGAACGTGCCCCGCTCGGTCATCAGAGGCAGCTCGCCGATGAACACCTCCTGCTCCTTGATCTCGCCGGTCTCCTTGTTGACCAGGCGACAGGTGACATACATCTGCGAGGCGAAGGTCGCATCGCGGCGCTTGGCCTCCTCCACGTCATGGCGGGGGCGCTTCAGGCGGTACTCACTGCCGATGAAGTGCAGCTCGAGCTTGCCCGTGTAGTCGGTGATCGGGGAGAAGCTCTCCAGCTCCTCGATCAGGCCCTTCTCCAGGAACCATTTGAAGCTCGCCCGCTGTACCTCCACCAGATCGGGCAGGTAAGTGGCGGTCTTGGCGACCTGGATCGCGCTGCTCATGCGGTGAACCTGCAGGAACGGGTTGGAGGAGAACTGGCCAGTCGACCTGCCAGCAGAACGGGAGCGAACACTCGCCGGCCGGCGGCCCACACGAACAGCCGCTCCCCGCCAGGGGAACGGCTGGCCGCAGGGGCGCGCCTAACGAATTCGCTTCAGAGCTGCAGACGTCGACAACAAGGAGCGGATCCGCTTCCAGGCCAATGAAGCATCATACAGTGTGAAGCGGCAGCGAGAACAGGGCCGCTGCGTTGCGGCTGCTGGTAAGGGCCACCTGCTCCAGGCTCTCGCCGCGCAACTCAGCCACCGTGCCCGCCACGGCGGCCACAAAAGCCGGCTCATTGCGCTTGCCGCGGTGCCCGGTGGGCGCCAGGAACGGGCAGTCGGTCTCCACCAGGTAGCGATCGGCCGGCACCTGGCGGGCACAGGCCTGGGTGGCCTCCGCCTTGGGGAACGTGACCACGCCGCTGAAGCTGATGAAGAAGCCCAGCTCCAGAAAACCGGCCATTTCCTCGGGAGTGCCGCCCCAGCAGTGCATCACTCCCCGGGGGCAGACACCCCGCTCCGCCCGCTCCTGCAGCAGGGCCAGCATCGGCTCGGCCGCGTCGCGGCAGTGAATGATCACCGGCAGCTCGAGTTCGCAGGCCAGGTCGAGCTGGGGCTGCAGCACGGCCAGCTGCTCCTCGAGGTTTGTGTCGCGAAAGAGATCGAGCCCCAGTTCCCCGATCGCGACCACCCGCGGATCGGCATGGGCCGCCTCGCGCAGCACCTGCTGGGTGTCGGCCGCCCAGTGCTCAGTGTCCAGCGGGTGCACCCCCACCGAATAGCGCAGCTCCGGGAAGCGATCGGCCAGGGCGCGGATCGCCGGAATCTCCGCCGGCTCCACACAGGCATGCACCAAGGCCTGAACGCCGGCATCCCGCCAGCGCTGGGCCACGGCATCGAGATCCGCATCGAAGTTGCGGAACACGATGTGGCAGTGGGAGTCGACGAGGGGGGCATGGTGAGCTCCCACCACGCCATCAGCTTCAGACCTGGGAACCGCCATGGCGGACAGCACTGCTTGCTCTGCCGCCATGGTGACGGATCGGGATCAGGCCTTGGCGGCGGGCTCGATCGCCTGCTTCACAGCTGCGCTCAGGCGCGACTTCTGGTGGGCACCGGTGTTGCGGTGCACGGCTCCGACCTTCACCGCCTTGTCGATCTTGCTGAAAGCGGCGCTCAGGCTTGCCTGCACGGCGTCCTTGGCGGCATCGCCGGGCTGCTGGCTGTAGGCCGAGCAGGCCGTGAAGCAGCGCTTCATCAGGGTGCGCAGGGCCGACTTGTAGCTGCGGTTGCGCAGCCGGTTGCGCTCGGCGATCTCGATACGCTTCTTCGACGACTTGTTATTGGCCACAGGCGGACAGACGCTGGTTCGGCAAACGGAGATCCTAACGCCTGGGCCCCAACGGCCCCCTCCTAGCTTGGGCAGACCTGCAGCTCAACCGCCGTGGTCGCCTCGCTCGCCAGCATCACCTGCCTGCGCGATCGCCATGCCGCGGCCGAGCGGCTGGCGGCGATTGCCGAGCGCACCAGCGGCGCCCAGATGGCCGAGGCGGCCGCCCGGGTGGACGCCATCCTCGACCAGGTGCGCCAAGAGGGCGACCGGGCCCTGCTCGACCTGAGCGAGCGCTTCGACGGCGTGCGCCCTGACCCCCTGCGCATCCCGGCGGAGCAGCTGGAGGCCGCCTGGGAGGCCTCTGCTCCGGAGCTGCGCCGGGCCCTGGAGCTCGCCCACCGGCGGATCCTGGATTTCCACCAGCGTCAGCACCCCGCCGACCTGGCCGTGGAGGGCCCCCACGGCGAACGGCTGGGGCGGCGCTGGCGCCCGGTGCAGCGAGCCGGGCTGTATGTGCCCGGCGGCCGGGCCGCCTACCCCAGCACCGTGCTGATGAATGCGGTGCCCGCCCAGGTGGCGGGGGTGGAGCGCCTGGTGATGGTCACGCCTCCCGGGCCCCAGGGCCAGCCCAATGCCACCGTGCTGGCGGCGGCCCACCTGGCCGGCGTGCGCGAGATCTACCGGGTGGGAGGGGCCCAGGCCGTGGCCGCCCTGGCCTACGGCACCGAGAGCATCCCCCGGGTGGATGTGATCACGGGACCGGGCAACCTCTACGTGACGCTGGCCAAGAAGGCGGTGTACGGCCGGGTGGCGATCGATTCCCTGGCGGGCCCCAGCGAGGTGCTGGTGATCGCCGACCACACCGCCCACGCCGACCAGGTGGCGGCCGACCTGCTGGCCCAGGCCGAGCACGACCCCCTGGCGGCGGCGATCCTGCTCACCACCAGCCCAGAACTGGCTGCCGCCGTGCCCCAGGCCCTGGAGCAGCAGCTTGCGGGCCACCCACGGGCGGAGATCACCCGGGCCGCCATCCGCGACTGGGGGCTCATCGTGCTCTGCGACGACCTCGAGGCCGCCGCCGCGCTGAGCGACTGCTTCGCCCCCGAACACCTGGAGCTGCTGGTGGAGAACCCCGAGGCGCTGGCTGATCGCATCCAGCACGCAGGGGCGATCTTCATGGGCCCCTTCACCCCGGAGGCGGTGGGCGACTACCTTGCCGGTCCGAACCACACCCTGCCCACCAGCGGCACCGCCCGCTTCGCCGGCGCCCTGAGCGTGGAAACCTTCCTGCGCCACACGTCCCTGATCCAGTTCAACCGTGCAGCCCTGGACGCCACGGGGCCTGCCGTGATCACCCTGGCCGAGAGCGAGGGCCTGCACAGCCACGCCGAATCGGTGCGGCTGCGGCTGCAGCGGTGAGGGCACGGGCGGCAGCCGAACGCCTCCCCTGCGGCGGGATGGTCAGGAGCAGGCGTCTCCGGCGCTCCCACCCGCATCAGCCTTGACCCAGGCCTGGAAGGCTTCAGCAGGCATCGGCCTGGCAATCGCGAAGCCCTGGGCGAACTCACAGCCCATGGCCTGGAGCATGTGCCTGTGGGACAAGCTCTCGACCCCCTCGGCGACACAGTGCAGCCCAAAGGCATGGGCCAGATCGATCACCCCACGCACGATCAGGCCATCGCTGGGCTCCGTCAGCATCTGCTGCACGAAGGAACGGTCGATCTTGATGACCGACACCGGCAACTGGCGCAGGTAGGAGAGCGACGAATAGCCGGTACCGAAATCGTCGAGGGCAAAGCTCACCCCCGCTTCACAGCAGGCCTGCATCGTGACCTTCACCTGCTCCAGGTCACGCAGAGCCGCAGACTCCAGCACCTCCAGCCGCAGGGCTCCCGGTGGCAGCTGCGGATGGCTGCCAAGGCGGGCGCGCAGGCGCGCGGCGAAGCCCGGATCAAGCAGTTCACGGGCTGAAACATTCACGCTGATCCCTGCACAGAGTCCGGCCTTCAGCCATTGGGATCCCCAGTGCAGAGCCTGCTCCATCACCCACTCACCCAGGGACAGGATGGCGGGATCGTCCTCGATCAGCGGCAGCCATTCGCCGGGCAGCAGCAGCCCCTGATCGGCAGAGGCCCAGCGCACCAGCGCCTCCAGCGATGCCACCCGGCCGGTGGCCAGATCGATCATCGGCTGCACGAACAGGCGCAGCTCACCGCCGCTGATGGCAGAGCGAATGGCCCGGATGCGGGCGTGGCGCTGGTGCTCACGCTGCTCAAAGCTGGGATCAAAGAGGTGAATGCGGCTGCGGCCGGCACGCTTCGCGGCGTACATGGCCTGATCGGCCTGGCGCAGCAGCAGGTCCGGACCGGCGTCATCCGGGGGTACGAGGCGCAGGCCGAGGCTGGTGCTCACCGCCACGCGATATCCCTCACCGATCGTGCAGGGTTCGGCGATCAGGGCCAGGAGCGCCTCAGCCCGCGCCAGCAGCTGCTCCCGGCTCTCCAGGTCCGGCAGCACCACCACGAATTCATCCCCACCGAGGCGGGCCACCGTGTCACCGGGGTGCATGCTCCGGCGCAGGCGGGCGGCCATCAGGGCCAGCAGCTCGTCGCCGACGGCGTGGCCGTAGCTGTCATTGATGAGCTTGAAGGCGTCGAGATCCAGGTAGCCCACCGCCAGGAGGCGACCGCTCTGCCGTGCCGCCGCCAGGGCTTCCTCTAGGCGCTGCCCGAGCAGGGCTCGGTTGGGCAGACCGGTGAGGGAGTCTTCGTAGGCCATCTGCTCGAGACGCTGATCGATCAGCCGTCGCTCGAAGCCCTGGGCGAAGCTGCTCACCACGATGCGCAGGACGGCGACCTCCTCGTCGCTCCAGCGGCGGCTGCCACGCACGTGATCGAAACCGGCAAAGCCGTCGAGCTGGCCACGCCGCTCCAGGGGCAGCACCAGCAGCGAGTGGATGTGCTGGGCCTCGAGCATCTCGCGCATGCTCTCCCCCTCCGGCGGCAGGTCGTCGAGGCTGGAGAGGTGGATGGCTCGGCCGGCTCGCAGCTCCCGCATCCACCACGGGAAGAGATCGGCCGGAAGGTCCTGGAGGTTGGCGATCTGCGGCTCCACCCCCGCGGCGCACCACTCGTGGGTGTTGCGCACCAGCCCCCGGTCCTTGCACACCTCAAACACATAGGCCCGATCGGCATCGAACAACCGGCCGATCGACGCCAGGGTGCGGTTGATGTTGGTGTCGAGTGAGCTGCAGTGCTCGGCGATGAAATCGCGTGCCGTTTCAGCGAGCAGTGCCAGCAGTTCGGTGCTGAGGAGCGTCATCCCTGCCGCCTTTGGGCCTCAACACCTCTGCAGATCGCGCACGCCGGCAACACCGTCAACGATCTCACCGACGAGAACCTGATCGGCGAGATTGACGAACAGCCCGTTCTCCAGCACGCCGGGCAGGTTGTTGATCGCCTTCTCGAGGCCCTCAGGATCACTGATGCCACCAGAAAATTTCACGTCCAACACCAGGTTGCCCTGATCGGTCACCACCGGCCCGGCCTTCTTCACCGCCATGCGCAGCTGGGCATCGCCGCCCATCTCCTGCAGCTGGCCCCGCACCTGGCGCCAGGCACCGGGCAGCACCTCCACCGGCAAAAGGAAGCCCAGGTTGAGGGTGTCCACCAGCTTGGTGGAATCCACCACCACCACGAAGCGCGCTGCACGCACCGCCACCAGTTTCTCCTGCACGTGGCAGGCGCCGCCGCCCTTGATCAGCTGGAACGCCGGGTCCACCTCATCGGCCCCATCGATGGCCAGATCAATGCGGTCGACGGCATTGAGGCTCTGGAGGGGGATACCCAGCTCAGCGGCGAGCACCTCGCCCTGGAACGAGGTGGTGACGCCGGTGATGTCGGTGAGCTCACCGCTCTTGAGCTTGGCGCCCAGGGCCTGGATCATCAGGGCTGCGGTGGAGCCGGAGCCAAGGCCCACCACCATGCCGCTGCGGATCTGCTCGGTGGCGGCGGCCGCCACCGCCTGCTTCATCTGATCCTGCAGATCCGCCATACACCGGAGGGTTGTGGCCCGCGACCGTAGCAAGCTCAGCCAGCCTGGGGCAGGGCTGCCGGCCGGATCGACACCTTCAGTTCCCGCTGGCCCCGGATCACCGTGAGCGGCAGGGGCTGGCCCACCTGGGAGCGCTCCACCTGCTGCAGCAGCGCCGCCGGGTCGCCCACGGGGAGATCGGCCACAGCGACGACGAGATCCCCGCGGCGCAGCCCCGCCGCCTCGGCCGGGCTGTCTTCCAGCACCCGCTGCACGAGGGCGCCATCCCGCTCAGGAAGCTGGAGCAGGGCATCGGGATCGCGGTTGTTCTCACGGGCCCGCCGGGCTGTGAGGGGCACCAGCTGCAGCCCGAGGTAAGGATGCACCACCGGTTGGCCGCTGGCCAGCTGGTTGGCGACGCGCCGGGCCAGGTTGATCGGGATGGCAAAGCCCAGCCCGGCCCCCGGGCCTGAGCGCACCAGGGTGTTGATGCCGATCACCTGGCCTGCGGCATCGATCAGCGGACCGCCGGAATTGCCCGGATTGATCGCAGCATCGGTCTGGATCAGATCCAGACGCTTGTCGGCGAAACCCAGGCTGTTGATGTCGCGGTGCAGGCTGCTGACAATGCCCAGGGTGACCGTGCGCTCCAGGCCGTAGGGGCTGCCGAGGGCAATCGCCCAGTCGCCCACTTCCAGGGCCTCGGAGTCACCCAGGGGTGCGGCCTGCAGATCGCGCACACCCCGCACCCGCACCACCGCCAGATCGGTCACCCCATCGACGCCCACCACCTCGCCATCGAGCTGGCGGCCATCGGCCAGGGTCACCTCAACGCTGTCGACCTGATCGACCACATGGGCATTGGTGAGCACGAGGCCGCGCCCGGCATCGATCACCACGCCGGAGCCCTGGCCCCGCTCCCGCCGACTGCCGGCGGGATCGCCGAACAGGTCGCGCAGCAAGGGATCCAGCAGCGCTGGATCGAAAGGCTGACGCGCCACGCTGCGCTCGATGTCGATCCGCACCACCGCCGGGGCCACGGCCCGGGCGGCCTCAGCCACGAAGCTGTGGGGCACAGCACGGCCCCCCGTGGTCGCCTCTTCGGCGCCGGGCTGGAGCAGAGCGGGCTGGTCGGCTGCCACCGCCGGCAGGGGGTGGGGCCCCAGCAGCAGGAGCAGCAGGGCCAGGCCGAGGGCCAGACCACGGGCGAGTCGGGCGCGGATGGGGGACGACGGATACGGCACCGCGAAGACCGCCAGACCAGAAGACTCTGACGCTAGGCAGGGCCGTCCGCGGGCGCTGACCAGCGCAGCAGCCGGTGCTGGAGGGCACCATCGCTCCCCAGCTCCAGCCACAGACCACCGGGATCATCGGGCCGCCCCTGCGGGCAGGGCTGCACCGGCCCGAAGCCACACAGGCTGGACGGGCAGGCCAGCAGCGGCACCTCAGGGCGACCGGGGAACTCACCCCGCCAGTACTGATGCACATGCCCGAACACGAGGCCGGCGAGCGTGGGAAGCGGGCGGAGCAGCTCAAGCAGGGGCTGGGCATCGCCCAGGGCGATGGCATCCATCCCGGCGTCACCGATCGGGAGGGGTGGGTGATGCACCGCCACCAGCAAGGGCAGCGCCTCCAGGGCCGCCAGCCGGGTTCGCAGCCAGGCCAGCTGGGCCGCCCCGATCCAGCCCGCCGTGCACCCCGGGCGGTGACTGCTGAGCAGCAGCACCTGTGCTCCAGCGCAGGTGATCAGGGCCGGGGCGATGCAGGCCCGCCGGCCCAGGACCGCCCGCAGCAGCTGGGGATGGTCGTGGTTGCCGGGGAGGAGGGCCACCGGGGTGGGCCAATGGTCGAGCAGCTCCCTCAGGCGCACGTAGCCACCCCAGCTCTCGTCCTGACAGAGATCACCACTCAGGAGCAGCAGGTCCGGCGGGGCGGAGTGTGCCGCTCCCTCCGCCAGGCCGCCGGCAAGGGCGGCCTGCAGGCGCAGCCCGGGGCGCCGGCCGCGGTAGCGACCGCGGGGATCGGCCAACAGGTGGGGGTCGCTGAGCTGCAGCAGTCGCATCGACCTAAGTTGCTGGTCCCGCTCCTCTGCGCACCATGGCAGCAATTCCTCCCGGCACCCGCCAGCGCTGTGCTGTCTGCGGGGTGGAAATCCAGGCCATGGTGGGAGGAGCCGACCTGGTGCATTTCAGCAACGGCACGGCTGGAACCCGGGCCAAGCTCTGGGCACGGGTCTGCCAGTACCTGCGCGACGACGACAAGCAGCGCCAGTGCCTCAACCAGGATCCCGGCCTGCGGGGCACCGTGCAGAGCAGCGATTACTTCGCCGAGGCGCCGATCATTGATCTGGGTGCCGGGGGAACTCCAGGCGGCACCCCGGGCCCGGACAGCGCGGTCTGATCTGATCTCCGGCATCCCGTGCTCCACTCGGGGACGGCTGCGTAGGTTGGGGGGTCGCTGAGTTCCCCCCTTGGCCCATCCGCTGATCCCCGAGCTGGAACGGCTTGCCCAGGCTGTCCTGGCCCAGGCCGTCGACGGATCTGCCGCTTACACCCTCCACGGTGTACACCTGCACACCCATCGGATCCCGATGACCCTGCAGGTGCTGGTGCAGCGCGCCGATGGCCAGGACATCAGCCTGGATGAATGTGCCGGCCTCAGCGCCCCCCTGGGTGACGCCATCGAGGCGGCCGGGCTGCTGGGAGAGGCAGCCTATGTTCTGGAAGTGAGCAGCCCCGGCGTGAGCGAGGAGCTGCACGACGATCGCGATTTCCGCAGCTTCCGCGGATTTCCGGTGGCCGTGCTGCATCGCGATGCCAAGGGGGGCGAGGTGCACTGCGACGGGCTGTTGCTCGAGCGCAATGCCACGGACCTCCAGCTCAACATCCGCGGCCGCACCAAGCGGATCCCCCGCAAGGCCGTGATCCAGGTGCGCCTGGTGACGCCGCAGGACGACAACTGAATCAACTCAAAACCGAAAAATCATGGCTCTGGTTCTGCTCCCCGGTCTGAACAACCTGATCGAGGACATCAGCGAAGAGAAGAAACTCCCCCCCGCCGTGGTGGAAGCGGCCCTGCGCGAGGCGCTGCTCAAGGGCTACGAGCGCTACCGCCGCACCCTGTATCTGGGCATCAGCGAAGACCCCTTCGAGGAGGACTACTTCTCCAACTTCGATGTGCAGCTCGACCTCGATGACGAGGGCTACCGGGTGCTGGCCTCCAAGATCATCGTGGAAGAGGTGGAGAGCGACGACCACCAGATCGCCATCGAAGACGTGCGCCAGGTGGCCGAGGATGCCCAGATCGGCGACACCGTGGTGCTGGACGTCACCCCGGAGAAGGACGACTTCGGCCGCATGGCCGCCGCCACCACCAAGCAGGTGCTGGCCCAGAAGCTGCGCGATCAGCAGCGCCGGATGATCCAGGAGGAGTTCGCGGATCTCGAAGACCCCGTGCTCACCGCCCGGGTGATCCGCTTCGAGCGCCAGAGCGTGATCATGGCCGTGAGCAGCGGCCTGGGCCGCCCGGAGGTGGAGGCCGAGCTGCCCCGCCGTGACCAGCTGCCCAACGACAACTACCGCGCCAACGCCACCTTCAAGGTGTTCCTCAAGGAGGTGAGCGAGGTACCCCGGCGCGGTCCGCAGCTGTTCGTGAGCCGCGCCAACGCCGGCCTGGTGGTGTATCTGTTCGAAAACGAGGTGCCCGAGATCCAGGAGGGTTCCGTGCGCATCGTGGCCGTGGCCCGCGAGGCCAATCCCCCCAGCCGCTCGGTGGGCCCCCGCACCAAGGTGGCCGTCGACTCGGTGGAGCGCGAGGTGGATCCCGTGGGGGCCTGCATCGGCGCCCGTGGCTCCCGCATCCAGCAGGTGGTGAACGAGCTGCGCGGCGAGAAGATCGACGTGATCCGCTGGTCGCAGGATCCGGGCCAGTACATCGCCAACTCCCTCAGCCCCGCCAAGGTGGAGATGGTGCGGCTGGTGGATCCGGAGGGTCAGCACGCCCACGTTCTGGTGCCGCCCGATCAGCTCAGCCTGGCGATTGGCCGGGAAGGCCAGAACGTGCGGCTGGCGGCCCGCCTCACGGGCTGGAAGATCGACATCAAGAACGCCCACGAGTACGACCAGGGCACGGAGGACGCCGTGGTGGCCGAGCTGATCGCCCGCCGCCAGGAAGAGGAGCAGCTCCAGGCTGAGGCGGAGGCCCGGCTTGCCGCCGAACAGGCCGCCCGGGCCGAGGAGGATGCCCGCCTGCGGGAGCTCTATCCCCTGCCGGAGGACGAGGAGGAGTACGCCGAAGAGCTGGAGGGGAGTGAGGCGGTCGAGGACGCCGGCGAACAGGGCGATCAGGAGGGTTGAAGCCATGGGCGGCAGGCCTGTGCTGCGGCGCTGCGTGGCCTGCCGTGAACGGCTGGACCGCCAGCACCTGTGGCGCGTGATCCGGCTGGCCGAGGGCGGCATCGCCCTCGACCGGGGCATGGGACGCTCCGCCTATCTCTGCCCCCGCCACAGCTGTGTGGAGGAGGCCCGCCGGCGGCGACGGTTGCAGAGAGCCCTGCGCTGCCCGGTGACGGACGCCATCCTGGACGCGTTGGAACAGCGCCTGGAGGCCGGCCTCACGCCGGTTGACCGGCGCCCACCACCCCCCTGAGGCAAGATGGCCTTTGGCCGCCATGCGCGCGGCCTGGTGTGCTTCCCGATCCGCTCGCCGGTTCAGGAGCCCCGACCATTGGAGACCTGAATGACCAGCAGCGGCAAAGTCAGAATTTATGAGCTGTCCCGGGACCTGGGCCTGGAGAACAAGGACGTGCTCGATGCCGCCGAGAAGCTGGGGGTGGCTGCCAAGAGCCACAGCAGCTCCATCAGCGACGACGAGGCGGCACGGATCCGCCAGCTGCTAGAGAAGGGCGGAAACGGCTCCGCCGCCGCGGCTCCTGCCCCTGCCAAGACCATCGTCACCCTTAAGAAGGCCGCTGTCGCCCCGGCCGCTCCGGCGCCGGTGAAGCCGGTGCCCGCGAAACCGGCCGCGGCAGCTCCGGCCGCCCCGGGCAAGCCAGCTCCCCCATCCCCCGTCAAGCCGGCTGCCGCAGCACCGGTGAAGCCCGCGGTCGTCTCGCCGCCCATCAGCCGTCCGGCCGCTGGCGCGAGCAGCCCTCCGGCCCGCCCGAGTGCTCCCACCCCAGCCCGGCCCGCCGCAGCGGCGCCCGCACCCTCCCGGCCCACCCCGCCGGTGGTGGGCAAGCCGGCGGCTCCCAGCCGTCCTCCCGCTCCCCAGGCCAGTCGTCCCCCGGCTCCCCAGGCGAGCCGCCCGCCGTCCCCCCAGCCCTCCAGGCCCGCGGCCCCGGCACCAGCCCGCCCGAGCGCCAAGCCGCCGGTGGTGATCGCCTCCAAGCCGGCCCGACCCGCTGCGCCGGCTCCCAGCCGCAAACCGGACCTGCCCAGTCGACCCGGCGGCGCTCCCGCTCCGGGTCGTCCCCAGTTGGTGGGCAAACCCCTCAGCGCTCAGGGTGGCGGGAACCGGCCGGCGCCTCCGGCCAGCCGACCGGCCCTCAGCCAGCGCCCCCCCAGCCCCCAGCGCCCCGGTGCGCCCGCCCCCAGCCGGCCGGCCCAGACCGGCCGCCCCAATCCCACGCCGCTCGAGCTGGTGGGCAAGCCCATCCGGCGCGACAGCAGCAGCGGTAGCAATGCCCCCGGGCGTCCCGCAGCCCCCAGCCGCCCCGGCATGCCCACGGGCATGCGCAAGCCCGTGGCCCCTGGCCAGCTGATGCAGCTGCAGAAGCCCTCGGGCCGGACGCCGGCGCCGCCGCCGCGCCGTCCCGGCGACCGCGCGGAAACCCCCCCGGCCACCAGTCCAGCCACTCCACCCGATCTGGTGCGCCCCACGGCCGCCCCCCCTGCTGCGCCCCGGCGTCCCGGCTTCCGCGCAGGCCCGGTGGGCCCCGCCGGTCGTCCCCGCCGCCCCGATTGGGACGACAGCGCCAAGCTGGAGGCGCTGCGCAGCCGTTCGCCCCAGCGGCAGCGCCCGAAGGTGCACATCATCGGCGAGAACGATGATGCCCTCACCGCCGAAACCAGCGGTTACGCCGGCGAGCAGGAGGCGGTGGTGCTGCAGGCCAGCCTGGCCCGGCCCGCCAAGCCCCGTGCCGCAGCGGCCAGCCCGGCGGGCCGTCCGACCGTGGCGGTACGCAAGCGCAAGAAGGAAACGACCCGCCAGCGCCAGCGCCGCCGGGCCATGGAGCTGCGCGCAGCCCGCGAGGCCAAGGCCCAGCGGCCCGAAATGCTGATCGTGCCGGAGGGCAACCTCACGGTGCAGGAGCTGGCCGAGAAGCTTGGCGTGGAGAGCTCCGAGATCATCAAGAGCCTCTTCTTCAAGGGGATCATCGCCACCGTCACCCAGAGCCTCGACCTCTCGACGATCGAGGCCGTGGCCGAGGAGTTCGGGGTGCCCGTGCTCGAGGACGACGTGGAGGAGGCCGCCGCCAAGACGGTGGAGATGATCGAGGCCAGCGACCTCCAACACCTGATCCGCCGTCCGCCCGTGGTCACCGTGATGGGCCACGTCGACCACGGCAAGACGAGCCTGCTCGACGCGATCCGCAAGACCCGGGTGGCGGCTGGCGAGGCCGGGGGCATCACCCAGCACATCGGCGCCTATCAGGTGGAGATCGATCACGCCGGGGAGGCGCGCAAGATCACCTTCCTCGACACCCCGGGCCACGAGGCGTTCACCGCCATGCGTGCCCGGGGCACCAAGGTCACCGACATCGCAGTTCTCGTGGTGGCCGCCGATGACGGCGTGCGCCCGCAGACCCTGGAAGCGATCAGCCACGCCCGCGCCGCCAAGGTGCCGATCGTGGTGGCGATTAACAAGATCGACAAGGAGGGGGCCTCGCCCGACCGGGTGAAGCAGGAGCTCTCCGCCCAGGAGCTGGTGGCCGAGGACTGGGGCGGCAGCACCGTGATGGTGCCGGTGAGCGCCATCAAGGGCGAGAACATCGACAAGCTCCTGGAAATGGTGCTGCTGGTCTCGGAGGTGGAAGACCTCCAGGCCAACCCGGACCGCCTGGCGCGCGGCACCGTGATCGAGGCCCACCTCGACAAGGCCAAGGGCCCGGTGGCAACCCTGCTGATCCAGAACGGCACCCTGCGCACCGGCGATGTGGTGGCCGCCGGCCCCGTGCTCGGCAAGGTGCGCGCCATGGTCGACGACACCGGCAAGCGGGTGAAGGCCGCCGGCCCCTCCTACGCGGTGGAGGCCCTGGGCTTCAGCGAAGTGCCGACCGCCGGCGACGAGTTCGAGGTCTACCCCGACGAGAAGACTGCCCGCTCCGTGGTGGGCGATCGGGCCAACGAGGCCCGAGCCACCCGTCTGGCCCAGCAGATGGCCTCCCGTCGGGTATCCCTGGCCTCGATGTCCGGCCAGGCCAGCGAGGGCGAACTCAAGGAGCTCAACCTCATCCTCAAGGCCGACGTGCAGGGCTCGGTGGAGGCGATCCTCGGATCGCTTGAGCAGCTGCCCCAGGGCGAGGTGCAGGTGCGGGTGCTGCTTTCGGCCCCGGGCGAGATCACCGAGACCGACGTCGACCTGGCGGCAGCCTCCGGCGCCGTGATCGTGGGCTTCAACACCTCCATGGCCCCTGGTGCCAAACGGGCCGCCGATGCCACCGGCGTCGACGTGCGCGACTACGACGTGATCTACAAGCTGCTGGAAGACATCCAGCTGGCCATGGAGGGCCTGCTGGAGCCGGAGCTGGTGGAAGAAGCCCTCGGGGAAGCCGAGGTGCGGGCCGTGTTCACGATCGGCAAGAGCGCCGTGGCCGGCTGTTACGTCACCAGCGGCAAACTGCAGCGCAACTGCAAGGTGCGCGTCTGGCGCGGCAAGGAGAAGGTGCACGAGGGCGACCTCGACTCCCTCCGCCGCAACAAGGACGACGTCAAGGAGGTGGCCACCGGCTTCGAGTGCGGCTGTGCCTGCGACCGCTTCAGCTCCTGGCAGGAAGGCGATCGCATCGAGGCGTTCAAGCTGGTCACCCAGCGCCGCACCCTCAGCAGCTGACCACACCCCCCGGAGGCCCCTGGCCGTGAATCCCCGCAGCGAGCCCCTGCTCTGGCTTCAGCTGGTGGCCCTGGGGGCCATCCCCCTGGAGCTCCTGCTGTTGCTCCTGCTGCTGGCGGGGGCCGATCCGGGGCCGCTGCCCGGCCTGGAGCGCCTGCTGCTCTGGGGCCTGGGGGTGCTGGCACCGATGATCCTGCTCTGGCGCCGCCCTGCCGACTGCTGTTCGCTCCTGGTGGTGCAGGTACCGGCCGCAGGCCGCAGCGGCCTGCAGCAACGCCTCAGGGAGCTGCAGGGGGGACTGGTGCCGCGACTGCTTCTGGTCTTCGGCAGTGCCCTGCTCCTGCCCCTGCTCTGGTGGATCGACAACCAGGCGGTGCTTGCTGTATCCCTGTCTCCCCTGAGCGACGCCAACCGCCTGATCAGCCTGCTGCTGGCCGTGCCGGTGCTGGCCCTGCTCACCTGGCAGTGGCAGCAGCTCACCCAGAGCCTCTGGCTGCTCACGCGCCCCGCCGCAGCCCTTGCGGAGCCTGGAGCCGCCTTCGCCAGCCAGCGCCTCAGCCTGGGCCTCCCCCTGCTGCTGCTGTCCCCCCTGGCCTCGGCAGCATCCCCGGAGGCTCAGCCAGGCCCAGGATCGAAGCCCGGAGCTGCTGCGGAGGGGGCAGCTGCAGCGCCTCAGGGCACAGAAGAAGTGTCCCCGGTGGCCTCGGCCATCGCCCCTGATCCTGAACCGGGGCCTGGCGCCCCGGTCACGGCTCCTTTGCTGGCCGTGGATGCCGGCTCCTCAGCTCCAGCGGAAGGAACGACGGCGGCAGATCTGACGCCTTCAGAGGTCGTCGATCCGATTGCGGTCGAACCAGAGCAGCCCACCGCAGACGACCAGGGCGGTGATCTGGATCAGGAGATCCGCTGAGGCCAGCTCGGACCCCGCTGCCGATCGCATCGCCATCGTGGCCAGCCCCAGGGCCGCGGAAGCGGTGAGCGCAAGCCAGAGGGCACGGCGCAGGCTTCGCCAGGGGGTGCGGGCCTCTTGCAGCAATCGCGCCTTCATCGCCGGATCCAGGCGGGAGGAGGCGGACTGCTGAGGGGCAGGCATTCTGGTCTTGTGCGACCCCTGAATGGTAAGTTCAGGGCGTTGCCGGTGTAGCTCAGCGGTAGAGCAACTGATTCGTAATCAGTAGGTCGCAGGTTCAAATCCAGTCACCGGCTTTTCCCAACCAAGCAGTCTCTGAAGCGGTGCTGCAGAGCTCATCTCATCGGGCTTTCCTGGGCGATTGTTGTTGGCTCAGAGAAGGCGAAGCCAAGGCCATCGCCTGATTTCTCTTCGCTTCGTGTTGATGCCTGCCAGAGCAGGTCAGGGTGACGCTTCCGCAGATGGGGATTGGGTCGATCGTGCGGCTCCTCAGCAGCCATCTGGGGAAGATCTGTCCTGGCTTTGTCCCGCAGCTTGGCGGCAATGGTGTGGCTCGAGCGCAGACCAGGGGGTGCGCGCAGCAGCCTCCGGCCTGCAACACCACCAAACCGCCCTGGGCGATGGGTAACGGCACTGCGCTGGCAGTGGCACTGGCAGCCCTGGCCCACTCACAAACAAAAAGCCCCCACCTTGCGGAGGGGGCTCTCGGGATTCCGTCAGGGCTCCGCTCTAGAGCCCTTGTCAACACTCGCGTGCTGCTTGGCTCAGCCGGGGCTGTTGGCCTCAGCCGGGCTGTTGGCCTCAGCCGATGGCGGGGGCGGTCAGTGCCACAGGGGTGGCTTCCGCAGCAGCCAGGTCGAGGGGGAAGTTGTGAGCATTGCGCTCATGCATCACTTCCATGCCGAGGCCAGCGCGGTTCAGCACGTCGGCCCAGGTGTTCAGCACACGGCCCTGGGAATCCAGGATCGACTGGTTGAAGTTGAAGCCGTTCAGGTTGAAGGCCATCGTGCTCACGCCCAGGGCGGTGAACCAGATGCCGACCACCGGCCAGGCAGCCAGGAAGAAGTGGAGGCTACGGCTGTTGTTGAAGGAGGCGTATTGGAAGATCAGGCGACCGAAGTAACCGTGGGCAGCCACGATGTTGTAGGTTTCTTCTTCTTGGCCGAACTTGTAGCCGTAGTTCTGGCTCTCGCTCTCGGTGGTTTCACGCACCAGGGAGGAGGTCACCAGGGAGCCGTGCATGGCGGAGAACAGGCTACCGCCGAAGACGCCTGCCACACCCAGCATGTGGAAGGGGTGCATCAAGATGTTGTGCTCAGCCTGGAACACCAGCATGTAGTTGAAGGTGCCGCTGATACCCAGGGGCATGGCGTCCGAGAAGGAGCCCTGACCGAAGGGGTACACCAGGAACACAGCCGAAGCAGCAGCCACA
>VGPU01000032.1 GCA_016882525.1 Cyanobacteria bacterium M_surface_10_m2_119 | reverse complement strand
CCAGTCGCTCATGGTCTTGGGGGGGGTAATCAATTATTGCATGGTCTGCTCTTGGTCATGACTAGAGGGTCGTGATGAAGTCGCTACCCTTGGTTGGTCTAAGACCAATTGCCCATGGTCGCCCAGAAACTGCGAGTGATTCAGTCCAACGAGATGGGATTTCCTTCTGCTGTCGGAAATCAGTGCTGGTCTGGTCTTAAAACGTTTACTGCGAAGGAGGAGAAGTCTGGTTCTACTCTCAGAAAAACTCTCTTCATCTTGAAACGGAGGGATGGTCTCCGCGACTTTGCTGTTTTTGATTCCGAGTATGACGACTATCGCGATGAGGACAGAAAGTATGTCTTCAAGATTCTCTCTGTACCCATCGTGCTTCGTGACCAGGAGATGATGGTTCATCTCATGTCTCGCAAGGACATCAAACTTGCCGCAGTCGAACTTGTAGAAAAGTTTGGCAAGTGATTCTCTGGTGATTGTCCGTAGTTGTTAATGGGACTGCGCTACTCATTTCTCGCTGCTGACTTGAGTCTCTTCCTCCCGGTCGCCAGTGCCCCAGTTGCCCGCTTTGCGTCGTAGTGGAAGTAGTGTTGCTGGATATACTAGATTGACGTGTCACAGTTGTTGCATACAGTTGCGATCGGAACTCCCCTCTCCAGTGCGAAGGTGATCCAGGTGTGACGGAATGAGTACCAAGTCAGGATTTTCCCTGATTTGATCTCCGCCTTCCTCTGGTTGTTGGAGTCATCTGCTGCCCAGGTTGCCAAACCTGCTTCCACCAACATCTCCAAGAGTCCATCTCTCCAGATCCTGCTACTTAGGGGTTTGCCGGTCGATTGAATCAAGAAGAGGAGGTCATTTTGGTTCTTTGGATGGGTGATCTCTTTGAGTCGCTCTAGGTGCGCTGTGATTGGTGCGCTTAATTCGTACCATCTGCCTGTTTTTGTGTTTTCTGCTGGTACTTCCACGACGCACCAGATTTTCCTCTCCTCTTTGCTCAGTGTTTTGTTCTCTGTGATGTGACACCATCTCATTTGCCTCAGAGATCCGATCCGAATTCCTGACTCCATCGAGATCCGCATTGCTAGGTACAACATCTCTCGGTGGATTTGTTGATGTGCTGCCCGTTGGGACTGTTTGGTGCCTTTCCCTTTGTTGACGCCAAATAAAGTTGATCGAGTGATCGGTTTGTCGCTCTCTTGTCCCTTATTCGTGCCTCTCGTGATCAGGTGGTAACCCAACGGTTTCCCGTCTTCGTCATACCTGCTTTTGCCTTGAATCCAGTACAGACGTGCTGATCGTTCCAGTTGGGTCCATTCCTCTGCTGACAGAGACGACCTCCTGAAGGACTGGTCCTTGCCAGTCTTTGCATACGGGATTTCAGGTAACTGATCTCTTGTGATGAATCCCTGTGCTAGTGCGACTTCTCTCCACATCCGCTTGATGGTTGAGGACTCCCCGTTGAGGGTGGTTGGTCGGGGGAGTTTTTGACCTTTCTTGTCCACTGCATTCGTTGTCTCTTCTCTCCAGTGCTGGTATCCGTCCAGAAATCCCCTTCTCACAAGGTGAACTTGCTTGTTGCTGCCGCCACGTCCATCGCTGCAGTAGTTGAGGAAGTGTCTGCACTGGTTTCTGATCAGACGGAATCGTGCTGCTGTGATTCCTTCGTGGGGACGGGTCTTGACCCTTTTGCCCTCTCTCTCCAGGAACTGCTCAACCATCTTCCCGATCGTCAGGACGTTGACCACCTCCCCTCGGTCGGTTCTGGTTCGTAGTTCGATGTATCGCTCCTGTGCCAGACCCAGTGCCTCGTCTTCTCCTGCTGGTGATGGGTCGGGGTAACTGCCGTTAGGTCGCTTGAGGACGAACCGATGTTTCTGGTTCGTCTCTCTGTTCAGGAAGTGCAGGTGCCACTTGCCCCCTTTCTGGGGGTCTCGGTAAACGTATGCGTTGTTCCGCTTACCCCCCTGCAGGTCCACCCGATCAAGGACTCGCTCGTGCCTCGCCATCGAGGGGATTTGGTGTCAAGGATGTGTCAATGCCACCGTGGGGACTGGGTTTTGCCCCGCAGGTGTCAAAATGGTGTCAACAGTCTAAACTCTCAAAACCAAGTCAGGGACTGGATTCTTGTCTGACGTACCGATCAACGCCGATTACACGACGTAGCGGCAAAGCCCATGTTCCACGAGAGGTTTGGGTCGATGAGGGCTCCTGAAGTTTGCCCGTCCTGTCATTCGGTTGAAGTAGAGCCGCTTGGATTGAGCTGGCCTGGCCGTTGACTCGGTCCGTGACTCCGATCAGTGACTCTGAACCAAGGCAATCGCCCTGGACAGGGTGAGTCCCATGATGTCGTAGATCAGAAAACCGTGGACCAGGATCAGAACCCTCGCCCGCACGGAATTCCCCTTGATGCCGCTGATGGTTGCTGAAAAGACCGAGGAGAAGGAGGCAACGAAGTAGTCGATGGGTCGCGGCTGGCTGCCTTCGCAGTCCAGGCGAAAAAACAGGCGACTCTTGGAGCGGGCGATCACGTCCAGTCGCCAGTAGATCCAGCCCCATATCGAGAGAGAATATGGCAAAAAGAACAACAGTTGTGTGATCAGTAGGAATTTCGGCGTCACCGAGTCAAAAGCTAGAATATTCAGTCCGATCAGCTGGATGGCCATCCTCAGGATCAAATACCAGCCCAGAATGTCGAGATAGCGCCTGCGCCAGGCAGGCTGCCTGCCGCAAGCCAGGAGGAAGGCAAGCGGGAAGAAAATCGCCGGCGCGCATATGTAGGCAAGGCGATTGGCTACGAATACCTCAAAGTCTGCGAAGAGAGCAATCGCTCCATGGAGATCCGAGAGGGAGTCGATGTCAGCGTTGAAGAGGTAAACCTGGAGGCTGAGGAGCGCGAAGGCTGTCAGGAAAAAGTAGATTTCCCAGTGGCGCGAGAGGTGGCGCCGCGTGCTCTCCGTCGCGGTGCCCACAGCTCTGGAGGGCAGGTTGGCTCTACCGGGTTCACGCTTGGGGGCCACGATCCGCTCCCGGCGATCTCCCGTCCATCCTCAATCGCGTCGTCAGGCCTGATCCCACGGCTCCGGTCATCGCTCCTCGGGCGGCTGCTGCGGGGACCAGTGGTCACAGCCCTTGGTGAAGTGTTCCCCCTGGGCGATCAGCTCCGGTTGAATCGGGCAGGTGAGCAGCGTCACGCCGTTGCGGCGCCACGGCACGGCTGGGCTGGGCAAGGGAGGGCGACAGGGGCCGACCCCCACCAATGTAGTCACACCTTCGGGCAGGGTCAAGAGCCCGTTTGGCTGGGCCAGAGCCGCTTGAGATTGAAGTTTTGCGATCGGAGGACGGAGGCGACTGGAGCCGCGGCTACGACACGGCCAGCTGGTCCACCGCCGTGAACCCCCTCCACGCCGCCCTTGCCGTGACAGCGTTCCTGCTGGCCGCTGGGGCCCTGTCCTCCCAGGCGCAGCTCTCTCCCAATTGCGAGCGCAACGGCCGGAGGGATTACTGCGCCATCACGCCGGTGGCAGGGGCGACCAATGAGAAGCAGGTGTTCGACATGATCACCTTCGCGGATCACACGGTGTATGAGGTGATGCGCAATCTCAGCTCCTGCAAGGCCATTTCCGACAAGGTGAAAACCTGCGACGCCAAGATCATCACGCCACCGGGCAATCCCAGGGCTGTGCCCGCTTTCTACCGCCGCACGTTCTATGAGGGCGGGGTGAAGCAGGAATATGTGGGTGGCGGACTTCACCTCAACTACTTCTACCTGGATTGAATCACCGGAATGCGATGAGCAACGCAGGCCGGGCATGCAGCGCATTCCCCTGCCAGGCCGAGGCGACCCTGGCCCGTCTGCCGGGGATGGTCCTGGCAGCCAGGCTTAACCTGCGCCCATGACCCGTGCTGCCGCCCCAGCCTCGCCGCCCGTTCCCCGCCTGCACTGGCGGGTGCCGCTGGTGGCCGGTGTCTGCTTCGCTCTGGGCTATGGCGTGGTGCAGCGGCTGATGGACCTTGAGCTCTCCACCTGGGTGCAGCTCGGTCAGCCCTTTGACGTGCGGGAATTTCCAGGCACCACGCTGGAGAGCCTGCGCCTCAAGCTTGGGGCCCCTGTGCAATCGATCCGCGGCGACCTGGGGCTGCTGGAGCTGGAAGAGCAGCAGCGCCAGGCTGACCAGGAGCGCAAGCGGCAGGACCAGCGTCAGGCCGAGGAGGACGCTGCCCAGAGCCCGGAGACCTCCGAGACTTCCCCGAGCCCGGCCCCGGACCCGGCGCTCGAGAGCCCGGCTGCCCCCGCCCTGCCCGAGCCGGCCTTGCCGGCTGAGCCCCCCCTGCTTTCGGAGCCGCCGGAGCCCACCACGCCCTAACGCTGCGATCTGCCACAGTTCGCATCTGCGCCGTGCGCCGCCCGATGCCTGCTCCCCAGACCGTGATCCAGGCGGCCGTCTCGCGGCTTGGTGCCCGCCTCGGCAGTGGTCTGCTCGATGCCGCGGCGCAGGCAGCCGTGGTGCTGCAGGACGCCCCTGAGCGCCTGCGTCAGGAACTCAGCCTGTTCTGGGACGAGGTGGAGCAGGAAGCCGCCCGGCTGGAGCGGGGCGCCACCACCGCGACTGCCGCCGCTTCCCCGTCCGCGCCGCCGCCGGGCGCTCCGTCCGCGCCGCCGCCGGGCGCTCCGTCCGCGCCGCCGCCGGGCGCTCCGTCTGGGTCGAGCCTTGATCCCCAGGACCAGATCGATGCCCTGCGCGCCCGGGTGGCTGCCTTCAGCCGGCGCCTGGACGAGCGGCCGTGATGCGCAGGCCCCTGATCTGGCGCCCCCTGCGGATCTGGTGGCTGGCTTTCGGGCTGGCGCTGGGTCTCTGGTGGGATGGCCAGCCCTGGTCCTATCCCGGTGGCGTCACCCCTGAACTGCGGGCCCGTCGGGCCCGCAGCCGGGCCCGCTGGCTCACCGAGCAGTTCCTGCAGCTGGGATCGGCGTTCATCAAGCTGGGCCAGCTGCTCTCGGCCCGCCCTGACGTGCTCCCTGCCGAGCTGGTGGAGGAGCTGGCCCAGCTCCAGGACCGGGTGCCCGCCTTCTCCTTCGAGGTGGTGCAGGCCCTGCTGGAGCAGGAGCTTGGAGAGCGTTGTGCCGAGATCATCGATCTCGAACCGGTTCCCCTCGGCTCCGCCAGCCTGGCCCAGGTGCATCGCGCCAGCCTGCGCAGTGGCCGTCAGGTGGTGCTCAAGGTGCAGCGGCCCGGATTGGAGCGGCTGTTCCGCCTCGACCTGGAGGTGCTGCAGCAGGTGGCGGCGGTGGTGCAGCGCCATCCCCGCTGGGGCCAGGGCCGCGACTGGGTGGGCATCGCCAAGGAGTGCCGGCGGGTGTTGCTGCGGGAACTCGACTTCCGCCTGGAGGCCGAGCACGCCGCCCGTTTCCGCCAGCAGTTCCTCGACGATCCCGGCATCCGCATTCCGGCCGTGGTGTGGGAGCTGAGCGCCCGGCGGGTGCTCTGCCTCGACTACGTGCCCGGCATCAAGATCACCGACCGCCAGGCCTTGCTGGATGCCGGCATCGAGCCGGCGGCGGTGGCGGAGAAGGGGGCCGCCAGCTACCTGCAGCAGCTGGTGCGCTTCGGCTTCTTCCATGCCGATCCCCATCCCGGGAACCTGGCCGTGGGCAGCGATGGCGCCCTCATCTACTACGACTTCGGCATGATGGGGCAGCTCTCCGGTCGCCTGCGCTCTCGCCTGGGCCGGATGGTGCGGGCCGCGGCCGGCCGCGATGCGGCCCTGCTGGTGCAGGAGCTTCAGGGGGCCGGTGTGATTGCCGCCGGCATCGATTTGGGGCCCGTGCGTCGCCTGGTGCGGGTGATGCTCAACGAGGCGCTCACACCGCCCTTCTCCGCCAATGTGATCAACAAGCTCTCCGGCGATCTCTACGCCCTGGTGTACGGCCAGCCGTTCCGGCTGCCGCCGGAGCTGATCTTTGTGATGCGGGCCCTCTCCACCTTCGAAGGGGTGGGCCGCACCCTCGATCCCGGCTTTAGCCTGGTGGCGATCGCCCGTCCCTACCTGCTTCCGCTGATGACTGCCAGTGGCGGCGGACCCGCCGGCTCCGGTCCCAATGCCGGAGCCAATGAGCTCTTCAACGAAATCACCCGCCAGGCGGCCGAGGTGGGCAGCCGCGCCCTCGGCATTCCCCGGCGCCTGGATGAAAGCCTGGCGCGGATCGAGCAGGGCGATCTGCAGGTGCAGATCCGGGCTGGTGAAACCGACCGCCTGCTGCGTCGCCTGGCGCTGGCCCAGCAGAGTGCCGGCCAGTCGATGCTGCTGGCCGGGCTGGCCGTGGCGGCGGCCCTGCTGGCCGCCAGCAGCCGCCCGGCCCTTGTGGCCATCCCCGTGGTGGCGGGTTTGCCCATCAGCTGGGGCTGGCTGAAACTGCAGGCCCGGCTCCGCCGCGACAGCCGCATCGACCAGCTCCCCGGCGTGGGCTGATGGCGCCCCTTGCCGGATGGCCGAGGCGATGGCTGCCGGTGCTGGCAGTGGTTTTCGCCGCTGCTGGGGCGCCGGCGCCCTTGGCCGCCCAGGAGGGGGCGGGCGGAACGACCAGTCCGGCCGACGCGCTGATGCAGCCGCTGCTGGAGGTGGTGCAGCAGATGCAGCGGTGCCTGAGCGGCCTGGATGCGGCTGCCCAGCAGCGCCTGCAGCAGCGGGTGGAGCAGAGCGAAGAGCAGATCAAGGCGCTGTGCCAGGCGGGGCAAACCGCCGCCGCCGAGGCGCGGGCGCGCTCCTTGGCCGCGGAGCTGGCGGCAGACCCCGCCATCGAGACGATGCTGGCCTGCATGGCGCGACTGCCCGAGATGCTGGGGGTGGAGGTGGAGTCCCCCCTGGGGCCCCTCCTCAAACCCTCCAGCCCCGATCCGGGGCAGGCCGCCCAGCCGGTGTGTGAGCGCCTGCGCTGAGCCCGGCGCTCACTGCAACGCCAGCACCACCAGGGCGGCCACGATCAGCAGGCCGAAGAACACCAGGATCGGGCACATCCGCACC
Organism: Cyanobacteria bacterium M_surface_10_m2_119; assembly: GCA_016882525.1. GTDB lineage: Bacteria > Cyanobacteriota > Cyanobacteriia > PCC-6307 > Cyanobiaceae > NIES-981. The sequence continues at coordinate 18,265 of VGPU01000032.1, read as the reverse complement.
ACGCCCAGCACGCCGATCGTCTCTGGCAGCCCCAGGGCGCGCTTGAGGCGATTCATGGCGTTCATGAGGCTGTTCATCGGGATTCGGAGGAGGAATCGCGGCTGTGTTCGCCGCAGGAGGGGGGTGGTGCGGCCGGATCGGTCCTCACCTGGCCACTCTTGCAGTCGTACATGGCGCCGTCGGCTTCGGCCCAGGTCTGCTCCAGGGTGGAACCCTCCCGGTTGAGGGCGGCCCCGATCGAGGCCTTGATGCCGGCTGCCGTCAGGGCCTCGCCGAGGCGTTCCGTGAGGCCGTGCAGCCCCTCGGCCGTGGGGTTGATGCTGAGCACGGCGAATTCATCACCGCCCACCCGGGCCAGCAGGTCGGTCTCCCGCAGCACGGCGGCCATGCGGGCCGCCGCGGTCTGGAGCACCTGATCGCCCATCGAGTGCCCCTGCGCATCGTTGATCTGCTTGAAGCCGTCGAGATCCACCACCACCAGCCCGTAGCGGTGGCCGTGGCGTTGTCGCCGGCCTTCCTCCCGCAGGAGGGTTTCATCCCAGGCGCGGCGATTCGCCAGGCGGGTGAGGCCATCGGTGCGACTCTCCTGCAGCAGGGCGAGGTTGAGCCGCCGCAATTTCAGCTCGGTGCGGCGGCTGATCACCACCACGCTCGATGTCGCCAGCAGCCCCATCAGAAACACGAAGGCCGCGCTGCGCCGTGCCCCCCGGTCGAGTTCGCGATGGTTCACCCCCAGCTCGGTGCGCAGCAGCTGGTTGGCGAAGGGAATGATGCGCAGGGCCAGCAGTTTGTGGTCCTCGGCATCGAGGCTGGGCATCGCCCGATGCAGGGTGAGCTGGTCGCTCAGCACCGAGGCCGGGCTCAGCTCGATCGTCATGGCCAGCTGGCCACTGCCGCCATGAAACAGGCCTTCAAGGCCATGCCCGTGGCGGTCATGGCCACTCGCCCCTAGCGCGATGGCCTGGAGATCCACCAGGGCGAAGGCGGTCTTCTGCTGGCCGTTCTGATCCCAGGGTCCGTAGAGCAGGGCAAACCATGGCCCGCCGCTCGACCCAGGGGTGGCCTCGCCCCCTGGCTGGGGAATGGAGACAATGCGCACGGCTTCCGGGGCAAGCCCGTAGCCGGCGCTGCAGCCATACGGGCGCAGCTCCTGGCGCAGGGCCGGGGAGGCCTGATCCAGGGCGGTCTGGATGGGACTGCTCGTCAGTGGCGCCAGGTTGTGCTGGGGCAGGCTGCGCAGACTGGTGATGGCCTGTGCAGCGCTCACGCCGGCGGCATGGAAATCCTCGAGCGTCCAAGTGCCGGTGTTCACCACGCCCACCGCCTCCGTCCATTCCGGTTCGGTGCGCTCCCGCTCCGGCTCGCCGTTGAGCACATCGCTCTTGGTGACGGCCAGGGCAGCCAGGGTGCTGTTGATCGCCGTGCAGGTGGAGGAGGCGATGTGATCCACCACCGCCGCCCCCACCGATTCCTGCTGCTCATGCAGCAGGGAGTAGGTGAACAGCCCGGCGCTGGTGCTCAGGGCCAGCCCGATTCCCGCCAGCACATAACAGAGTTTCGAGCAGCCGATTTGCCCTGACCCGGCCTCACCCACACGGAGCCTGGGGGCGGGGATCGATGGTTGGCCTGGTGCTCCCCTTGTCGGCGCTGGTTCAGGGCGGAGAGCCGGTGGATCCATCTGGGGTGGGGAGGCCTCAGTTGCGGGCGTCCAGATCGCCCTGGGCCATCCACTCCGTGGGGGTTGATACGGCATGCGCGAGAACCATCACTCTTCGCCTCTCGCTTCGCTCTGGATCCAATCCTTGCACTGTGGCCTGGGATGCCATCGGCCACAAGCTCAGAACTGCTGACTGTTGGCTGAGATTCGCCTGAAGTCAGTCAGCAGTCGTACTGAGCCTGCCCTTGTGCTCAGGAGGCGGCGTCCTCGAGGGTCCCGGCAGGGGTGAGTTCGTCCACCGCCTTGGGCAGCAGCTGGGCGAGAACCGAGCGGGCTTTCTCAGGGTCGAGGCCGAGCTTGCCGGCGAGCTGCTGGACCATCTCGTGGTCGAAGACGGCGTCGAGCTGCTCGGGCTTGATAGCGATGTTCTCGCCGATGGCCACCCAGCTGTTGAACACCTCGGCCATGCCGGTGGTGTTGAACCGTTTGGCCAGGCCCTGGAGGCCGCCGGCCTGGTTGATCACCCCCTGCAGGAGGGTCTGGGTCTGTTCGGAGCCGAGGCTGGAGCTGATCCGGGAGAGAACGGCATCGAGGAGGGCCATGGGCGCGCGGAAGTCAACAGGCTCACCATGGGTCTCATCGCGCCTGCCCAGGGGTGCTGACCGAATCTCTTTGGTTTTGCCGCGGCCAGACCCCTGTTGGGCTGCGCAATCTGGCAAGAGCTGCGCCGGCAGGGGGCAGCTCTTGCCCGTCTCAGGCGGCCTTGCCGCGGGGCCCGCGATCCACGGCGCCGGCATACACCGCCTGGCTGCCGAGCTCGTCTTCGATGCGCAGCAGCTGGTTGTACTTGGCCACGCGCTCGCTGCGGCTGAGGGAGCCGGTCTTGATCTGGCCGGCGCGGGTGGCCACCGAGAGATCGGCGATGGTGGTGTCTTCGGTTTCGCCGGAGCGGTGGCTGATCACGCTGGTGTAGCCGGCCCGGCCCGCCAGGTCGATCGCCTGCAGGGTTTCGGTGAGCGAGCCGATCTGGTTCACCTTGATCAGGATCGAGTTGGCCACCCCCAGATCAATGCCGCGTTGCAGGCGGCTGGTGTTGGTCACGAACAGGTCGTCGCCCACCAGCTGCACGGTCTTGCCGAGCTTCTCGGTGAGCAGGGCCCAGCCGTCCCAGTCGTCTTCAGCCACGCCGTCCTCGATCGAGATGATCGGGAAGCGGTTCACCAGCGCCGCCAGCTGGTCCACCATCTCGGCGCTGGTGTAGCTGCCGCCGTCGAAGGCATAGCGGCCATCCTTGAAGAACTCGGTGCTGGCCACGTCCAGGGCCAGGGAGATCTGGTCGCCGGGGCGGTAGCCGGCCATCTCGATCGCCTGCACCAACAGCTCGCCGGCCTCGGTGTTGCCCAGATCCGGGGCAAAGCCGCCCTCATCGCCCACGGCGGTGCTCAGGCCCTTGTCCTTCAGCAGGCCCTTGAGCACGTGGAATACCTCGGTGCCCATGCGCAGGGCCTCCTTGAAGGTGGGGGCGCCGTGGGGCACCAGCATGAACTCCTGGAAGTCCAGGCTGTTGGCGGCGTGGGCGCCGCCGTTGATCACGTTCATCAACGGCACCGGCAGCAGGCTGGCCATCGGCCCGCCCAGGTAGCGGTAGAGGGGCAGCCCCACGCCGTTGGCGGCGGCCCGGGCGCTCGCCATGCTCACCGCCAGTATGGCGTTGGCCCCCAGGGCACTCTTGTTGTCGGAGCCATCGAGCTCGATCATCGCCGCGTCCACGGCCGCCTGATCGAGGGCGCTCAGGCCGCAGAGCGCCGGGGCGATCTTCTCCTCGATGTTGTCGACAGCCTGCTGCACCCCCTTGCCCATGTAGCGGCTGCCGCCGTCGCGCAGTTCGTGGGCCTCATGGGCACCGGTGCTGGCGCCACTGGGCACGATGGCGCGGCCCATGGCACCGCCCTCCAGCATCACCTCCGCCTCCACCGTGGGGGTGCCGCGGGAGTCGAGCACCTCCCGGGCCACCACGGTGTCGATCACGAGGTCGAGGGAGTCGATCACTGGCCGGCCGTCAAGCTGTCTGGGGGGATCTTATGGGGCACCCCTGCCGACACTTTTGTGGCGATGGGCACCGCCTCCGCCCGCGACGGGGTTGCCCACAATGGCTTCAGCCGCTTCCCGGGCCCGGGAAGCGGCGGATCTGTTCCCGTTGTGATTCCGCCGATGCGCCTCCTGCACACCATGCTCCGGGTGGGTGATCTGGAGCGGTCGCTCGCCTTCTACACCGAGGTGCTGGGCATGCGGCTCCTGCGCCGCAAGGACTATCCCTCCGGCCGCTTCACCCTGGCCTTCGTGGGCTATGGGGATGAGCGCGACCACACGGTGCTCGAGCTCACCCACAACTGGGACACGACCCATTACGACCTCGGCAGTGGCTATGGCCACATCGCCCTGGGCGTGGATGACATTCAGGCGGTGTGCGCGGCCATCCGGGCCAAGGGCGGCACGGTGGTGCGGGAACCCGGTCCGATGAAGCACGGCAGCACCGTGATCGCCTTCGTGGAGGATCCCGACGGCTACAAGGTGGAACTGATCGAGCTCAGCTCCCGCGCCGACTCGGCGGCCTGAGGCCTCCGCAGCCGCTCTCTGCCTCCCCTCCCATGGTTGCCTCCTCCGCCTCGATGCCGCCGTCCATGCCCTCCCTCACCGGCGAGCCCGAGCGCTTCAGTGACGATGCCTGGGAGTTGCTGCTGGCCTGCCAGGACACCGCCCGGCGCTGGCGCCATGGCGCCATGGATGTGGAGCACCTGCTGCAGGCCCTCCTGCTGGAGCGTCGCTTCGCGGCCTGGGTGGAGCCGCTGCCCCTCGATCCCGACCGGGTGCTCGATGCGGTGGAGGCCTTCTGTCTGGCCCAGCCCGCTGCCAGCGGCGGCGAGCTCTACATCGGCGATGCCCTGGAGGATCTGCTGGAGCAGGCCGACCGGGCCCGGGCCGCCTGGGGGGCGCGGCTGATCGACCTGCCCCACCTGCTCCAGGCCCTGCTGGACGAGCCCCGGATCGGGGTTGCCGCCCTGGAGGCAGAGGGCTTGTCGGAGGAGCTGTTGCGCCGCCTCTGGCGCCCCGGGGTGCCGGAGGCGGGTGACGCCCCTGCCCCGGTTGCCCCGCGGACCGAGGGGCGTGGGGCGGCGGCGAGCGCGGATCTCTGGATCGACGCCCCTGCCGCGCCGGCATCGGCTTCGGCCCCAGCCCCGGTGGCGGCCATGGCCCCCTCCGCCCCGCGACCGGCATCCCGCGATCCCGGCCTGAGCCTGGAACCCCTGGGCCCGGATGGGGAGCCCCTGGAGCGTTCCGCCCTCGAGCGCTATGGCCGAGACCTCACCGCCGCCGCCCGGGCCGGGGAGCTGGATCCGGTGATCGGCCGCGACGCGGAGATCCGTCGGCTGATCCAGGTGCTCTCCCGCCGCGGCAAGAACAATCCGGTGCTGATCGGCGAGCCTGGCGTTGGCAAGACCGCGGTGGCGGAGCTGCTGGCTCAGCGCATCGTGGCCGGCGAAGTGCCCGATGCCCTGCGCGGCCAGCGGCTGGTGGCCCTCGACCTCGGCGCCCTGATCGCCGGCGCCAAGTTCCGTGGCCAGTTCGAGGAGCGCCTGCGCAGCGTGCTGGCCGAGGTGCGCGAGGGCGAGGGGCGCGGTGAGGCCGGGGTGATCCTGTTCATCGATGAGCTGCACACGGTGGTGAGCAGCGAGCGCTCCAGCGCCGACGCCGGCAGCATCCTCAAGCCGGCCCTGGCCCAGGGGGAACTGCGCTGCATCGGCGCCACCACCCCGGATGAGTACCGCCGCAGCATCGCCCGCGATCCGGCCCTCGACCGCCGCTTCCAGCAGGTGCTGATCAAGGAGCCGGGGCTCGAGACCTGCCTGGAGATCCTGCGGGGTCTCAAGGAGCGCTACGAGCTGCACCACGGCGTCACCATCAGTGATGGGGCTCTGGTGGCGGCGGCCCGGCTGGCGGATCGCTACATCAGCGACCGCTGCCTGCCCGATTCGGCGATTGATCTGGTGGACGAGGCCGCCGCTGAACTGCGCATGGATGTGACCTCCAAGCCCCAGGAGGTGGAGGCGGCCGAGGCGGAGCTGCGCCGCGTGGAGCTGGCCCTGCTCTCGGCGGAGGCCGCTCCCGAGGCCGAGCGGGTGGCCCTGCAGGCCCAGCGCCAGAGCGCCACGGAGGCTCTCCAGCAGCTGCAGCGCCGCTGGCAGGCCGAGCGCCAGCGGATGGCGGAGCTGCGCACCCTGCTCCAGCAGGACGAGGACCTGCGCCATGCCATTGCCGAGGCCGAGCGGGATGGCGACCAGGAGGAGGCCGCCCGGCTGCAGTACGACCAGCTCCACAGCGTGCAGCTGCGGCGGGAGGCCCTAGAGGCCGAGATGCAGGCCGACACCATGCTGCGCGAGCAGGTGGAGCCCGGCGATATCGCCGATGTGGTGGCGCGCTCCACCGGCATTCCGGTGCAGCAGTTGCTGGCCAGTGAGCGCCAGAAACTGCTGGAGCTCGAGGAGCGTCTCGGCGCGCGGGTGATCGGCCAGAACGAGGCGGTGGCGGCGGCCGCCGCGGCGATCCGCCGCGCCCGGGCCGGCATGCAGGCCCCCACCCGGCCCGTGGGCTCCTTCCTGTTCCTCGGCCCCACCGGCGTGGGCAAGACCGAGCTGGCCAAGGCCCTGGCCGCTGCCCTCTTCGATGAGGACGAGGCGCTGGTGCGCCTCGACATGAGTGAGTTCATGGAGCGCAACGCCGTGGCCAGGCTGGTGGGGGCGCCTCCGGGCTACGTGGGCTACGAGGAGGGTGGCCAGCTCACCGAGGCGGTGCGCCGCCGCCCCTACGCCGTGCTGCTGCTCGATGAGGTGGAGAAGGCCCACCCGGAGGTGTTCAACCTGCTGCTGCAGGTGCTCGACGACGGACGCCTCACCGATTCCCAGGGGCGCACCGTCGATTTCCGCCACACCGTGGTGATCATGACCAGCAACCTGGCCAGCCGCGCCATCCTCGAGGCCGCCCGCGGCGCCCTGGCACCCGAGGCCCTCGACGAGCAGGTCGAACGCGCCCTGGCCAGCCAGTTCCGCCCCGAATTCCTCAACCGCATCGATGAGCTGATCCGCTTCCGCCCCCTGGCCCTGCCGGATCTGCAGCGCATCGTGCGCCTGCAGCTGGCGGAGCTGGCGGCCCTCCTGGCTGAGCAGCACCTGGAGCTGGTGGTGGAGGAGTCCGTGGTGGCGGCCCTGGCCGAGCAGGGCCACGAGCCCGAGTACGGGGCGCGGCCCCTGCGGCGGGTGATCCGTCGCAGGCTGGAGAACCCCCTGGCCACCGCCTTGCTGGCGGAGCGATTCGCCGGGGCCACGGGGGTGCGCGTGCAGCCCGACCCCGCCGGCCCCGATGGGCTGGCCTTCGTGCCGCTCGGAGCTTCAGCGGAAGGGGGGCACGACATCCGGTAGGGTGTTTGTTTGCCGTGCTGCCTCCGCGTCCTGCTGCGTCAGCCCCGGCCGAGCCCGCCACTGGAGCCCTTCGTTGGAGCCCGACTCGCCCCAGCCCAGCCCCGCCAGCGCGGGTGACGCAGCAACCCCCGCGCCGGCCGCTGAAGCCGACGCCGGCTTTGTGGCGGCCACCATGGGTGAGCTGCGCCGGGTCGTCTGGCCCAGCCGGCAGCAGCTCTTCAGCGAGTCGGTGGCGGTGATCCTCATGGTGAGCCTCTCGGCTGCGGCGATCGCCGCCATCGATCGCCTCTACGGCTGGGCCGCCACCCAGGTCTTCCGTTGAGCCCCTCGCCGACGTTCTCCCCTTCCCTGAGCCCCGTGTCCGAGACCCTGTCCGACAGCTACGCCGAGCACAACCCCGAGGCCGCCACCGATGCGGTGGTTCTCGAGGGTCTCGACACAGTGGCCACGGTGGTGGACCCTGCGGAAAAGCGCCAGGTGGCGCGCTGGTATGCCGTGCAGGTGGCTTCCAGCTGCGAGAAGAAGGTGAAGGCCACCCTGGAGCAGCGCGCCGTCACCCTGGGCGTGGACAACCGCATCCTCGAGATCGAGATCCCCCAGACCCCCGGGGTGAAGATCAAGAAAGACGGCAACCGCACCAGCACCGAGGAGAAGGTGTTCCCGGGCTATGTGCTGGTGCGCATGGTGCTCGACGAAGACACGATGATGGCCGTGCGCAGCACCCCCAACGTGATCAATTTCGTGGGGGCGGAGGAGCGCCGCGCCACGGCTCGCGCCCGCGGCCACATCAAGCCCCGGCCCCTCTCCCGCCAGGAGGTGGACCGCATCTTCAAGCGGGCGGCCGAGAAGAAGCCGGTGGTGAAGGTCGACCTGGCCGAGGGCGATCAGATCCTCGTTACCGCCGGTCCGTTCAAGGACTTCCAGGGCGAGGTGATCGAGGTGAGCGGCGAGCGCAACAAGCTCAAGGCCCTGCTCTCGATCTTCGGCCGGGAAACCCCGGTGGAACTCGAGTTCTCCCAGATCAGCAAGCAGAGCTGAGGCCCAGGCCTTGGCTCAGCGGCCGTCTCCCTGCGGAGGGCGGCCGTTTTCGCCACACCCCCGGCGATGGGGGTGATCCGCAGAGTTGCCCCGTAGCCCCAGACGATGGCCAAGAAAGTCGTAGCCGTGATCAAGCTGGCCCTCCAGGCCGGCAAAGCCAACCCGGCGCCGCCCGTGGGCCCTGCCCTCGGTCAGCACGGCGTCAACATCATGGCGTTTTGCAAGGAGTACAACGCCCGCACCCAGGACAAGGCCGGCTATGTGATTCCGGTGGAGATCTCGGTCTTCGAAGACCGCAGCTTCACCTTCATCACCAAGACCCCGCCCGCCTCGGTGCTGATTTCCAAGGCCGCCGGCATTGAGAAGGGTGCCGCCACCTCCGCCAAGGGGTCGGTGGGTGCCATCTCCCGTGCCCAGCTGGAGGAGATCGCCAAGACCAAGCTGCCCGACCTCAACTGCACCAGCGTGGAGTCGGCCATGCGCATCATCGAAGGCACCGCCCGCAACATGGGCGTCGCCGTCAACGACTGAACCCTCGGTTCAGCCCGTCCATCCATTCCATTCACCGGGGGAGATCCAGGTTGATTGGCCAGGCCCGTTGAGCAGCATCCCTGCCCTGCGTTGCTGTCGTTGATCGCCGGTTCGCCCGCACCCCATTCCCGCCATGCCCAAAGTTTCCAAGCGCTATTCCGACCTGGCCGCCAAGGTCGAAGACAAGGCCTACGCCCCGATCGAGGCCATTGAGCTGGTGAAGGCCAACGCCACCGCCAAGTTCGACGAGACGATCGAGGCCCATGTGCGCCTGGGGATCGACCCCAAGTACACCGACCAGCAACTGCGCACCACAGTGGCCCTGCCCCATGGCACGGGTCAGTCCATCCGCATCGCCGTGATCGCCCGCGGTGAAGCGGTCGCCGCCGCCAAGGCCGCTGGGGCCGACCTGGCTGGCGACGACGAGCTGGTCGACACCATCGCCAAGGGCGAGATGGAGTTCGACCTGCTGATCGCCACCCCGGACATGATGCCCAAGGTGGCCAAGCTGGGCCGGGTGCTCGGTCCCCGCGGCCTGATGCCCAACCCCAAGGCCGGCACCGTCACCACCGACCTGGCCGGCGCCATCGCCGAGTTCAAGGCCGGCAAACTCGAGTTCCGCGCGGATCGCACCGGCATCGTGCACGTGCGCTTCGGCAAGGCCAGCTTCGACGTGGCCAAGCTGCTGGAGAACCTCAAGGCCCTGCAGGAGACCATCGACCGCAACAAGCCCAGCGGTGCCAAGGGTCGCTACTGGCGCTCCCTCTACGTCACCTCCACCATGGGCCCCTCGGTGCAGGTTGACTTCTCGGCCCTGCAGGACCTCAAGCAGGAGGCCTGATTCCAGCCCCCCGGCTCGCCAGCCCGGCTCCCCACCCCGCCCATGGCGGGGTTTTTTGATGGGAGTTGGGGGCAGATGTTATGGTCATGAGCTGGCTTAGGCCAGAGGGCACGCGCCCGACCCCAGACAGCAGGCATCCCCTTAAGTCCTGCCGAGGTGAACGCGACAGGTTTCAGTCTCCCTCCAGTGTCTGCCCGGTGATCGGGTGGGCTGCTGATCGGGCCCGGAACGTGCAGCGGCCTCGAGCCCTGGTGATCCACCGCTCAGCCGGTTGGGCCAGCAGGCGTCCAGGGCCGCGTACCCGGCTTGTTCCCCCGATCCGTTCCGTAACCCATGGGCCGCACGCTGGAGAACAAGCAACAGATCGTCGAAGAGCTCAAGGGGCTCCTCGGCGAGGCCGAAATGGCGCTCGTCCTGGATTACCAGGGCCTGTCCATCAAGGAGATGACCGACCTGCGGACCCGTCTGCAGGCGGCCAACGGCGTGTGCAAGGTGACCAAAAACACCTTGATGCGCCGGGCCATTGATGGCAACAGCGCCTGGTCGGAACTCGAATCCCTGCTCACCGGCACCAACGCCTTCGTGCTCGTCAAGGGCGACGTGGGTGGTGCGGTGAAGGCCGTGCAGTCCTTCCAGAAGGACAGCAAGAAGTCGGAGGTGAAGGGCGGTCTTTTCGAAGGCAAGCTCCTCTCCCAATCCGACATCAAGGCCATCGGGGATCTGCCCTCCAAGGAGGTGCTCATGGCCCAGATCGCCGGTGCGATCAACGCCGTGGCCACCAAGGTGGCCGTGGGCATCAACGAAGTTCCTTCCGGTCTCGCCCGGGCGCTCAAGCAGCACGCCGATGGCGAGGGCACGGCCTCCTGAGGCCTGCTCTGCTGAGCTCTCCGATCCGACTGTTTTCACAGATCTGTTGCTGATTCCCAACCATGTCTGCTACTACCGACCAAATTCTCGAACAGCTCAAGACCCTCTCCCTGCTGGAAGCTTCCGAGCTCGTCAAGCAGATTGAAGAGGCCTTCGGTGTGTCCGCCGCCGCTTCCGCCGGCGTGGTGATGGCCGCCGCTCCTGCCGCCGCCGCTGAGGCTGCTGAGGAGAAGACCGAATTCGACGTGATCCTCGACGGTTTCGACGATTCGGCCAAGATCAAGGTGCTGAAGGCCGTGCGCGAAGCCACCGGCCTCGGCCTGGGCGAAGCCAAGGCCCTCGTGGAAGCGGCTCCCAAGGCCGTGAAGGAAGGCATCGCCAAGGCCGATGCCGAGGCCCTCAAGAAGGCCATCGAAGAGGCCGGCGGCAAGGTCACCATCAAGTGATCCCCACCTGCAGCTGAGCCCTTCAGGGCTCAGGGATCAGCCGGCCCCTCGGGGCCGGTTTTTTGATGGCGCCCGCATTCAGACAAAAAAAAGCCCCGCCGAAGGCAGGGCTGAAGTTTGGAACGGTTTCTGGGAGTCTGTCCTCGTTTCGACCCCGGAAGTGACGTTCCGCACTCCTCACACAAGTTCAAATTAAACGCTGGGCGAGGGCGGATCCAGGCTGGGAGGACAGTGCGTCAACTGGGCTGTCAAGGCCGGTACGGCACCACCTGCAGGGCGATCACGCCGTTGCCGCCCTCGTCGTCGCTCCCAGGGCGGACGCTGCTGTTGGCGCGTCCGCCAAACCGCAGGTTCTCGAGCCGGGCCAGCCGTGAGCTGCTGGTGCTGCGCAGACCCTGACCGGGTTGCGAGCTGTCAGGGTTCGGGGGCGGCGGCGGCAGCGGCATCGCCAGCAGGCCGCCGCCGCTGCGGGCCTGGGCCAGCAGCAGTGGCAGGGGATTGCCATTGGCTACATAGAGGTGACGGAGGGACTGCCCTTCGTAGGTGCGGCGCTCGAAGCTCCAGCCCTCCTGCAGCTGAAGCTCAACCGCTGGACCGCTGGCACCTGCGCTGAGCGGCGCGGTGCTGCTGCCCACGACCAGGGGCTGCGGCTGCTGGCTGCCGATGGCCAGTAGCTGCAGCTGGCCGTTGCGGCGCTCCACCCGCAGGCGCCAGGGGTGGCGCAGGTCTTCGCCGCCGATCCGCAGCGAGGTGGCGCTGCTGGAGAGGTAGGTGGTGCAGGTGGTCTCCGGGAGGTTGCGCTCGAACGTGGACACCGAGCCATCGGCATGGCGGCGCCAACAGGGCGGTGCCGGTTCGCGCTGCTCCACCACCAGCAGCGTCCAGCGGTCGCCCCCCGCCGGCTGGGCCAGGGCGATCACGCGATCCGCGGCCAGCGGATCACTGCCGAAGGGTGAGCCTGCCTGGGCCAGGGCCAGGGGCTGGGCCAACACGGCAGAGATGGCCAGGGCGCCCGTGCCGGCCAGAGGGGCAAGGGCCAGGTAGCGTCGTGACCGCAGCCGGCCCCAGGCCGACTGAAGACCCGGGGATACCAGGGGGGAGGTGCCCATGGATGCGCTCCTGCCCTGCGGGCACTTGACGAGATCAGAAGGGTTCTTTAGCGGAAAAGAGGGAGTTGTCCAGTGGGGGTTGAGCCGGTGAAGGTGGTGGCTGCGGCCTGCGACGGAGCCTGCAGCGGCAATCCCGGGCCTGGCGGTTGGGGGGCGCTGCTGCGTTTTGCCGATGGCAGCGTTCGCGAGCTGGGGGGCGCCGATCCAGCCACCACCAACAACCGCATGGAGCTCACGGCGGCCCTCGCCTTGCTGCGGGAGCTCAGGGAGCTCTCGCGCCATCCCGACCTGGTGATCCGCACCGACAGTCGCTACCTGATCGATGGTCTGGAGCGCTGGATCCATGGCTGGAAGCGCAAGGGCTGGCGCACGGCGTCCGGCGGCGCGGTGCTCAACCGCGACCTCTGGGAAGAGCTCGATGCCGCCCGCCTGAGCGACGTCCCCCTTCGTCATGTGAAGGGGCACAGCGGTGATCCCGACAACGACCGCTGTGATGCCATTGCCGTGGCGTTCTCCCGGGGCGACCGGCCGGCGCTGCGCGCCGGTGCGGAGAGCCCTGCCGAGCAAACCCTCTCCGGGCAACCCGTGGCCGCTGCTGCGGATCCGGCGCCCCCGGCCCTGGTGCAGTTGCTCGGCAGGCTGGAGCTGGCGGATCGGCTGGCGGCCGGCGGCCACGGGCTGAGCCTTGTGGAGCTGGCCCAGCTGGTGCAGCAGCCGCTCCGCAGCCTGGAGCAGCGCAGCACTCCCTTCCCCTGGCGCGATTGGATGGTGGAGCCGCTGGCCGATGGCCGCTGGCGCCTGCGCCGTGAGACGTCAGGATTGGCGGACCGGCAGGTGGGGGGTTGATGGGGCAGATGGGCACAACGGGGGCCACCACCGCCACAGCCGCCCTCTACCAGCGCTTTGTGGGTCCCCTGCTCAGTCAGGACGAGGGGGCCGATGCGGAGCAGCTGAGCCAGATCACCCTCACAGCCCTGGAGCAGGCCTCCCTCCGGCGCCAGTGGCCCCTGGTGCAGGGAGCCCTGGCGGGTCTGGCGGCTGAGCTCAGCCGTCCCGATCCCCGGCTGGAGCAGAGCCTCTTCGGCTGCCGGTTCGCCAATCCGGTGGGCTTGGCCGCCGGCTTTGACAAGAACGGGGTGGCTGCGGCGATCTGGCATCTGTTCGGCTTCGGGTTCGCCGAGCTGGGCACGATCACCTGGCACGCGCAGCCCGGGAATCCCCGCCCCCGCCTGTTCCGGCTGGCGGCAGAGCGGGCCGCGCTCAACCGCATGGGCTTCAACAACCAGGGGGCCCAGGCCTGCCGGCGGCTGCTGGAGCGGCAGCGGCTGCCACCTCCGGGCCAGCGACCGGCGGTGCTGGGCATCAACCTGGGCAAGTCGAAGATCACGCCTCTGGAGCAGGCGCCCGACGACTACGCCGCCTCCCTGGAGCTGCTCGCGCCCCTGGCCGACTACGCCGTGATCAACGTGAGTTCGCCCAACACGCCCGGGCTGCGGGAGCTGCAGGACGAGGCCCTGTTGCGGCGCCTGGTGGAGCGGTTGCGTCGCCTCCCCGGTTGCCCGCCCCTGCTGGTGAAGATCGCCCCCGACCTGGAGGACGACGCCATCGATGCGATTGCCCGGCTCGCCTATCAGGAGGGATTGGCCGGGGTGATCGCCGTGAACACGAGTCTGGATCGGCTCGGCCTCGGGGAGCGGCGTCTTGCCCAGACCGGTCGCGCCCTGGCCGAGGAGGCTGGTGGGCTGAGCGGTGCGCCGCTGCGGCACCGGGCCCTGGAGGTGCTGCGGCGGCTGCGGGCTACGGCAGGACCTGCCTTGCCCCTGATCGGCGTGGGGGGCATTGATTCGGCGGAAGTCGCCTGGGAGCGGATCAGCGCCGGAGCATCCCTGGTGCAGCTCTACACCGGCTGGATCTACGGAGGTCCCAGCCTCGTGCCGCAGATTCTCGATGGCCTGGCCAGCCAACTGGATCGCCATGGCCTGGGCCACATCGGTGAAGCGGTCGGTTCTGGTCTGGCCTGGCGCTGAAAGTTCGGTAGCTTCTTGCTAATCGAGAGGTCGAACGTTGGTGCTGGCGGGACTCCAGGAGGGCCTCCAGGGGCAATGGCGCTCCTTGCGGGCTGACCTGTTTCCAAAGGTCGTGTTGCTCGACCTGAGCGATCCCCAGGTGCTGATCGGGCAGGCCCTCAAGGCAGGCAAGCCGGTGGAGCCCGTCTGGACGGTACCAGTGCCTGCCCGCACCTGCCGGGAGGGGGTGCCGGTGGCCATCGAAGCACTGGGAGACCTGATCGGCGACCTGTTACTGGAACACTCTTCGTTGAATCCAGGGCTAGTGGTGGCACTGCCGCGCGAGCTGGGCCTGTGGCGCCTGCTCAGCTGGCCGGAGGGTGCCCAGCCCGCCATGGCTGTGGAGGAGCTGCGGGAACGCCAGATCAATCTCAAGTGGCCGGTTAATCTGGAAGCGGCAGTGCTTGATGTGCAGCCAATGGAGCAGCAGCCAGGGGAGTCTCTGGTTGTCGGCACGTCCCAGGAGGCCCTTGAGAGTTGGATAGAAGTATTCGCCTTCGCCGGTGGCAGCCTGCGCCATCTGATTCCAGCTCAGGCCTGTCTGCATGTGGCCCTGGAAGCGGAGCTCGCCGAGGCCCCGGCCGGACAGCTGGTCGGCCTGCTCCAGCCGTCCAGCCATGACTGCCAGCTGCTGGTGTGGCGGGATGGCGTGCCCGAGTTCGAGCGCACCCTCCCCCTGGCTCCTGACCAGCTTGTACCGGCCCTGGCTCGGTGTCTTGGCTTCTGCCGCAGCCGCCTAGGCCCTGGGCCGATCCGCCTGTTCCAAGGAGAGTCGCTGGAGGCGGCCACGGCGATTGCGGAACAGCTCGGCCTCCCCGTAGAAATGGCGGATCGAGGAGAGTACGGTTCGCTGCACTTGGCGGGCCTTGGACGCCTGGCTTTGGCGCGATGACCATTACACCCTTCGATCTCCTGAGGGAGAAACGCCAGGCACTCGGCTTGCCCGAGCCCTCCCAGGCCTCCAGTCTCAGCCGCCGCAATCTCGTCAAGGGCACCATCATCGGCTCGGTGTTGGTGGGCATTGCCCTTGGCGTGGGGTCCCTTGCATCCTTGCGCTCGGTGTTAGATGCCACCCAGATTGAGCAACTGGCTACGGTGGAAGCGGAGGTGGAGCAATACGAGACTCGCCTGGGCAGCGAGAAGGCCGCCCTCAGCCAGGCCGATGCGGTGAACAAGTCGCTGGTGGATGGCCTGCTGAGTGTGCGCTCCGGCTCGGCCCTGCTGCGGGATCTGCAGCTGCGGGTGCCCGATGGCGTTCAGTTCACCGAGGCCCGCCAGCCCGCCGATGGCAAACAGCTCACCCTCAAGGGCCAGGCCCGGGATCCCAAGCCTTTTGAGTCCATCAACGCCCTGCAGCTGCAGCTGAAGCGCTCGCCGCTCGTGGATCCGGCCTCGGTGAGCTTGAAAAAGGCGGCGCGCGAGCAGCCCCAGGGCCAGCAGGCGCAACCGGGGGGTGGCGGTCGGCCGGTGACCTTTGAACTGGCCCTGGCCTTCCGGCCGGCCATTGCTCCATTGGCCGAGAAACAGATCCTGGAGCAACTGGGCTCCGAGGGCCTGGTCCGGCGTCTCACCCTCCTGCAGAAGGAGGGTCTGCTGCGATGACCAATCTTCAGGAAGCGGCCAATCCCCAGCGCCAGCTGCTGCAGCAGCGTCTGTTGCTCGGCTTGCCGATCGCCCTCGGTGGCCTGGTGGCCGTGGCCATCACCGGCGCCCTCACCATCCCCCAGTGGCTGCGGCTGCAGGAGAACAGCGCCAAAATCCAGCAACTGCAGGAACTCCAGCAGCGCATTCCCCTGCTGCGCGCCCAGCTCGATCGCACCCGCACCGACCAGCAGCAGGCGGAGCGCAAGACAGCCCAGGTGCTGCAGCTGATCGAGGGCAGTGGCGAGTTCATCACCTTTCTCGCCCAGCTGGATCGCGAGGCCAGCCGCAATGGTCTGCAGCTGGAGCTTTTTGAACCGGTGGTGGCGGCGCCCCCGCCGGCCGAGCCTCCCAAGGGCGGCAACCAGAACAAGGAGGCTCCGCCGCCGCCTCCGGAGACTCCCCTTGAACAGGCCGGGCTTTCGGCGGAGAGGGTGCTGCTCACGGCCAGGGGGCGTTACCCGAATCTGCTGGCATTCATGCGCTCCATGGAACAACTGAGTTTGCTGGTTGTTCCCAGTGATTTTTCGCTGGAATTGGTGGAGGTCGGGGCGGCTCCCGGCGGGGCGGGCCCCGACGCCGCCAAGCCCACGATTCCCGAAATGAAACTGGCGCTCACGTACTACAAGGCTCCGGCCGGAGGCCTGAAGCCCCCTGCCTAGGCGAAGCCAGCAAACCCGCCCAAAACGAATCCCGCCAGTTAGTCAAACCGGCCAAGAGTGCTGCTGACAGCTGGATCTCGCCGGTAAGATCCCGCCAGGATTGGATGACGCTGTTGGCCCGGGTTCTGCGTGCATCGCTGCGGACACGCCTGCTGGCCGCGTCGCTCACAACGGCGGTGGCGGGTGGATCCCTCCCCGCCGCAACAGCAGGGGGCGATCTGCTGGCCCAGGCCCGCTCCAACCCGTCGGCGGTGCCCCAGTCGCAGCGCGTGGATACGGCCACCAGCCTCCAGCTCAAGGTGAGGCGCATGGCCAACACCATCGATCTGGTGATTGAGGGGGTGGGCGCTGCTCCCCAGCTGCAGCAGGGTGGAAGCGGCGCCCTGTGGCAGGGCCAGCTCTACACGGCGATGCCCGCGGCCCTGCGCGTGGGTCCCCAGCGCCTCTCCCTGCCCGAGGCCGGGATCCAGGCCATCAGTTTTGATGGCGCGGGCAACAGCTTTGCCGTGTCGGTGAGCCCGATGGCTGGGGTAAGCCTGGGCCGGCCGGTGATCAGCGCCGATGGCCGGGATCTGATCATCAGCTTCCCTGCGCCGGTGCCCCAGGCCAGCTTGCAGGTGAACCGGGCCAGCCTGGCCCAGCCGGGGGCGGTGCCCCTGCCCACCTACGCCCCGCCCCTGCAGCCCCGGGCTGTGGCTCCTCCGCTGGGGGATATGGCGGTGGGCACGATGACCCTGCGCAATCCGGGTTACGTCAACCTCAGTGGTCCGCCGGTAACGCTCACGTTAAAGAACGCTCCAGCAAAAGATGCCTTGATGGCTCTTTCTCAGATTGGGCGCTACGGATTTGTGTACGTAGACGATTTTGAGCCTGGCCAAACAACATTTTCTTCTGAGGGTACTGGGGCGAATAAAGAGACGCGCCTAACCCAAACAGAGAAGGATGCTCCGGCTGGTGTCACAGCCACTTTTGTTAACGAAAGGTATGAAGCTGCTTACAACGCGGTTTTGATGAGCTCTGGCCTTCAGGGGAAGTTAATCGGTAGGACTATATTTGTTGGATCCAAGGTTCTGGGCAAAACTTTTGGTAATCAGCTTTCTAAGATTTATCGGCTTAATCAGGTGGGGCCCAATGCCGCCGCTGATTACTTGGCCAACCTGGGCGCCTCCGTCACCAAGACCAACACGATCACCACTTCAGTGACGCAGGGCGTGGCCCAGGGCGAGGCGGTGTCCTCGGCCGCCAACGCCCAGACCACCCAGTCGAGCACAATCACCAGTGTGGAGGCCTATGGCGCCTCAACCGGTCCGCTGCTGGGTCTGCGCGCCACCACGGACACGCGCTTAGGCACGATCACCCTGGTGGGCGATCCGGCGATCGTGGCGGTTGCCGAGCAATACCTCAAAAAACTCGATCTGCGTCAGCGCCAGGTGGCGTTGAGCGTGCGTATTCTCGATGTCAATCTCGATAATGTTTCCGAGATCGACAACTCTTTTGCATTCCGCTGGGGTAATAATTTTATTGTGAATGACAGCGGGCAGCTGCTGGGGGCCTTTGGGCGGAATCTGCCTCCCGCTGACAACTACTTCGATCGGCGGTCTCTTTCTGAGAGACAGGAATCTGAAGAAATTGCCCCGTTTTCGCGTGTCAGCAGAGGTGATTCTTTTGTGATTAATGAGCAAATCTTTCTGGATCAAAGGCGGGTCAACCGGTTGAATCGTGACCTGGCTCGTGAAGCTCCTGGTTTTCAGGTGGTGCCCAATGGTGCCGGGGGATTTTCTATTCAGCCTGCCCCTGGCTCTCCTGTGGTGATTACCGACTCGCTTGAGAGAAGGATTCAGCGTACTGTGACGAGAAGCTTGGGTATCAAGGATGTCGACAGAGATGGAGGTTCTAGCGTGGTGGTTCGAAAGAGGCCGAATCCCGGCAATTT
>VGPU01000031.1 GCA_016882525.1 Cyanobacteria bacterium M_surface_10_m2_119 | reverse complement strand
CGAGCACCGCTTCCATGCGCTCGGTGTCGGTGGCGAAGTAGGGCGAGATGTAGCCCTTGTCGAAGCGCATGCCCTCGGTGACCTCCAGCTCGGTGGTCATCGACTTGCCTTCCTCGAGGGAGATCACGCCCTCCTTGCCCACCTTGTCCATGGCGTCGGCGATCATGCGGCCCACCTCTTCGTCGTTGCCGGCGGAGATGGTGCCCACCTGGGCGATGGCGTTGGAGTCGGAGATCGGCTTGGCGTGCTCCTCGATCTTCTTCACCAGGAAGTCGGAGGCCTTGTCGATGCCCTTCTTGAGGGTGATGGCGTTGGCGCCGGCGGCCACGTTGCGCAGACCGGCCTTCACCATGGCGTGGGCCAGCACGGTTGCGGTGGTGGTGCCGTCACCGGCGGCGTCGTTGGTCTTGGAGGCGGCCTGACGGATCAGGGCCACACCGGTGTTCTCGATGTGGTCCTCGAGCTCGATCTCCTTGGCGATGGTGACGCCGTCGTTGATGATCTGAGGAGCGCCGAACTTCTTCTCCAGCACCACGTTGCGGCCCTTGGGGCCGAGGGTGACGGCAACCGACTCGGCGAGGATGTCGATGCCTTTTTCGAGGGCGCGGCGGGCCTGCTCGTTGTAAATGATGCGCTTAGCCATGGAAGGCGGATTGTCTTGGGTGTACGGAATGAATCACAAGGACTGCAGTTCAGGCAGCCCGCTCAGGCCTGGGATCGTTCAGTTGACGACAGCCAGGATGTCTTTCTCGGAAAGCAGCACGTACTCATCGGAACCGAGCTTGATGTCGGTGCCGGCGTACTTGCTGTAGAGCACCTTGTCGCCGACGCTGACCTCGGGAGCCTGACGGGTGCCGTCATCGTTGCGCTTTCCGGGGCCCACCTGCACCACCTCGCCCACCTGGGGCTTCTCCTTGGCGGTGTCAGGCAGCAGGATGCCACCGGCGGTCTTCTCTTCCGACTCGGAGACCTTGATGAAAATGCGATCTCCGAGGGGCTTAACAGTGGAGACGCTGAGGGAAACAGCAGCCATGGATCAATGCGGGAGCAACGGCATGGCGTCTGAGACGCCAAGTAGAGGTGGAAGGAGCACGTTGAATCGCAGACGTGGATAGCGTCCGCGATCCTCCTGGCACTCGAACCACGCGAGCGCCAACCTATGCGCCCAGCGCTGCGCGCGGCCAGGGTGACGCTGTGCGGGTGACCGAACCCCCACGGGGCGTCCCAGGCCGAGTGGTAAGGTTGCCCGGCTTACGACGGGTGTGACGCGACCTTCCGTCCGCCCAGCTCAGCGCACTCCGCGACTCCCTTTCATATGGCTGCTGCTACCGCCACCGGCACCAAAGGCATCGTTCGGCAGGTGATCGGCCCGGTGCTCGACGTTGAGTTTCCGGCCGGCAAGCTGCCCAAGATTTACAACGCACTGCGGATTCAGGCGAAGAATTCCGCCGGCCAGGACGTGGCGCTGACCGCAGAGGTGCAGCAGCTCCTGGGCGACCACCGGGTGCGTGCCGTGGCCATGAGCAGCACCGACGGCCTGGTGCGCGGCATGGAAGCCATCGACACCGGCGCATCCATCTCCGTGCCTGTGGGTGAAGCCACCCTCGGCCGCATCTTCAACGTGCTCGGCGAGCCCGTGGACGAGCAGGGCCCGGTGACCACCACCACCACTGCCCCGATCCACCGCGAGGCCCCCAAGCTCACCGAACTCGAGACCAAGCCCAAGGTGTTCGAGACCGGTATCAAGGTGATCGACCTGCTGGCTCCCTACCGCCAGGGCGGCAAGGTGGGCCTGTTCGGCGGCGCCGGCGTCGGCAAGACGGTGCTGATTCAGGAGCTGATCAACAACATCGCCAAGGAGCACGGCGGCGTGTCCGTGTTCGCCGGCGTGGGTGAGCGCACCCGCGAGGGCAACGACCTCTACGAAGAGTTCAAAGAGTCGGGTGTGATCAACCCCGACGACCTCTCCAAGTCGAAGGTGGCCCTCTGCTACGGCCAGATGAACGAGCCCCCCGGCGCCCGCATGCGCGTGGGCCTGTCAGCGCTGACCATGGCCGAGCACTTCCGCGACGTTAACAAGCAGGACGTGCTGCTGTTCGTCGACAACATCTTCCGCTTCGTGCAGGCCGGCTCCGAAGTGTCCGCCCTGCTGGGCCGCATGCCCTCCGCTGTGGGCTACCAGCCCACCCTCGGCACCGATGTGGGCGCCCTGCAGGAACGCATCACCTCCACCCTGGAGGGTTCGATCACCTCGATCCAGGCCGTCTACGTGCCGGCCGACGACCTGACCGATCCGGCACCCGCCACCACCTTCGCCCACCTGGACGCCACCACCGTGCTCAGCCGCGGCCTGGCCTCCAAGGGTATCTACCCCGCTGTGGATCCCCTCGACTCCACCAGCACCATGCTGCAGCCGGCCGTGGTGGGCGACGAGCACTACCGCACCGCCCGCGCCGTGCAGTCCACCCTGCAGCGCTACAAGGAGCTCCAGGACATCATCGCGATCCTGGGTCTGGACGAACTATCCGAAGATGACCGCCGCACCGTGGACCGGGCTCGCAAGATCGAGAAGTTCCTCTCCCAGCCCTTCTTCGTGGCTGAGGTCTTCACCGGCATGCCCGGCAAGTACGTGAAGCTGGAGGAAACCATCAAGGGCTTCAACATGATCCTTTCCGGCGAACTGGATCACCTTCCCGAAGCTGCCTTCTACCTGGTGGGCAACATCGACGAGGTGAAGGCGAAGGCCGAGAAGATCCTGGCTGAGGCCAAGGGTTGATCCCCGCGATCACACCTGAGGAGACTTCGCCATGACACTCACCCTGCGCGTTCTGGCCCCTGATCAGAGCGTTTTCGATGGCACCACGGACGAGGTGATCCTGCCCAGCACCACTGGGCAGGTCGGCATCCTTCCCGGGCACGTGACCATGCTGGCCGCCCTGGAGACAGGGGTCATGCGCCTGCGTGACGGCAACAACGGCTGGACTTCGATCGCCCTGCTGGGCGGTTTCGCTGAAGTGGAGGCCGACGAGGTCACCGTTCTGGTGAATGGGGCCCAGCTGGGCAGCAGCATCGATGCCGCTGCCGCTGAAGCCGATTTCGAGACAGCCCAACAGGCTGCTGCCGCCTTTGAAGGGCAGCCCCCCAGCACCGAAAAGCTGAAGGCCCAGCAGGCCCTTGCCCGGGCCAGGGCCTGGATGCAGGCCGCCGGTTCAAACTGAGCCGATCACCAAGCAACGCGTTGCTGGCTTCACGAAGCCGGCCCTTCGGGGCCGGCTTTTTCTGTTTTCAGCTGGCGCCATAGGCTCAGGGACAATCGGCAACAGGCATGGGCACTGGGCGCCAGCTCGGACGACAGCTCCAGCAGTGGCTCAAGCAGAACGGGGGCGACAGCGCCACAACCAGCGGCACGGCCCTGGCGAACCGCTGGGGGGATGCGCTGGGCAGCGACGATGGACTGAAAGCGCCATTGCGCGATCTCGCCAGCAGACCCCTGTTTCGCCTGGCCCTCAACCAGGAGGGCGCCAGCCAACGCGCCACCCTGGAGCAGCTGAGCGAGGAACTGCGCCGCACCTACAGCCCGGAGGTGATGGCGGAGCTGCTGGATCTGCTGGAGGCGTTCGCTGGCCTGCAGCTGCCACGTCCCGTCAGCAACGCCACGGGAGCCCGCTCGGAACGGGCCAGCCGCACCCGTTCCGCCAGGGGATCCACCCTCGACGGATCCCTGCGACGTCTGGGCCGGCACCTGGAACCCATCGCACCGGGCATCGCCCTGGCCGCTGCCGCCGCCCTTGTGTGGATGTGGGTGGGCCGGGAACTGGACCGCCTGCTCTTCGAAGCCTGGGGCTGGAGCGGCGGAGCCGTGCTGGTGCTGGTGCTGGCGCTGATCGAAGCCCTGGGGCTTGGACCCCTGCGCCCATGGCAGAAAGCGGGCCTGCTGCCTGCCACCTCCCTCGGGAAGCGCGCGTCCGGCAGCAGGCCCCAGGCCTGGAAGTGGATCACCGCTCCCTGGCAACAGCCCAGTCGGCGACAGGCCGCCCTGAATCTGGTCCTGCTGGCTGTGATTCTGGGCCCTTCCTCGCTGCAGCTCCCGGATGTCCTGCTGCGTTACGGCCTGGTCAGCCTCGCCACCATCGCCCTGGCCGCTCTTGTAAGCAGCAGCCAACCGACAGGGGAAGGGATCAACGAGGCTCAGGCCCCTGGCTTGGGTGGGGCCTCCGGTGCGGTAGCCAGTCTGATTGGCCTCGGGGTGGGCCTGAGCCTGCTGCAGGGCAGGGCCCTCGGCTACGGCTTCGGTCCACTGGCCATCCCGGCCTGGGTGCTGCTGCTCATCGAAGCCGGCTTTGAGCTCTCCTGGCTGGCACGGGAACGGCAGGAAGACGGCACCAGGCTGTGGAACCGCCAGGAGCTCCTGCGACAACCCTGGAGCTGGGGACTGCTGCTCGGCCTGGCGTGGGCCGTGCTCAGCCAGGTCAACATTCTCTGGCAGGCCGGGAGTCCGCAGGGATGAGTGGTCGCCCGCGGCGGAGGGCATCCACGAGCCATGCCTGGGCAGACCGAGGCCGGTCAGGGGGATTTGCAAACAAAAAAGCGCCCTATCGGGCGCTCCCAGCTCCACGGATCAGCCACCGCAGAGAGGCTTGGCCTTCAGCGGCAACGTGGCGCTGCCGCTGAAGGGAGAGGCGGTTGAATCAGGCGGTGCCGCAGAAGGTGACTTCCGGGAACTTGGCCTTGGCGTCATCAAGACTCTTGCCCTTGCCCTCTTCCTGCCAGTAGTTGATCACCTCGGTGGCCTTGTTGAGGATCTCAACGCGCTCGTTGTCAGTGATCCAGCTCTTGCCCTCGAGCTCGGTCTTGAGGGTTTCCCAGGCATCCTCGCGGGGCCAGAAGAAGTAGGCAGTGAGGGGGCTGGGGCCGCCACCCACGATCTGATCGACCGCCAGGGCGACGTTGTCGGGCAGCCAGAGGATCTTCAGCAGAAAACGGCCCTCGTCCGCCTTCGGGGTGTAGCCGGAGGGAACACCGTCTTCATCAATGGTGGCGGTGGCGAGGGCAGCACTGCCACCACGCATGACCGGGCGACCTTCGGTGGTCTCCGCGGGGGCGCCCTCCGGGGCGGCGCTCACGGCAGCGCCGGTGGCGCTCTCGCTGGCTGTCATGGTGTCAGCGCTCAAGACAACGGGGCAAACAACTAACCTACCAGCCGCTCCGCACTGCTCCCCCTGGCCGATCAGGCTGCCCTGCCCCCCAAAGCCGTCGTCCTGTTCGACATCGACGGCGTGATTCGCGATGTGGGCGGCAGTTACCGCCGGGCCCTCGCCGAGACGGTGCACCACTACACGGCCGCAGCCGGCCAGGGCTGGCGACCGGATCCGGCCACGATCGACGCGCTCAAGGCCGAGGGCCGCTGGAACAACGACTGGGAGGCGAGCCTGGAGCTGCTGCGCCGCCGCGGCCTGGGCAGCCCGGGCGAGCCCCCCCTGCCGGCCTTTGAGGCCCTGGTTGAGGTGTTCAGCGGCTTCTACTTCGGCGGCGATCCGGCCGGCGATCCAGCCCAGTGGGGCGGCTTCATCGGCAGCGAGCCGCTGCTGGTGGAGCCGGACTTCTTCCGGGAGCTCAGCAGCGCCAACGTCGCCTGGGGCTTCGTGAGCGGCGCCGAACCGCCTTCAGCGCGCTTCGTGCTGGAGCAGCGTCTGGGGCTCCTGAGCCCGCCGCTGATCGCCATGGGCGACGCCCCCGACAAGCCCGATCCCACCGGCCTGCTGCGGCTGGCCGACCAACTGCTGGGCGGAGTCGCCGGCACGGGGCTGGGCCCCGTCGCCCCGCCGGTGGCCTACCTAGGCGACACCGTGGCCGACGTGCTCACCGTGGTGAACGCCCGCCGGAGCTGCCCCCAGCAGCAGTTCCTGGCCCTGGCGGTGGCCCCGCCCCACCTGCATGGCGATCCGGTGGCCCGCGCCGCCTACGAGGCCAGGCTGCGCCAGGCCGGTGCCGACCAGGTGCTTGCCGATACGGCGGCGGTGCTGCAGGTGCTGTGCACCGCCAGCACCCCGAACTGAACCTCAGCGCTCCAGGGCCGACGGCGCCTTGAGCGCCGCCACCGTGAGGTTCTCGTGGCCGTGGTCGGTCACGGCCACATCGTCTTCGATGCGGATGCCGATGCCCTTCCAGCGCCCTTCGATGGCGGGCTGCCCCTCGGGCACCGGCAGCCGATCGCTCACGTAGAGGCCCGGCTCCACGGTCAGCACCATCCCGGGCTCGAGGGCCACGTGGTGCTCGCCCAGGCGGTAGGCGCCCACGTCGTGCACATCCAGCCCGAGCCAGTGGCCGGTGCGGTGCATGTAGAGGTGGCGATAGGCACCCTGCTCGATCACCCCATCCACCGAGCCGGCCAGCAGGCCCAGCTCCAGCAGCCCCTCCACCAGCACCCGCAGGGCCGTCTCGTGCACCCCCTCAGCCGAGAACCCCGGTGCCACCGAAGCCACGGCTGCCTCCTGCGCTGCCAGCACCAGGTCATAGAGCGCCCGCTGCTCACCCGTGAAGCGGCCGTTGATCGGGAAGGTGCGGGTGATGTCGCCGTTGTAGTAATCGGCCAGCGAACAGCCGGCATCGATCAGCAGCAGGTCGCCATCCCGCAGGGGGGCGCTGTTGGCGGTGTAGTGCAGCACGCAGGCGTTGTCGCCGCCGGCCACGATCGAGCCGTAGGCCGGCCCCCGGGCGCCCTGCTCCAGGAAGTGCTGCTCGATCACCGCCTGCACCTGGCGCTCATGGAGGCCGGGCCGGGCCACCTGGCGAGCCAGCTCATGGGCCTCGGCGGAGATGCGGGCCGCTTCGCGCATCCGCTCCAGCTCCTCGGGCCCCTTGCGCAGGCGCAGGCCGTGCAGGATCGAACAGGGGGCCACCAGCCCCAGGGCGGCCTGGCCGCTGCGGGGCGCGCGGTCGAGCTGGCGGGCCCAGGCCGCCAGCACCAGCGGCTCCACAGCCGGGTGCTTGCCGACGCGGAACGCAATGCCCTCGGCCCCCTGGAGGTAAGAGCCCAGGCGCTGCTCCAGCTCCTCAAGCGGATGGGCCAGATCGGCGCCGAACCGGGCCACGGCCCCTTCCGTGCCCCAGCGGAAGCCCGTCCACACCTCGGCACTGGGCTCCTTGGGCTGCACGAACAGCACATAGCGTTCACCGGCGGGGCGGTGCGGCAGGAACAGGGCGACGGCATCGGGCTCATCGAAGCCGGTGAGATACCAGAAGTCGCTGTTCTGGCGAAAAGGCCACTCGCAGTCGGCGTGGTGCACCGCCAGTGGTGCCGCCGGAATCACCGCCGCGGCTCCGCCCAGCTGCTCCAGGAACCGGGCCCGGCGCTGGGCGTGGACGGCGCCGCCAGGATGATCGCAAGGGAATCCGGGCTGGGGCTGATCCAAGGCACTGCCGCTCAACTGCTTGTCGCTCAGTCTGGGCCAACCCTCGACGACCCGATTTAATAGGGGAATGGCCCAGGGCCCAACCACCGCATGAACGACCTGCTGGTCCTGGCCCTGCTGGTGCTGGTGGTGCTCGTGGGCTCGGCCCTGTGCTCAGGTATCGAGGCCGCGCTGCTCACGGTGAATCCAGTGCGGATCCATGAGCTCGCCGCCCGCCCGAGGCCCCTGCGCGGCGCCCGGCGGCTGGAGCAGCTGCGCCAGCGCCTGGGGCGCACCCTGGCGGTGCTGGTGATCGCCAACAACGGCTTCAACATCTTCGGCAGCCTCATGCTCGGGGGCATTGCCGCCCGCGTCTTTGAACAGCGCGGCGTGGCCGGCGTGGCGCTGCCGGTCTTCTCGATCGGCCTCACGGTGCTGGTGATCCTGCTGGGCGAAATCCTGCCCAAGGCCATCGGCAGCCGCCTGGCCCTGCCGGTGGCCCTCAGCAGCGCCGTGCCCCTGCACTGGGCGGTGGTGCTGATGAGTCCGCTGGTGGCCCTGCTGGAGCGCCTGTTGCCGGCAATCACCGCCGAGAACGAAATCAGCACCGACGAAGACGAAATTCGGCTGCTGGCCCGGCTGGGCTCGCAGAAGGGTCAGATCGAGGCGGATGAGGCGGCGATGATCGCCAAGGTGTTCCAGCTCAACGACCTCACCGCCCGCGATCTGATGACCCCCCGGGTGGCGGCACCCACCCTGGCCGCCCGCACCCCCCTCGACGGAGCCCGGAACCAGCTGCTGGTGAACCACGCGCCCTGGTGGGTGGTGCTGGGGGAGGAGATCGATGAAATTGTGGGGGTTGCCAGCCGCGAACGACTGCTCACCGCCCTGGTGCAGGACCAGGGCCAGCTCACCCCCGCCGACCTCAGCGAGCCGGTGGAATTCGTACCCGAGATGATCCGGGCTGATCGCCTGCTTGCCGGCTTCCGCCGCAACAGCGGTGGCGTGCGGGTGGTGGTGGATGAATTCGGGGGGTTCGTGGGCGTGATCGGCGCCGAGGCCGTGCTCGCGGTGCTGGCCGGCTGGTGGCGCCGCTCCACCCAGGCAGCCGGGGAGCCGACGCCATGAACCGGCCCCCGGTGCCGGAACGCTGCCGCCTGCTGCTGGAGCGCTGGCGCGCCGAGCTCGTGCTGAGCGGCCGGGAGAAGAGCCTGCTGGGCGGACCGCTCACCCACCTGGATCAACAGCTCAGGCGCCTCCGGGTGCGCAGCATGCGCCTGGCGGTCTTCGGCCGGGTGGGGGTGGGCAAATCAAGCCTGGTGAATGCCCTGGTCAGGCAGGCCATCTGTGCCACGGATGTAGCCCATGGCTCCACCCGGCGGCAACAGGCAGCCCCCTGGCCCGAGCCCATTGCCGGGCTGGCAGGGGTCGATCTGCTCGATACCCCGGGCATCGATGAAATCGATGGCCAGGGGCGCAGCCGCCTGGCCCAGCGGGTGGCCCGCGGGGCCGACCTGGTGCTGCTGGTGCTCGATGGCGACCTCACCGATGGCGACGCCGACGCCCTCACCGTGCTGTTCACCAGCGGCAAACCCCTGCTGCTGGTGCTCAACCGCAGCGACTGCTGGCCCAGGGAGGAGTTGCCCGTTCTGGAGGCCAGCATCCGCCGCCGCGTGATCGCCCTGTTGCCCAAGGGTGCCCCGCCACCGGTCCTGCTGAGTGTGGCCGCTGCCCCACGGCTGGCCCGCTTGCGCAGCGACGGTCGCGTGCGCGCGGATGTGGGGGCACCCGAGGTGGAGCCCCTGCGGCGCCACCTGCAGGCGCTGCTGGAGCAGGAGGGGGAGCTGCTGCTCGCCCTCAACAGCCTGCGGGCCGCCGAGCGCTTTCAGCGCCTGCTGCAGCGCGAACGGCTCGAGCGCGGCCGGCCCGCCGCCGACGGACTGATCGGTCGCTATGCCGCCCTCAAGGCCACGGGGGTGGCCGCGAACCCCCTGGCCCTGCTCGACCTGGCCGGCGCCCTGGCCTGTGACACCGCGTTGGTGGCCCAGCTCTGCCAGCTCTATGGCCTGCCCATCGACGGGCCCACCGCGCGCCAGTTGCTGCTGGAGCTGACACGACACAACGCCCTCCTCGGGGGGGCCCAGCTGGGGATCCAGCTGCTGCTGGGGGGCCTGCGCCAGGCCCTGCTGCTGGCGGCCCCCTTCACCGGGGGCCTCAGCCTCGCCCCTGCAGCCCCCGTGGCCCTGGCCCAGGCTGCCCTGGCGGTGCACACCACCCGCCGCACCGGCCAGCTGGCCGCGCGGGCCCTGCTGCGGCGCAGTCAGGGCGGGGGACAGCCCGGTGCCCTGCTGCGACGGCTGGCCGCCAGCGAACCGGACGTGCGCCGCTGGCTCGTGCACCACCAGCTGCAGACGCCGTGAGCGCGACCGGCTCCGCCGCCACACCCCCTGCCGAGACCATCGCCCTGCTCGGCACCAGCGCCGATCCCCCCACCCGCGGCCACCAGCAGCTGCTGCTGGAGCTGCTCGCCCGCTTCCCGCAGGTGGTGACCTGGGCCAGCGACAACCCGATGAAGCGGCACGGTGCCGCCCTGGCGGAGCGACAGGCCCTCCTGGCCGCCCTGGTGGCCGAGATCGGCGATCCGCGCCTGCAACTCGTGCAGGAGCTGAGCAGTCCCTGGGCCCTCACCACCCTGGAGCGGGCGACAGAGCGCTGGCCCACCCGGGAACTGGTCTTCGTTGTGGGCAGCGACCTAGCGGACCAGATTCCCCGCTGGCGGCAGGCCGCCCAGGTGTTGCAGCGCTGCCGGCTGGCCATCGTGCCCCGCAGCGGCTGGCCACTCACCGCCGCTGCGCTGGCCAATCTCGAGGCCCTGGGCGGTCGGGTGGAGCAGCTGCCCGTGACGATCCCGGCCACGGCGAGCTCGAGCGTGCGCCGGCAGCTCCAGCCCGAGCAGGTGCCAGCGACGGTCTGGCCCCTGCTGCTGAAGCACAATCTCTACGGCCTCAAGACCTACTCCTGATTCGCCGCCGATGCGCCTTGCCCTGGCCCAGCTCAACCCGGTGGTGGGCGATCTGGCAGGCAATGCGGAGCGCATCCTCCAGGCCTGCCGGCAGGCGGCGGCGGCCAGCGCCGACCTGGTGTTGACCCCGGAGCTCTCCCTCTGGGGATACCCGCCGCGCGACCTGCTGCTGCTATCCGGCCGACTTCAGGATCAGGAGGAGGCCCTCGCAGCGCTGGCCGCGGCCCTGCAGGAGGAAACGCTCCCCGTGGCCGCCCTGGTGGGCGTGGCGGAGCCCTGCAACGACCGCTCCCTGCCCAACCTCCACAACGCCGTCGCCCTGGTGGAGCCCGGCCGCTACCGGGTCGTGGCCCGCAAGCAGCTGCTGCCCAGCTACGACGTCTTCGACGAGCGGCGCTACTTCCGCCCGGCAGCCGAGCCGAGCCTGCTGGAGCTGGAGCGGCGCGGGCGGCGCTGGCGCCTGGGGCTCACCATCTGTGAGGACCTCTGGGTGGAGGAGGAGCTGCAGGGGCAGCGCCTCGTGGGCCCCGACCCAATTGCCGCCCTGGCGCCGCTGCGGCCGGATCTGCTGCTCAACCTCTCCGCCTCCCCCTTCTCCCTGGCCAAGCCGGACCTGCGCCGCCAGCTGGCCCAACGGGCAGCCCGGCGGCTGGGCTGTGCGGTGGTGTACGTGAATCAGGTGGGGGGGAACGACGAGCTGGTGTTCGACGGCGCCGGTTTCGTGATCGATGGCGCTGGCACGGTGCTCTGCCGCCTGCCCTGTTGCCGGGAAGCCGTGACCCTATGGGAACCCTCTGGAGCGGCCGGCCGGACCGGCTTCGGCCTGCCAGCGCTGCAGCAGGAAGCGTCCCCGGAGCTGCCGGACCTCGAACAGCTCTTTCGCGCCCTCGTGCTGGGGGTGCACGACTATGCCGCCAAGTGCGGCTTCCGGCGGGCGGTGCTGGGCCTCAGCGGAGGCATCGATTCCGCCCTGGTGGCGGTGATCGCCGCGGCCGCCCTGGGGGCCCAGCAGGTGCAGGCCCTGCTGATGCCCTCGCCCTGGAGTTCCCAGGGCTCGATCGACGATGCCCTTGCCCTGGCGGGCCGGCTGCAGATTCCCACCCACACCGCAGCGATCGCGGAGCTGATGGACAGCTTCTCGCACGCCCTCACCCCGGTGCTCGGGGAGCCTCCGGCCGGTCTCGCGGCCGAGAACCTGCAGTCGCGCATCCGCGGCACCCTGCTGATGGCCGTGGCCAACCAGCAGGGCCAGCTCCTGCTCTCCACCGGCAACAAGAGCGAGCTGGCAGTGGGGTACTGCACCCTCTACGGCGACATGAACGGCGGGCTGGCGGTGATCGGCGACGTCTACAAGAGCCAGGTCTTTGCCCTCTGCGCCTGGCTCGACAGCCCGGAGGCCGCCGCCTGCCGCAGGGAGCTGGGGCTGCCCCCCGGCGGAGAGCTGGTCGGCAAGGCGATCCGCCGCAAACCACCCAGTGCCGAGCTGCGACCCGACCAGCGCGACAGCGACACCCTGCCCGACTACGCGCTGCTCGATCCCCTGCTGGAGTCCCTGGTGGAGCAACGCCGCAGCGTGGCGGAGCTGGTGGCCGAGGGGGTGGATGGTGCCCTGGCCGACCAGGTGATGGCCCTGCTGCGCCGGGCAGAGTTCAAGCGACGCCAGGGGGCACCGGTGCTGAAGGTGAGCGGACAGGCCTTCGGTAGCGGCTGGCGCATGCCGATTGCCGCCCGCTGAGCCAGGCTGAAGGAAAACCGGCTGGCCCCATGGCCGCCACGCCCGCCAGGAACGCCGCCCCGATGCAAGACGCGATGGCCAGCGCCTCCCCCACCAGCGCCCCGATGGCGAGCATCGGTGTGCCGAGCGAGATCAAGCGCGATGAGCAGCGGGTGGCCCTCACCCCCGACGGGGTGCGGGAGCTGATCACCCAGGGCATGGAGGTGCGGGTGCAAGCCGGCGCCGGCCTGGGAGCGGGCATCCGCGACGACGACTTCGCGGCCGCCGGTGCCCGGATCGTGAACCGCGAAGAGGCCTGGGCTGCCCATCTCGTGGTGAAGGTCAAGGAACCGCAACCGGAGGAATTCGGCTTTCTGCGCCCTGACCTGGTGCTGTTCACCTATCTGCACCTGGCCGCCTACCCGGAGGTGGGGCGGGCCCTGCTGGAGGCCGGCACCACGGCCGTGGCCTACGAGACGGTGCAGCTGGAGGACGGCAGCCTGCCGCTGCTGGCGCCGATGAGCGAGATCGCCGGCCGGCTGGCGGCCCAGGTGGGGGCCCACCTGCTGGAGAAGCCCCATGGCGGCCGGGGCATCCTCATGGGCGGCTGCACCGGCGTGCGCCCGGCCCGGGTGGTGGTGCTGGGAGCAGGCAGCGTCGGCTGGAATGCCGCGCGCATTGCCGCAGCCATGGATGCGGAAGTGTTCCTGCTCGACCGCTCTCCCCAGCGGCTGCGCCAGCTGGAGGCGGACCGGCGCGGCCGACTGGTGAGCCTGGTGAGCAGCTCCAGCCTGATCGAGCGGCTGGTGCCCAGTGCCGACCTGGTGATTGGTGCCGTGCTCACCCCAGGGGGCCGGGCTCCCACCCTGGTGCAGGAGACCCTGGTGCAGCAGATGAAGCCGGGATCGGTGATCGTCGACGTGGCGATCGACCAGGGGGGGTGCATCGCCACCAGCCGGGAGACGACCCACACCGACCCGGTGCACACCCTGCACGGGGTGCAGCACTACGCCGTGGGCAACATGCCCGGCGCCGTGCCCTTCACCTCCACCGAGGCCCTGGTGAGCGTGACCCTGCCCTACATCCTGGTGATGGCCGGGCGCGGCCTCACCGAGGCCGTCACCGACCGACCTGAACTGCTCTCCGGCCTCAACACGGTGGCGGGCGCCGTGTGTCACCCCGGTGTGGCCCGCGCCCTGGGGCTGGCCCCCCGCCATCCGATGGCCTGCCTGCGCTGATGCTCAACCCGTCGCGCATCCGCATCCTGGCGGTGGGCAAGGTGCGCAAGAGCTGGGTGCGCGAGGGCCTGGACACCTACCGCAAGCGCCTGCCCGGGCTCACCCTTCAGGAGCTGCGCGACAGCGACCCCGACCGGGAGGCGGCAGCCATCCTGGCGGAATTGCGCTCAGACGAGCAGCTGGTGGCCCTGAGCGAAGAGGGCCTGAGCCTGGGGTCGCTGGCCCTGGCCGACCGGCTGCAGGCCTGTGGATCGGAGCGGCTGGCCTTCGTGATCGGCGGCGCCGACGGCCTGGGGGCCGCCGTGAAGGAGCGCGCCCGCTGGCTGCTGAGCCTCTCACCACTCACCTTTCCGCACGACCTGGCCCGGCTGCTGCTGCTGGAGCAGCTCTACCGGGCCCAGGCGATCCTGCAGGGCAGCCCCTACCACCGCAGCTAACCCCCGCAGCTAACGGCCAGGGCAGGGAGGGGGCGATGCAACGCTGCTGGCGCGATCCCCTCCCGCAGGGCGAGCACCAGCCCGGCCGCCTCCGCATAACTCGCGGCATGGAGGGCCGTCAGCCCCAGGCGATCCGCCGTGACCTCCAGCACGCAGGGATTGGGCACGGCAATCACCGGGATGCCGCGCTCGGCGCAGGCGAGCACGGCCGCACCCCCCAGGGCGCCGGCCGGCGCCACCACCGCGCCGATCGCCTCCGGGCGCAGCAGGGCGGGATCGGCGGCCGTGGCGGGCTGCTCGCAGGGCCAGGGCACCAGGTCGGGAGCCCGGCTCAGGCCCACCAGCACGCAGGGGAGGAAGGTGGTGCCCAGTTCCTCCGCAGCGGCCCGGGGGTCGAGGGCGGGGTTGAGGGGCAGGGGGCCCAGGGCCGGGGCGTGGGCACAGGGCAGCCCCAGGTGGTCGGTGAGCAGGTGGCTGATCACCGCCTCAGCACCGGCCAGGGCATCCACACCGGAGCCCTGGCGGTAGGCCGCGAGCTCCTCACTCTCGGGGTCCTCCGGGAAGCG
This sequence comes from Cyanobacteria bacterium M_surface_10_m2_119, assembly GCA_016882525.1. Taxonomy (GTDB): domain Bacteria; phylum Cyanobacteriota; class Cyanobacteriia; order PCC-6307; family Cyanobiaceae; genus NIES-981. The sequence goes on along the minus strand of VGPU01000031.1, from coordinate 11,304 downwards.
AGCCACCACGGCAATGGCGGTGGCGCCGGCGGCCCGCAGCGCCTCTCCGGCCCGCAACAGGGCATCAGGCCGGCCCAGCCGTCCCCAGCTCGCCCCACTGGCGCCGCGCTCCAGGCTCACCGCCAGGGGAACATCGGTGCACAGGACAGGGCCGATCTCCAGGCCGAGGGTGGCGCGGCAGGCGTCCGCCACCTGCAGGTGGCGGCAGCGCAGCTCCGGCTCGATGCCGGCATCAAGCAGCAGGCCGACCCGCTGGCGGCGCACGGGGCGCAGGGCCAGGGATCCCTCGGCAAAGCGATCGAGGGCCGAGCCCTCCACATAGTGGATGCGGGCATCGCTCCAGTAGAGCGAGGCCCCGTTCATCACGTTCGGATGGGTGATCAGGCAGCCACTGGCGGCCGCCAGCAGTCGCGCCGCAGGCAGCGCATCCCCGGCATAGCCACCCAGCTCACAGCCGATGCCCGTGGGGATGACAAGCAAGCACGGCAAGGGGGACGCACTCACAGCCCCCCTCCCGATGACCGGGACGGCAGTGGCGACGACAGGGACGACGGTGAAGGCACACCAGCTTCGAGCACCACGGCCTCAACCCCCAGCGTGCCGCCAGCGACGCGGGTGATGGCCCAGCGCAGGGGACGGCCGTGGGACGCCAGGGCCGCAACGATCGCCTGGCGCAGGGAGCCATTCCCCGGGTGGTCCAGCTCCAGCTGCAGCGCGCGGAGCCTCACTTCTGGTATTGACCGAACTGGGCCTCGTAGAGGGCATCCTCCATGCCGGCCTCCAGCCTGAGATCGCTGCGCGGGAAGGCGACGCAGAGCAGGGCGAAACCCTGCTGCTGCAGCTCGGCCTTCACCCCCATGGCATCAGGCTGGTGCACGGAGCCTTCGCTGAGCAGGGCCGCACAGGTGGTGCACACCCCGGAACAGCAGGAGCTGGGGAGGTCGACACCGGCAGCTTCGGCAGCAGCCAGCACCGTCTGATCTTCCCGGCAGGAGAAGGTGTGGCTGACGCCGTTGATCTGGGCAACAACGGTGTGACTGGCAGTCATGAACGCTCATCAGGCCTGCGGCTCCCCATCTTCCGTGATCGCCGTCCACTGGCTGGGATGGGGCGCCAGGTATTCCGGCGGCGTCTGCCCATCAGGCAGGGGAGGGGCCGTGAGCACGAAATCAAAGCTGATGGAACAGCGCAGCGCGTCCGGGTCATCGTTGGGCAGCACGGCGTGCTCCAAGGCAGCTGGAAACAGCACCAGCAAGCCCGCCCGCGGCGCCACATCCGCTGAACCGGCGAGCCAGCCGGCGCCGGAGCCGGGGACCGCCGCGAGGGGAGCCTGGTGACCCACCGCCATCCCCGGCACCAGTTCGTTGAGCTGGCGCTGGGGCCAGAAACGCAACACACCGCAGCGCCCCGTGCCGTCACCCGTGAGGTAGTAGACGGCGCTGAGGTGGGCATTGGGGTGATGGTGGCGGCCCACCACCTGGCCCGGCTCGCTGAGCACAGGCCAGCAGCGCTGCAGATGCAGAGCACACACCCCCGGAGTGAATCCAAGCTGAGCGAGATAGGCGCGGGCTTGAGCCGCCACCTCGGCAGCCAGCGGAGCAAAGGTGGGATGGCGGTGCAGCTGCCAGACGCCATTGAGATCGCCCGTCCAGGCGCAGCCGGGATCGGGATTGCTCTGGGCTGGACCCCGAAAGGCATGGAGGGCCTGGATCTGCACGGCGAGATCGAGCGGATCGGGGCGCAGTTGCACCTGGCCAAGGGCCACGGGAAACAGAGGTTGGATCGCCAGAGAACCCGGCGGCGGCGGCGGCGCCGGCAGGGGCGAGGCCATGGGGGTGGGAGAGAGGCTCAGCAGTCCAGCATCCCAGCGCCCAGCCGCTGCGGCACACCCACCAACAAAAAACCCCGGCTGAACCGGGGGATGCTGCCACCGGGGAAGGGTGGCAGCAGCGGGGTTGGGCACTCCCGAGGGAGCGGCAGCAGCAGGTTCAGGCCATGGCGGCCGCACCGCCGACCACCTCAAGGATTTCCTGGGTGATCGCCGCCTGACGGGCCTTGTTGTAATCCAGGGTCAACGTCTTGGCGAGGGCCTTGGCGTTGTCGCTGGCGTTGTTCATGGCCGTCATCCGGCTGGCCAGCTCAGAGGCGGCCGCTTCCTGAAGCGAGCGCAGCAGCTGGTTCTGCAGATAGAGGGGCAGCAGGGCATTGAGCAGCTGCTCCGGGCTCTGCTCAAAGACGATGTCGGAGGGCAGGGCTGGAGCGGCGTTGGCCGATGAACCCTGCTCCACCACCAGACGACCTTCGCGGGTGGTGAGACGGAAGATCTCGTCATCCTCCACCGCAATCCCCTGGGGATCGAGGGGCAGCAGGGTCTGGATCACGGGGCGGGAGCTCACCAGGTTGATGAACTTGGTGAAGATGATCTCCACGCGATCCGTGGAGGCCGAGAGAAACTCAGCCAGGATCTCATTGGCAATGCCGCGGGCCTCTTCGGCGCTGGGGACCTGCTCGAGGCCGGTGAAGGTGGCCCGCACCGTGTACTGGGAAGCGCGGTTCTGGAAATAGGTGATCGCCTTTCGGCCAATCAGCACCAGATCCACCTGGTAGCCCTGGGCGCTCAGTTCAGCGTGACGCTGCTCCGTGCGCTTGATGATGTTGGCGTTGTAGCCACCGCAGAGACCGCGGTCGCCGGTGACGGCCAGCAGGGTGATGGTCTGCACCGGACGCTCCTCGAGCAGGGGAGCGTCCACGTCCTCAAAGCGCATGCGCGACTGGAGGTTCTCCAGCACGCGGGCCAGGCGGTCGGCGAAAGGCCGGCTGCGCAGCACCTGCTCCTGGGCACGGCGTACTTTGGCCGCAGCCACGAGGCGCATGGCCTCAGTGATCTTGCGGGTGTTCTTGACCGAACTGATGCGGTCGCGGATTTCCTTGAGATTGGCCATCTGAGTGTCCTCCTCAGACGGTGGCGAGCATGGTCGACTTCACCTCGTTGATGGCGTCCTTGAGCATGCCCTCGGCTTCGTCGCTGAGTTGCTTCTCGGACATCACCTTGGTGATGAAATCAGCCTTGTTGGTCTTGAGGTAGTCGCGCAGCTCGCGGCAGAACTCCACCACAGACTCAACGGGCACCTCGTCGATCATGCCCTTCACACCGGCGTAGACCACGGCCACCTGCTCAGCCAGGTTGAGGGGGCTGAACTGGGGCTGCTTGAGGATCTCGCGCAACCGCTTGCCGCGAGCCAGCTGGGCCTGGGTGGCAGCGTCGAGGTCGGAGGCGAACTGGGAGAACGCGGCCAGTTCGTCGAACTGGGCCAGTTCCAGCTTGAGGGTGCCGGCGATCTTCTTGATGGCCTTGGTCTGGGCGGCACCGCCCACGCGGCTCACCGAGATGCCCACGTTGATGGCGGGGCGCAGACCGGAGTTGAACAGGTCGGAGCTCAGGAACACCTGACCATCGGTGATCGAGATCACGTTGGTGGGGATGTAGGCCGACACGTCACCAGCCTGGGTTTCGATGATCGGCAGGGCGGTCATCGAGCCCTTGCCCATGGCGTCACTCAGCTTGGCGGCACGCTCCAGCAGGCGGCTGTGGCAATAGAACACGTCGCCGGGGTAGGCCTCACGACCGGGGGGACGACGCAGCAGGAGCGACATCTGGCGGTAGGCCTGGGCCTGCTTGGTGAGGTCGTCGTAGATCACCAGGGTGGCCTTGCCCTTGTACATGAAGGACTCGGCGATGGCGGCACCGGTGTAAGGAGCCAGGTACTGCAGAGCAGCCGACTCGGAAGCGTTGGCGGCCACCACGATGGTGTAGTCGAGGGCGCCCTTTTCGCGCAGCACTTCCACCACGTTGGCCACGGAAGCGGCCTTCTGGCCCACCGCCACGTAGACGCAGACGACGTCTTCGCCCTTCTGGTTGATGATCGTGTCGATCGCGATAGCGGTCTTGCCGGTCTGGCGGTCGCCGATGATCAGCTCGCGCTGGCCACGGCCGATGGGGATCATCGCGTCGATGGCCGTGATGCCGGTCTGCATGGGCTCATGCACCGACTTGCGCTGGATGATGCCAGGCGCCATCGACTCGATCAGGCGGGTCTCGGTGGTGGCGATGTCACCCTTGCCGTCGATCGGCTGACCCAGGGAGTTGACCACCCGGCCCAGCATGGCGTCGCCCACAGGCACCGAGGCGATCTTGCCGGTGGCCTTCACCGTGCTGCCTTCCTGGATGCCCCGGCCCTCGCCCATCAGCACGACACCCACGTTGTCGTCTTCGAGGTTGAGGGCGATGCCTTCGGTGCCGTCTTCGAACTGCACCAGCTCACCGGCCATCACCTGCTGCAGGCCGTAGACCCGCGCAATGCCATCACCGATCTGCAGAACGGTGCCGACGTTGCTGACAGACACAGACTTGTCGTAGTCCTCAATCTGCTGCTTGAGGATGGCGCTGATCTCGTCGGGGCGGATGGAAACCATGGTGGAAAGTCCCCGCAGGGGGAGCTGATGGAAAGGGGGCGGTGAAGCGGATGAGGAAGGAAGGGGGGAGCTAGCTCACCTTGGCCAGCGCCAGGCCGAGACGGCGCACTTGGCCGGAGAGGCTGGCGTCGATCACACGGGAACCCATGCTCACGACAAAGCCGCCGATCAGAGCCGGGTCCACGGCGAGGTCAAACTCCACGGCATCGGTGCCGGCAATCGCCTGCACCTTGGCGTTGAGCTGCTGCTGCTGCTCCTCGCTGAGGGGAGTGGCCGAGATGACCTTGGCCAGCGTGATCTGGCGCAGCTCGCGGTAGAGCTCGAGGAAGCGGGTCAGCACCGCATCCAGAACGGCGATGCGCTGGCGGTCCGCCAGGAGCTTCAACAGGTTCTGGAAGGAGGGGGTGAGCTGCTCGTTGAAGAGCTTGGCGAGGGCGGCCTTCTTGGCCTCAGGCTCCAGCACCGGGGAGGCCATGGCGGCCCGCAGCTCGGGACTGGCGTTCCAGATGGCGAGAACCGCCCGGGCCTGGTCAGCGACGGCGTCGGTTTCCTGGCGGGATTCAGCCACCTGCAGGAGCGCTTCGGCGTAGGGGGTGGCGATCGTCTTGAGGAGAGGCATCAGGCGTTCCCCAGGGTGTTGATGGACTGATCGATCAGACGTGCCTGGGCGTCCGCATTGAGCTTGCCGGGCAGGGTGGCCAGGGCCTTTTCAATGGCCTGGCGGGCCGCTTCACGCCGGAGCAGATCGGTGACGCGGGCAGCCTCAGCATTGAGGTCAGCCGTGGCGTCCTGACGGAGGCGGGCCATCTCCTCAATGGTGCGCTGCTCACTCTCCGTGCGCACGGCCGCTGCACGGGCCTGACCGTCAACCCGGATCTGCTGGGCTTTCTGCTGGGCAGCAGCGAGATCGTTCTGGGCCTGGGCGAGAGCTGCATCTGCAGCTTTGAGGCGCTCTTCGGCATCGCGCAGATCGGCCAGGATGGCCTCTCGGCGACGCTCGAGCATCCCGCCGAGGAAGCCCTTGAGGAACCAGACCAGCACCCCGATCACAATGACCAGGTTGATCAGGTTGGTGTCGAGGGGATTGAGGTTGAGGCCGAATCCGCCGTGGTGAGCAAACAGGGCGGTGGCCATCACGAAGACGTTCATTGGGCTGCCAGCAGACGGTCAACGATCAGGGCACCCAGACGGTCGGCGTCGGCCTTGAGAGAGGCCATGGCCTGCTCCTTCTCAGCCTCGATCTCGCGGCGGGCTTTCTCGCGCACGGCGATCGATTCGGCCTGGGCGGTGGCCAGAGCTTCCCGGTAGAGCTTGTCGGTTTCCTGCTCGGCCTCCACGATCAGCCGTTGGGCTTCCTGACGGGCTTCCCGGAGCTGGTCGGCAAGGTCGGCTTCCAGGCGCTGCACCTGGGCCAGCTTCTGCTTGGCGTCGGCACGGCTTGTGGAGATGAAGCCCTCGCGCTCTTCGACGGCCCGACCAACGGGACGGAAGAACAGGGCATTGAGAATGAAAGTGAGGAGCACCACCTGCACCGCCATCAGCGGCAAGGTGGCATCAAGGTCGAAGAGACCTCCCTCCGGGGCGCCGGACGCTGCGCCGGTGACGGCGTCAGCAGTGGCGAGCAGGAGCCAGCTGGTCATTGGGAAGGAGCGCCGGGGTGGACGGGGGAGCAGTCACGCGGTGGGCAGCAGGGCGAGGACGCCGCTGCCGCCCACCGGAGTGAGTGATCAGCCGGCGAAGGGGTTGGCGAACAGCAGCACCAGAGCCACCACCAGGCCGTAGATGGTCAGAGCTTCCATGAAGGCCAGGGAGAGCAGCAGGGTGCCGCGGATCTTGCCTTCAGCCTCGGGCTGGCGGGCAATGCCTTCCACAGCCTGACCGGCTGCGGTGCCCTGGCCGATGCCAGGGCCGATGGCGGCGAGACCCACAGCCAGGGCGGCGGCCAGAACGGAAGCGGCGGAGGTCAGATCACTCATTGGTGGAAAGGAGGTAGTTGAGCGCAGGGAGAGCGCGGAATGGGCTGGAGCGCGCCCGGGACACCCAAGAGGGGTGGGCCCGGTTCCACCCGGACCTGCGCGCGATGAGTTTGCCAGACGGCCGGCAGCCGCCAGGCGGGGAGGTTCAGTGGTGCTCTTCGTGCACCGCCTCTCCGATGTAGTTGGCGGCGAGGGTGGCGAAAATCAGGGCCTGGATGGCACTGGTGAACAGGCCCAGGAACATGGCCGGCAGGGGCACGATCACAGGCACCAGGAAGGCGAGCACACCCACCACCAGTTCGTCGGCCAGGATGTTGCCGAACAGACGGAACGAGAGGGAGAGGGGCTTGGTGAAATCCTCGATGATCTTGAACGGGAGCATGATCGGAGTTGGCTCCACGTAGTACTCGAAGTAACGCAGACCCTTCCGGCTCAGGCCGGCATAGAAATAGGAGAGGGACACCAGCAGGGCCATGGCCACTGTGGTGTTGATGTCGGCGGTCGGCGCCCCCAGCTCACCGTTGGGAAGTTCGATGAGCTTCCAGGGGATCAGGGCTCCGCCCCAGTTGCAGACGAAGATGAACAGGAACAGGGTGCCGATGAAGGGGAGCCAATCGCGATAGGCCTTCTCACCGATCTGCTCGCGGGCCAGGTCACGGATGTAGGCCCAGAGGAACTCGAGCAGGTTCTGCACGCCGCGGGGATCCCGCTCCATCTTTCGGGTGCCCACCACCACCAGGGCCAGCAGGGCACCGATCACCACCCAGGAACTCAGGAACACCTGGCCATGGAGGTGCAGGTTGCCGAGGTGCCAATAAAACTGTTGGCCCACCTCCAGTTCGGCGAACGGCAGGGCGAGGGGCAAGGGAACCATGGGGGTGAGGGTGGTTCAGGGGGCGAGGACAGCCTGCAGAAGCAGAGCCGGCTTGTAGAGGAGAAAGCCGGCCAGGGCCGGCAACAGCGCAATGGCAGGAATGCGCGCGGCCGCCACGATCAGCAGGGCCGGCACCACGATCTGAAATCGGCCCAGGGAGCGCGAATCCGGACCGATGCGAGCCACGCTGCGGGCCAGCAATCGCAGGTAGAGCAGACCGCAGCAGCCACCGAGCAGAAGACTGCAGGCAGCAGCGGCACCGAAGACCGGCCAGGTGATCAGGGTCACCAGAGCGGTGAGCGCCAGGGTGGCCAGCAGCAGGCGGCGCTGGAGCCGGCCGTACTCATCGACAGGTGCGTCCCCTGCAGCGAGGGAAGACTCGGGCTCCACATCCGGTTGACGGACGCTGGAGCACCCACCATCGTTGGATGGCACGTCAGGTGAGCCGGTATTCACCGCGAGGGTCGCCTGCAAGCTCCGGGTGCGTAAAGCTCGGGCAACTTATCACGCAGCGTTAAGCGACCGGCAGCAGAACTCGCAGGGCCAGCAGGCGCCGGGCGATGCGGCAGCGCGCATCGGCATCGAGGGGGACCGCCAGGTCGGCCAGCCGGGCACCCGGGGCCCGCTCCCAGGCCTGCATCAGGTCCAGATCCTCCGCCTCGAGGGTGAGCGGCACCAGGTCTGGTCCAAACAATCCCGTGCCAGGCCAGCCCCAGAGGCAGCGGTTGCGTTCACCACGGGCCGCCAGCAGGGTGGCGTCGTTCTGCCAGTCAGGCCGTTGGATCGGCCCCTTCACCAGGAAGAACTCGAAGTGGCTGATGTCGGGGTCGAGGTCCTCCACCAGGGCCCACTGCTCCCGTTCGCCCAGGGACAGGGCCCGCTCGAGCAGGTCGCCTCGCAACAGGCGCGCCGGATCCCACACCTCCGGATTGGAGAAGCCGGCAAAGGTGAGCCCGGCAGAGGCGACGAAGGCCAGCAGCCGCTCGAGGTTGTAGCTGGTCTCCTGCGGGTGCAGGTACATGTCGGCGAAGTTGGCATCGGCGCTGGTGTCGAGGGCCCAGCGCTGCTCGTGATGGCGGCGCAGCCGGTTCTCCGGAGGCAGATCCCGGAAGAGCTGGCGCCCGAGTCGCAGGCCATCGGCATCGCCGCTGATCCCCAGACGAGTCAGGCTGCGCTGGGTGCGATGGATCTCCCAGCGACCGCCGTCGGCGTAGAGGAAGAGGTGGAGCACCCCGCCCGGACGGAGCCGCTCCGCCAGGGCCCGCAGTCCGGCCTGGGGCTGGTCGAGGTGGTGCAGCACCCCCACGGAATTGATGTAATCGAAGCTGCCCTCCTCCTCCAGGTCCAGGAGGCTGCGTTGGTCGATCCGCAGCTGGGTCACCTGCTGGGCAGCACCGGAGCGACGGCTGCGCTCCTGGGCCAGGGCGAGGGCACCGGGGCTGATGTCCACGGCCAGCACCTCCGATCCCGGGTTGAGGTGGCAGAGGTAATCGGTGCTCACCCCGGTGCCACAGCCCGCGTCGAGGATGCGCCAGCGGCGCGGCTGGCCAGCTGGCGCAGGGGGCAGGGCGCCGGTGGCGAAGGCCCAGGCACTGTCGACGCACCAGCGCCAGTTGTATCCGGGAGGCGGCCCGTCCTGCAGGGGATCCCCCGGATAGGGGAAACGGTCGTAGAACGCGCTCACCACGGGGGTGGCGGCATCGCGGTGGCTCACGGCGACGGCACGGATTGAGTCGAGCATTTCATCCCGGCAGCCGGGCTGGGCCAGCGCACGGCAGGGGCCGGCGGGGCTGCAAACATTTGTTCATGCCTTCCGGGAGCACCGTAGGGACAGCCGTAAGTTGGCCCAGCCCGGTTCGCTCTCGTCCATGACCGTGACCGCCAGCAGCGGCAGCACCAGGGTGGCGCCTCAGCGCTACGACACTCTGCCGCTCTCCAGCGTCCGTCAGGCCGAGCAAGAGGATCGCTTCCCCGACGGGGGCGAACTCGACAACCTCATCCAGTTCTTCCAGAGCGGCCAGAGCCGGGTGGAAGCCGCCCGGGTGCTTGCGGCCAACGCTGAATTCATCGTCGCCAAGGCCGCCAACCGGATCTTCTCCGGCGGCACGCCGCTCTCCTATCTCGACGCCCCCCTGCGTCCTGCAGCAGGCGCCGATGCCACTCCCCTGGCCTCCGACCAGGCTGCCTTCCAGCGCTCGGTGCAGACCTTTGCCGGGGAGACCCAGAGCCGGGGCAACCTCCTGAGCCGGCTGCTGGAGGGCGCGGGCGGCGACGCCGATGTGCGGGTGGTGCTGCCCACCGGCTTCAGCCCAATCGCCGTGGGCCGCTACGGCACGGCGCGGATGAAGAAGTCCATCCGCGACCTGGCTTGGTTCCTCCGCTACGTGGGCTACGCCCTAGTGGCGGGCGACCCCAGCATCCTCACCGTCAACACCCGCGGTCTGCGTGACGTGCTGGAGAAGGCTTGCTCCCTGGACGCCACGAATGTGGCCCTGCAGGAGATGCGCGCCGCAGCGGCCGGCCTGTTCAAGGAGCAGCCGGAAACGCGCCAGCAGGTGATCCAGTACTTCAACGTGCTGATCAGCGAGCTGGAGGTACCGACCCCCTCAACCCGCCAGCGCCTGGGCAGCCCCCTCAACCAGGGTCTGCAACTGCCTGCCACCTATGCACTGGCAGCGCAGGGCAAGGCCCAGCGCTTCGTGATGAAGCCGGCTATGTCCGGGGCCCAGAAGGCCGAGGTGATCCGAGCCGCCTATCGCCAGGTGTTCGAGCGCGACATCGTCAAGGGTTACAGCCAGGTGGTCTGCGCGGTGGAAGCCAGCCAGGTGCGCCAGGGTCTGATCTCAATGCGCGAGTTCATCCGCGCCCTCGGCCGCAGCAAGGAATACCAGAAGCAGTTTTACGGCCGCTTCTCGAACAGCCGGGCAGTCGAGCTGGCCTTCCGTCACTTCCTCGGCCGGGGCATCAGCTCCCGCGAGGAGTTCACCCGCTACTTCGACATTGTGAGCGCCCAGGGCCTGCCGGGCCTGGTGGACAGCCTTGTGAATTCCACGGAGTACGCGCGCGTCTTCGGTGAGGAGACCGTGCCTTATTTGCGAGATCTGGGCGTGGAAGCCCAGGAGAGCGCGGGCTGGGGAAGCAACCGCAAGCTATATCGCTTCAGCGCTCCCTTCGAGGGAGCTCCCCAGTACGTCACGCTCTACGCGGCCTACCGCCAACCCTTTGCCGACCAGCATCCCTATGGCGGTGGCAACGATCCGCTGGCCCTGGCCTATGGCGCGATCTTCCCCTCGGGAACGGCCAACGTGGCCACCCGTCCGGCTCCCCTTGGATACGACACCCGGCGGATCCTGATCGGGAACGGCATGGAGCAGCCCGGGCAGATGGACAGCCCGGGGTTCCGCCGCGCCACCCCTCGTCGTGTGGGCCCGAAGGTGGTGAGGCTGCAGCAGATCGCCACTGGGGGCAATTCCATTCCCCGACGCGGCGGGCAGCCGAGCGTGCGCGGCACCGAGAGCAGTACCCAGGCGGTGATTAACGCCGTATACGTGCAGGTGCTCGGCAACGCCGGCTATGCCGGCGAGCGCAACACAGTGGAGGAGAACAAGCTTGAGAACGGCGACATCAGCCTGCGGGAATTCGTGCGCCAAGTGGCCCGCAGCGCTGCCTTTCGGCGGCGCTACTGGAGTGGGCTCTACATCACCAAGGCCATTGAGGTGATGCACCGTCGCTTGATCGGACGCCCTACCTTCGGGCGCTGGGAGATCGATTCCTACTTCGACACAGCAGCCCGCAAGGGTTTCTACGGCGTTGTCGACAAGATGATCAACAGCCGCGAATACAACGACTGTTTTGGCGAAGACACGGTGCCCTATGAGAGGTTCATCACCGCTGGAGACCGCAACGCCCGCAGGGTTCCTGGTCTGAACCGTCCCTTCAATCCAGATGCCTACCCCGACTTGACGCCCGCAAGGCGCCCCG
>VGPU01000030.1 GCA_016882525.1 Cyanobacteria bacterium M_surface_10_m2_119 | reverse complement strand
GCTGCGCGCGCATGGCCGTTACTCGCGCGCCGAAGTGCTCGCGGCGTTCGATGCCGTCGACGAGCGCGGCGCTCCCCGCAGTCACCGCGAAGGCGTGCTCTGGCACCAGCCCACCGCCACCGACCTGCTGTTCGTCACCCTGCGCAAGAGCGAAGCCCTCTTCTCCCCCACCACCCGCTACCGCGACCTGGCCCTCGGGCCCTCCCTGTTCCACCGGGAAAGCCAGAGCACCACCACCGCCGCCTCGGCCACCGGGCAGCGGTATGTCCACCACCAGGCGCGGGGGTCGCGGGTGCTCTTGTTTGTGCGGGAGCAGCGGCGGCAGGGCGGCCGGGGTGGCGGCGTCACCGAGCCGTTCATGTGTCTGGGGTTCGCGCGGTATGAGAGCCATGAGGGCGAGCGGATCTGATTTGTCGCAGAGTGGCGATCCGCTGGCGGTTGGAGCGGGAGATTCCGGCGGCGTGGCCGCACGGCTGTTGCGTCGCACACCGGCTGTTGCTTGGCGTAGCGGGGGATTGGCGGTTTGAGAGGGGGCAAACGGCGAAGATGCGGTGAAGCGATCACTCCTGACTGCTGGCCAGCGTCTTCCCGCCTAAAATGAATGGAACGTGAATTGGGTCTGACTTGATGAGAGGAGAGCTGACCGCTGTGATTGAACCTGCTCCAGAGGGTGGCTTCTGGGCAATCTGCCTGGAGATACCTGGCGCCAATGGACAGGGTGAATCCATTGCAGAAGCCAAAGAAGATTTGCAGAAAGCTATAGAGCTTATTCTTGAGGATCGTGAAGCTGATATCTGTCGCGGGCTTCCTCCAGATGCCGTGCGGATGCCCATGCACATCGGATGAAACGCCGCGATCTGGAGCGACGGCTTCGCATGGCTGGCTGCCTCCTAAAAAGAGAAGGTGCTTCACATTCCATCTGGATCAATCCAGCCACCGGAGTGAAGGAAGCAATTCCCCGGCACAACGAAATCAAGGAACCACTGGCCCGGAAGATTCTCGCCAACCTCGGCGCGACTTAAGACTTCGGCCAACCAGAGTTCAGCCATGCGACGCCTCGCCGTGGTCGAGCGCCTTGCGAAAAAACGGATCTCCCCACGAGCCAAGATCCGTAGCCGCAGGCTTCTCCGCAGGAGTACAGGATCACCGTCTCGGGGGCGTAACACTCCACCGGCTGCCGCGTGAAAGCACGCAGCGCCTCACGGGTCACCAGAGGGGCTGGGGTCGTGGTCATGGAGCTCATGGACGCCCGGGCCCAGCCGTTGCCGCTGCGAAGGCACGCTCTGGCACAAAACCAGCCCGTGCAACCTGCTGCTCGTCACCATGGGGCTGTCGAGAACACCCGAGAATCGGCGCAGCTCCAACCCCAAGCGCCATGGCCAGCGGCATCACGGTCACGTCCAATCCGGATTCAGCCTTGCTGGAGCGCCTGGGCGTCAGCAGCTGGCCCACCTGGGGGTGTGAGGCGAGCACCTTCCCCTGGACCTACGACGAACAGGAAACCTGTCTGCTGCTGGAGGGGGACGTGACCGTCACCCCGGATGGCGGCGAGCCGGTGCGCTTCGGGGCCGGCGATCTGGTGGTGTTCGCGGCCGGGCTGAGCTGCACCTGGCAGGTGCATGCCCCGGTGCGCAAGCACTACCGCTTCGGTTGATAGCCGATCACGACGAGCAGCTGTAGTGGGAGATGCCGCCGGCGTTGAAGAACTCCCGGGGCTTGAGGCGGTCGTAGGTGGCGGCCAGCTCCGGCGATGGGGCCGCGTAGGGCTGGGCGAACAGCGCCTGCAGCTCCCGGATCCGGCTGAAATCGCCCTGGGCCGCCTGCTCGTAGGCCGGGGCGATCAACCATTCGCGCCAGGTGATGGCGGGGTTCACGGCGTGCATCGCGGCGGCCGTGGCGGCCAGGTCGCCGCCGGCCGTGATCGCCCCCTGCCAGCGCTGCAGCCAGCGGCTCCACTGCTCCTCGAGCTCCGCTGAGCTGGGCAGGTAGAAGCTCTCCTGCAGCGTGGCCAGCTGCTCTGCCATGGCGGCGTCCCGCCCCGCAGCCCGATCGGCGGCCAGGGCGGAAAGGCGGCGGAAGGCCAGCGTGTAATCGGCCCGCGAGCTCGCCAGCAGCTGCAGCAGCTCCTGCACCAGCTCGGCGTCGTAGGCGGGCAAACCGAGCTTGCTGGCCCACATCGCCTCCAGCGCCGCTGCCATCGCCGCGGGGAAGCCGGCATGCATCGCCTCCAGCTGCTCCAGGGCTGCTCCATCGCCCTCCAGCAGCGGCCGCAGCGATTTCACGGCCATGCCGTAGTTCACCTCCGCCGCCGCCGGCTGGTTGAAGAAGCAGAAGTGCTCGCCGCCGCCGGTCCAGGGCTGGAAGCGCGGATCAAACAGCTCGCAGAAGCCGAAAGGCCCGTAGTCGAGGGTGTAGCCGCCGGCGGCGCAGTTGTCGCTGTTGAAGTTGCCCTGGCAGTACCCCACCCGCATCCAGTGGGCCACCAGGGTGGTGAGCCGCCCGCGGAACAGCCGCGCCAGCTCCAGCACCTGGTCGTGGAAGGGCAGGCCGGCATTGATCTCGGCGCGGTAGTTGCGCGCGATCAGGTGCTCCGTGATCAGCCGCAGCTCCCGCAGGGCGCCGGGGTGGGCATTGCTGCGCGCCCGGCGGGCGAACAGCTCCAGCTGGCCCACCCGCAGAAACGACGACGCCACCCGGGTGGTGATCGCCGCCGGGTTGTCGACCATCACATCGGGATCAAAGGAACGCGAGCCCGGCAGATACCAGGGCCGCCGCACCCCTTCGGCACGCGACATCACCAGCGTCAGCGAGCGGGAGGTGGGCACCCCCAGGGCGTGCATCAGCTCCTGCGCCAGAAACTCGCGCACGCTCGAGCGCAGCACGGCGCGGCCGTCGGCGCCGCGGCAGTAGGGGGTGGGGCCGCCGCCCTTGAGCTGCAGCTCCCAGCGCTGCCCCTCGAACACCCCCTCGAACACCGAGATCGCCCGGCCATCGCCGTAGCCGTTGCCCGTGCCGAACGGACACTGCTGGGTGTATTCGGTGCCGTAGATCGAGAGGGCATAGCCGGTGGCCCAGCCGTGGGGACGCATCGGCCCGGTGGCCACCGTGCTGTCGCCGGAGAAGAAGCGCAGGAAGGCCTCGTCGCCGGCGAGGGCGTCGCCCAGGCCCAGCTCCCGGAACAGGGTGCTGCTGTAGGCCACGGCTTCCGGCTGCGGCAGCGGTGTGGGCGTCACCGGCACGTAGTGGCCGGAGAACACCTGGCGGGGCCGGTGGTCGCGGCCGTCAGCGGTGGCCTGGGGATCGGGCTGCAGCGCCTCCAGCAACGAATAATCGGCCCGCTGGGCGAACTCCTCGAAGGTGGTCGTGGTGGGCACGGGGTGTCGGGTTGCGGCGACCAGCCGACCATCCTGGCGGGATTGGCGGCGCTCAGGGCCTGCTGGAGGGCAGGGAGGTGAAGGCGCCATAGCTGCCGGTGAGTTCCCCCTTCGCGTTGTAGGTCACCACCTCCAGGGCGCTGCTGCCATCGAGCGGCATCGCCAGCTGGATCACCGCATGCCCCGTGGGGCACGGCCCGGGCTGCAGGGTGAGGCGCACCACCCCAACCACCAGATCCGTGGGCTGGCTCGGCGGCACCAGCTGGTCGGGGTAGCGGCCGTTGCGCCCCCAGGGCAGGAACGCCACGCTGTAATCGCTGTCGCAGGCGCCGTTGTAGCTGTTGCCCCAGCGGATCCGGTTCGGCTCCACCGTGAGCACGTCGATCACGGCCCGGCCGGCGGTGCTCTGCCCCTGCCATCGGCCCAGATACATGTTGTCGGTGGCCCAGCCCGCCGGTTTGGCCGTCGCCGACGGATCCGTCTGCCAGAGCACCCGCAGGGTGTACTGCCCCTCCCGGTTGAAGCGCAGCCCCTCGCTGCTGGCGCTGCGGGTGTAGGTACGGCCCTCCTCGGCGCTGGGGAAGTCGAACAGCCGTTCGCCGAAGCGCACCGTCACATTGCCCTGGCGCTGGCTGAAGCTGCACGGCCCCCGCTCCACCGGTGCCGTGTGGTCGTGCACGCTGAACAGGCAGGTGGCCGTGGTTGTGTCGGCCCGGGCCGGCACCAGCGCCGCGCTGGTGCTCAGCCACAGCAGCGGGAACAGCAGCCTCGGAACAGGCATCAGGGCAGGTGCGGCGCCGTCCTTCATCCTGGCCCGCCTGGCAAGGCCTGGGCCAGCACCGTGATCAGGGCCGTGTCCACGCTCAGGGTGCGCGGCCCCAGGCACACCCGCCGGGCAATCACCGCCTCGGCCAGCGCGATCTCGAAGGGCACGAAGCCACCCTCCGGGCCCACCATCACCACCGCCGGCCTGGGCGGTGCCTCGGCCAACGCCAGCGGGGCCTCCATGTGCGCCAGCCAGCAGGGCCGGCCGGCACAGATCCCGGGCAACTGGTCCTCCACGAAGGGGCGGAAGCGGCGGTGCAGATGCACCCGGGGCGCGATCGTGTCGCGGGAGCGCTCCAGCCCCGCCAGCAGCGCCTCCTCGAGCGCGGCCGGCTGCAGCAGCGGGCTCTGCCAGTAGCTCTTCTCCACCCGGGCGCTCTGGATCAGGTGCAGATCGCTGATCCCGAACTCGGCGCACTGGCGCAGGATGCGCCGCAGCATCTTCGGCCGTGGCAGCGCCAGCACGATCTCGAAGCGGTGCCGTGGCGGCGGCGCATCGGTGAGCGCCACCCGCAGGCGCACCCCCTCCGGCTCCAGGGCCTCCACCACCCCCTGGCCGCACAGCCCGCCCAGCTGCCCCACCCGCAGGCTGTCGCCCAGCTGCGCCTGCAGCACCGTGCGGATGTGCAGGGCGCGCTGATCCCGCAGCAGCACGCGATCAGCGTCGATCCAGTCGCTGGGGTGCAGCAGCACGATGTTCAAGGGAGCCTGCCGCGATGCCTTCGGATCGTGCCGCAACCGCCGCTGCGCCACCCCAGCTGCCACCCGGCCCCGCTGTGGACACAATCCGGGAGCGTGACACTGCCGCCATGCCGCGCTCTGCCAAACAGCAAGCACTGGCCATCACGGCCGCCCTGGGGCTCACGGCCGCCGCCGCCTTGCCCGCCGCCACCCTGGCCTGCTCCCGCGTCACCTGGACCGGCCCCGATCAGCAGGTGATCACCGGCCGCTCGATGGACTGGCCCTACGGCTTCAACTCCCACTTCCACGTGATCCCCCGCGGGGAGGTGATCGATGGCGCCGGCGGCCCCAATTCCCTGCGCTTCACCAGCCGCCACGGCGCTGTGGTGGTGAGCGGCAGCACCGAGCCCGGCGGCGTGGTGGATGCGGTGTTCGACGGGATGAACGAGAAGGGCCTGGCCGCCAACCTGTTGTATCTGGCCGAAAACGACTTCGGCTTGAACAGCGCCGACAGCCGCCGCCCCCGCCTCTCCTTCGCCGCCTGGACGCTGTATCTCCTCAGCCAGTACGGCTCGGTGAAGGAGCTGGTGGCGGCCGTGCAGCAGGACCGCATTCAGATCGTGCCGGTGCCCTTCGGGCCCGGCGGCAAGGCCAAGGCCACCGTGCACATGGCCGTGTCGAATGCCAGCGGCGATTCAGCGGTGATCGAATACCTCAAGGGCAAACCGGTGATCCACCACGGCCGCCAGTACCAGGTGATGACCAACAGCCCGGTGTAGAGCGAGCAGCTCAAGCTCAACGCCTTCTGGGTGACGAAGGATCGCAGCAAGGAGTTGCCCGGCTCGATCCAGTCACCCGACCGCTTCGTGCGGGGGTCGTATTACAACGACCAGTTGCCGCCCACCAGCGATCCGCGCCAGGCCCTGGCCGGTGTGATGAGTGTGATGCGCAACATCTCCGTGCCCTGGGGCACCCCGGATCCCGAGCACCCCAACATTTCACCCACCTGGTGGCGCACCCTGCTGGATCAGAAGAACGGGGGGTATTACTTCGATTCAGCCCTCTCCCCCCAGATGGTGTGGCTCAACCTGCGCCAGATCGATTTCAGGGCGGGGAGCGGCATCCGCGCCATCGCCATCGAGACGAATCCCACCCTGCAGGGCAATCTCAATGCCCAGCTCAGGCCCTCGGCACCGATCCAGTTCCTGGCCCCGAAATCCTGAGCCGGGGAGCGGGGGCGACGCCCTACGTCGACTTCGAGACCGGGATCGCCTGCAGCTGGGGCTGACGCTGCTGCGGCAGCGCCACCCCGCCCGCCCCCGGCTCCAGCTCATCCGCAAGACCCGCAGCCATGCCGGCGTCGAAGGAGATACGGCCGGGGCCCAGCAGCAGCAGGGCAGCACTGCCGCCCAGGTAGAGCACCACCAGTTCCAGCACGTAGATGTTGAGGCCCGAGGTGAGGATGTGGTGGTAGGCCGCCACCGCCATGGTGCCGATCAACGCCAGGGCACCCAGCGGCGTGAGCACCCCCAGGATGAGCATCCAGCTGCCGAACACCTCGGCATAGCCCGCTGCCTTCGCCATCAGCAGCGGGAAGGGCAGATGCAGCGGAATCACGTAGTTGGCCGCGAAGCCGGCCGAGTCGGCCAGTTTGTCCTGGCCGTGGTGAATCATCATCACGCCCACCGCCAGCCGCAGGGCCAGCAGCCCCAGGCTCGCCACCAGGCCATGGCGAAGCAGATACGGGCGCAGCGTCGGCAGCAGCGCCGCCAGCCTGGCGGGGGCTTGGGCAGCCGCTGCAGCTGGGGAGGCCAGCTCAGGGCGAGGGGAGATCACCACGAACCAGAGGGCAACCGTGGCGGTGAGAAAGGCGAGAAAAGCCTCCATCAGAGAAAGGGTGGTCATGGACGGAGGAGCGCAGGCGGCAGTGCGCCAATCCTGGCGAGTGGCGTAACGAAACGTGAAGCGTTCTCATCCAGGCGCCTCGCGCCCGGGGGAGGGAAGCCCGAGGCGCATTCCTTGATCGCGGCTCCTTAGCGTTCCCGCGCCTGTGCAGGCCCCCTTCAGGGTCCGTACCCCATGCGTCAGCCTCGTTGAACGTCTCGATTTCCAGCCCGACCCGTCCGCCCGCTCCCGTCGTCTCTGCGCCCGCAGCGCCAGGCCCCACCTACCCCAGCAAGACGGAACTGCTGGCCTGTCTGCCCCCTGAACTGCTCAGGATCGATCCAGCCAAGTCGTGGAGGAGCCTCGCCTTCTCCCTCAGCCTCTCCGCAGTTGCCTACGGGCTGGGAACCCAGATCCCCCTCACCGCCAGCGCCATCCCGCTCTGGCTGCTGTATGGGGTGGTGAGCGGCACCGTGGCCGGTGGCTGCTGGGTGATCGCCCACGAGTGCGGACACAACGCCTTCCACCCCAACCGCCGCATCGAGGCCGCCGTGGGCTTCGTGCTGCACAGCCTGCTGCTCGTGCCCTACTTCACCTGGCAGCGCAGCCATGCCGTGCACCACGCCAACTGCAACCACCTCGAGGCCGGCGAAACCCATGTGCCCCGCCGGGGTGACACGCCCACGGGGCAGCGGGTGGAGGCCCTGCACCGGCGCCTGGGCAGCCGCCTCTACGGCGCACTCTCGCTGGTGATGCACCTGCTGGTGGGCTGGCCCCTCTACCTGCTGTTCGGCGTGGCGGGCGGCGAGGCCTACGGCTCTCCCACCTCCCATTTCCGCCACCAGGCACCGTTCAACAACGGGCAGCGGCTGCTCTTTCCGGCCAACTTCGCCCCGGCGATGCTGCACTCCAACCTGGGGCTGGGGGCCATGCTGCTGGCCCTGGTGGCGGCGAGCGTGGTGTTCTCCCCCCTGCGGGTGCTGGCCGTCTACGGCCTGCCCTATCTGGTGATCAATGCCTGGCTCGTGGCCTACACCTGGCTCCAGCACACCGACACCAACATCCCCCACTTCACGGAGCGGGAATGGACCTGGGCCAAAGGGGCGCTGCAGACGGTCGACCGGCCCTATGGGCCCCTGCTCAACCTCCTGCACCACGGCATCGGCTCCACCCACGTGTGCCACCACGTGAATTCCCGCATCCCCCACTACAACGCCTGGAAGGCCACGGCCCTGCTGCGGGAGCGCTATCCCCACCTGGTGCGCTTCGACCCCACCCCCATCCACCTGGCCCTGTGGCGGGTGGCCAGCCGCTGTGCCGTGGTGACGGAGCTGGAGAACAGCGGCAGCTTCTACTACCAGCCCGCGGAATCCCGTTGATCTCCGGCAAGCCGACCGGTCGTGCCCCCTCAGCTCTGGGGGGGCACGACCGGGGCCAGCGGCTGGCTCAGCTGCTGCTGGATCACCCAGTTGGTGGCGGCCTTCTGGGTGTGCCAGGCCTGGAGCAGTTGCTTGGCGATGCTGCGCAGCTGCTCGGCATCGGCGTTGGCGTCGATGGCACGGCTGAAGCGCTCAATCTCGAATTGCTGCGAGACTGTGAGCGCAATCTGGGCTTCCATGGATGAACAATCGGCGATGGCGGCAAGGTATGAACCCCATCACATGGCGGGCGTAGCAAAAACAACCGTGCAGCCCCTGCGTCTTGATTTGCTGTCGCCAGCCAGCCAATCTATCAACACCAGCAATCAAGAAGATCAGAACATCTGATCTTCACAACAGTGCTCAGGTGAGCTCTTCGAGATCCTGTAGCAACAGCAACAGCGCCACACCAAACAATCCCATCGCCGTTCCGGTATTGGCATGGCCAATCCGGCTAAGGGTGCAGGCGGCATGGAGATGCTGAGACCAGGTGAAGCGCATCGCTCCTCTGCTGCCCCTCCCTTCTACAGAGCTGACGATCCCCAACGCGTCGCCAAGCCGCAGGATGCGCCGCCGCCGTTACAAATGGTCACCGAGATGCAGCCGTGTCCGGTTCCCCGCTGAGCACCGCTCCTCAGAAGCTCTCGTGCGTCTGACCGGCGAAGCGGCCCTGATACTGCTCGCTCCCTTCCAGCCGCTGGAACACGAACTGGCAGATGGGCAATCCGGGGGTGACGGCCAGCGGCGCCGGCCCGAAGTTGCTCATCTCCAGCACCTGCTGGCTGTCGATACCGGGGCCCATGAAGGGGGCGCTGATGTGAACCATCAGCCCCAGGCGGGCAAAACGACTGCGCCCCTCCAGCCAGCCGCACAGGCCCGGCCCCAGCCGCAGGCGCTCGCGGGTGATCCCCAGCACCGTTTCACCGGGCATGATCAGGATCGGCGAGCCGTCTGGCACATCGATCTTGTCGGTGAACGCGCGGTAATCGGTGTGTTCCGCCACGTCGATCACCTGATGCACCTTGCGGAACACACGGAAGGTGTTGGCCAGCGTGAGGTCGACCGAGGCCGGCCCCACCCGCTCCTCGCTGAAGGGGGTGATCGCGATCGCCCCCTGGGCGATGGCCTCCAGAATGGCCTGGCGTCCCAGCACTGACATCAGCGGGCGCTCCGTGGGTGGCGCCCCTCTCTAGCGCCGGGCCCGCAGGATCTGGCGCAGCAGCAGGGCCACCAGCACGATCACCACCGCCACCAGCAGCAGGGAGCTCACGGGCTTGAGCAGCTGCAGCACCAGCCCGTAGCTGGCGCCGAGGGCCTGGCCCGCGAGGGTGAGCAGCAGGATCCAGAGCAGGCTGCCGGCGGTGGTCCAGGCCAGGAAGAGGGGCTGGGGCATCAGCTCGATGCCGGCGGGAAGCGACACGAAGGTGCGCACCCCAGGGATCAGCCGTCCCCAGAAGACCAGCGCCACCCCATGGCGCTGGAACCAGCGGCGGCTGCGGGCCAGGTCCTCCGGGCGCAGGCCCAGCCAGCGGCCATGGCGCCGCAGCCAGTGCTCGAGGCGCTCCTCGTTGATCTGCCGGCCCACGCCGTACCAGAACCAGGCCCCGAGCACTGTGCCGATCAGCCCGGCCAGCAGGGTGGGCACCAGCTCGAGCTTGCCCTGCTGCACCAGAAAGCCGGCCAGGGGCATCACCACCTCCGAGGGGATCGGCGGCACCACGTTCTCCAGCAGCATCACCAGGGCGATGACGCCGTAGCCGATGAGGGGGTTGGCCTCAACCGCCGCCAGAATCAACTGGGCCGGCTGGAGGGCAGCCTCAGGCATGGCGCCGGGCCTGACGCCAGGCCAGCACCTGCCACACCAGGAAGATCATCACCGCCGGCGCCACCACCACCAGAGCCACCAGGCGGTATTCATCGGAATACGTGGGGGCCATGTTCACGAGCAGCTGCTCCGCCAGGTAGGCGCCATAGAGCACCACCAGCAGCCAGCCCTCCAGCCGGGTGATCACCCCCCGCGTCCAGAAGATCGGCAGGCAGGCCAGGGTGGTGAGCACCATGATCGGCAGATCCCGGTGGATCATCACCGGATCCACCGCCAGGCCCCGGCCGCCCGACACCACGGCGCAGAGCCCGAGGATCACCAGCTGGTTGAGCAGGTTGCTGCCGATCACGTTGCCGATGGCCAGATCGGCCTTGCCCCGGTAGGCGGCCACCACCGAGGTCACCAGCTCGGGCATCGAGGTGCCGGCGGCCACGATCGTGAGGCCGATCACCGTGGTGCTCACCCCCAGGGAGAGGGCGACCGCCGTCGCCCCCTTCACCAGCAGCTGGGAGCCCCCCACCAGCAGGCCAAGGCCGGCGGCCAGCTTCAGCGCCGCCACCCCAGGCGTGCTGGCGCCATCGGTCTCCACCTCGTCCACGTCGTCGGGGTTCTCCCCCGCAGTGCGGATCTCCCACACCACGTTCATCACCAGGGCAACCAGCAGCGCAGCTCCCGACTGCCAGGTGAAACGGCCCGTGGAGGCCATGCCCCACACCGCCATCGACACCCCCAGCAGCAGGGGCACATCCCGGCGCACCAGCCGGCTCTTCACCCGCAGGGGCACGATCGCGGCGCTCAGGCCGAGCACCACGAGCACGTTGAAGATATTGCTGCCCACGATGTTGCTCACCGCCAGGTTGTCGGCGCCGGCGATGCCGAGGTTTCCCTGAATGGTGGAGATCAGGCTCACGAACAGCTCCGGGGCACTGGTGCCCAGCGACACCACCGTGAGGCCGATCACGATCTGGGGGATGCCCAGCAGCAGGGAGAGGGCCACCGAGCCCGCCACGAACAGTTCACCGCCGCCGAAGAGCAGGGCAATGCCCACCAGGATCTCCAGGGCATTCAGCAGAAAGGGCGTCACTGGGCACCACGCACGTCGCCCCGATTCTGCTTTGCGGGCATCTTCCGCCCCTCAGCCTCCGATCAGGGCCGCGTCGCCGCTGAAATCCGGGCTCGTCGGCATCCGACTGGCGTAGTCGTTGGCGAAGCTGTCGGCCAGGGTGGCCTCCAGGTCGAAGGCCGGCTCCCAGGCCAGCTCGCGCCGCACGCGGGTGATGTCGGTGAGGAAGTGGGCCAGGCGCAGGGGGAAGGCCTTGCGGGCCTTCTTGTCGAGGCCGGCGGGGTCGAAGCTGCGGATCTCCACCGTTTGCGGATCCTTGCCGGCAGCGCGGGCGGCGGCGTGCACCAGGCCGCGGAAGGTGACGCCCTGGCGCCCGGTGCAGTTGTAGATGCGGTTGGCGGCCGCATCCACCTCGATGCAGCGGGCCATGGCGGCGGCCAGGTCGGCCACGTGCCCCAGCTGGGTGATGGTGCTGCCGTCACCCGGCAGGGGCACCGGACGGCCATGCACGATCCGATCGAAGAACCAGCTCTCCACCGGGTTGTAGTTGCCCGGCCCCACGATGTAGGTGGGGCGGAAGCTGGTGAAGGCGATGCCCGCGCTGCGCAGCCAGGCCTCCGTGTCGAGCTTGCCGGCGTGGCGGCTCTGGGGATCGGTGGGGCTGTCCTCATCGAGGGGCCAGAGCTCGCTGTCGGCGTACACGCCGGCTGAGCTCACATACACAAAGCGATGGCTGGGGGCGCCGGTGCGCTCCACCACCGCCCGGGAGTCGTCGAGCGTGCGGCCGGAGCTGTCGACGATCACATCGAAGCGGCGGCCCTCCAGCTGCTGCAGCCCCTCCGGGGTGCTGCGGTCGCCGATCAGGTGCTCCACCCCAGCCGGCGCCGGCTTGTTGCCGCGGGTGAACAGGGTGAGGGCATGGCCGGCCGCCTGCAGGCGCTCCACCAGCGGTTTGCCCACGAAGCGGGTGCCGCCCATCACCAGGATGTCCATGCCGTTGCCCGCCGGCGGGCCGTGAAACGCCGCGCCATTCTGCTGGCCATCCCTCAGGCAGCGGCGGTTCCCGGGCTGAGCCCCGCCAGGCCCAGCAGCCAGGCCCAGAGCGGCACGCTCACGAGGGCCAACAGGGTGCTCCAGAGCACCAGGGCCGCCGGCCGCTGGGCCAGGCCAGCGTCCCCTGCGGCTGCCACACCCCCAGCTGCACCGCCAGCTGCACCGCCAGCTGCACGGCCAGCTGCACGGCCAGCTGCCTCAGCAGCCGACGCCTCAGCCTCCGAAAGCAGCAGCACCGACACCGCAGTGGGCGCGGCCGCCTGCAGCACCAGGGGGGCCAGCAGCAGGGGCGGCAGCCGCAGCCCGAGAGCCAGGGCCAGCACCGCCGCCGGGAACAGCAGCAGCTTGGTGACCAGGCTCGGCCAGAGCGAACGGGGCAGGGGCGAGCCGAGCACCGCCGCCATGCGCAGGCCCAGCACCACCAGCGACAGCCACACCACCGCCCGCGCCGGCCACCACAGCCAACCCGCGAGCTGGGTGTGCCAGGGGGTGAGCTGCAGCAGCACCGCCCCCACCAGCCCCTGGCTGGCAGGGCTGGCCACCAGGGCCTGCAGCAGGGAACGCCAGGCCAAAGGGCGGCGGGCGATCAGCGAGGGCCCCAGGGTCCAGGTGAACAGGGTGGCCGCCAGGTCGTAGCTGATGGCGTAACCGAGCGCCGCCGGCGGCAGCAGGGCCAGGGCCGCCGGAATGCCGAAGTAGGCGGTGTTGCCCACCACCGCCCCCAGGCGCTCGGCCGGGCCGGGGAACTGCCGCGGCAGGGCATGCACCAGCAGCAGCCCGCCGGCCACCACCGCCAGGGCCAGCACCAGCATCTCGGCCATCTGCCAGCGCAGCCCCCCGCGCAGCACGAGACCCATCAGGCTGAAGGGCACCCCCCAGCGCACCAGGGGCGGCGCCAGGCGGCTGGCCAGCTGCGGCCTGCGCCGCGCCAGCAGCAGCCCGAGCAGCAGGGGCGGCACCAGCTCCAGCAGAAAGAGCACCGTCCCGGCCGCACCGCAGACCTCAGGATGGCTCCATGCGTCTCAGTGCCGCCTACACCGCCCAGCCCGCCGTGCTGGCCACCACCCGCGGGTACCGCCACTTCAGCCTGCTCGGGGAGCGGGGCAAGGGCCGGGGGCGGACGGTCGAGCTGCAGGCGGTGCTCGATCGCGGCTTCCGCCTGCTGGTGCCGGTGCAGGAGCTGCGCCGCCGGGAGCTCTGGCAGCCTGGCTGGCAGCAATTGCCCCCGCGCCAGCCCATGCAGGTGATTCCCGCCATCGATCTGCTCGAGGGCCAGTGCGTGCGCCTGCACCAGGGCGACTACGACCAGGTGACCCGCTTCTCCGATGACCCGGTGGCCCAGGCCCTCAGCTGGCAGCAGCAGGGGGCCGAGCGGCTGCACCTGGTGGATCTCGATGGCGCCCGCACCGGCCAACCGGTGAATGACGCGGCGATCCGGGCGATCACCGCCGCCCTGTCCATCCCCGTGCAGCTCGGTGGCGGCGTGCGCACGGCCGAACGGGCCGAGGAGCTGCTGGCCTGCGGCCTCGATCGCGTGATCCTCGGCACCGTGGCCCTGGAGCAACCGGAACTGGTGGAGGAGCTGGCGGCGCGTCACCCCCAGCGGATCGTGGTGGGCATCGATGCCAAGAACGGCAAGGTGGCCACCCGCGGCTGGATCGAGGAGAGCAGCACCGAGGCCGGCGACCTGGCCCGCCGCTTCAGCGCCAGCCCCCTGGCGGCCCTGATCTGCACCGACATCGCCACCGACGGCACCCTGGCGGGGCCCAACCTCAGCTTCCTGCGCACCATGGCGGAGGCCAGCGCCGTGCCGGTGATCGCCTCCGGCGGCATCGGCACCCTGGAGCACCTGCTCTCGCTGCTGCCCCTGGAGGCCCAGGGGGTGAGCGGCGTGATCGTGGGCCGGGCGCTCTACGACGGCCGGGTGGATCTGGCCGAAGCCCTGGCGGCCATCGGCAGCGGCCGGCTACAGGATGTGCCGGCCTCCCCCCTGAGCGAGGCGATCGGCTGAGCCAGCACCGCCCTTTCCCAGCCAGCCGGGCCAGCCCGTACGCGGATCGATTGCGCCCTGGCCTATAACAGATTCATCGACCCTTCCGGTGTATCGCGTGAGCGCTGCCGCCCTCCAACCCTGCCGCAGCGTGGATGAGGTCTACCGCCGCTGCCGGGATCTGGGCATGCGCCTCAGCCGCCAGCGGCGCATGGTGCTCGATCTGCTCTGGGACGAGAAGAGCCACCTCAGCGCCCGCGACATCTTCGAGAAGCTCAACAACCTGGGCCGCAACATCGGCCACACGTCCGTCT
Organism: Cyanobacteria bacterium M_surface_10_m2_119; assembly: GCA_016882525.1. Lineage (GTDB taxonomy): Bacteria > Cyanobacteriota > Cyanobacteriia > PCC-6307 > Cyanobiaceae > NIES-981. The sequence goes on along the minus strand of VGPU01000030.1, from coordinate 13,936 downwards.
ATCAGAACCTCGAGGCCCTGCAGTCAGCAGGAGTGATCGAATGCCTCGATCGCGCCAGCGGCCGCCTGTATGGCTACCGCAGCGATCCCCACAGCCACCTCACCTGCACCGAGACCGGAGCCATCCAGGACCTCGACGTGGAACTGCCCCCCGATCTGCTGCGACAGATCGAGCAGCACACCGGCTTCCGCATCGAGTCGTACACCCTCCATCTCACCGGAAGGCCCCAACGGCCTTGCTGAGCTCGGTACCTTGAGCTCGCGTCTCGGCACCCTGGTTTGACCTCCCAGCTGCTTCTCCTCGCCGAGCCGCTGATGGCCGCCGGGCTGGCACGCCTCCTGGAAGATCAGATCGCCGATCTCACCCTGGTGCGTGATGCCGCCGCCCTCCAGGGTGCCCCTGCCCTCGTGCTGTGGCAGCCCACCCCGGGGATGGCCCTGGCCGCGCTCCAGCGCGAGGTGATCCTGCTGCGCGAGCGCTGGCAGCCGGCGCCCCTGCTCCTGGTGCTGGCCAGAGGGCATGGCCTCAGCCGCGAGCAGCTGCTGCAGCTGAACAGTGAGGGGCTGCTCGACAACCCCGAGCCGGCCGAGGTCGTGGTGGCGCTCGGCACCCTGCGCAGCGGCGGCCGCGTGCTCGAGCTGCGCACCCCCGCAGCCGGCACCGGAAACGGAGCCCCCCCGCGGCCCGGCCTGGGCCAGAGCCTGCTGCTCAGCGGACTGCAGCAGATCGATGTGGCCTGCACCGGCTGCCTCCTGCTGCTGCGCCGCGATGGGCTGCACCCCCTGGCCCGGCTGATGCTGGAAGGCAGGCTGCGGGAGCTGGCCTGGGCCCGGCGCCTGCTGCTCTGGCTCTGGGGACCGGTGAGCCTGGCCTGGAGCGAATCGGCCCCGGGCGCTCCGGACACCAGCCCGGCGGGCACCGGCGAGTTTGAGGGGCCAGCCGCCCCGGAGGTGCTCAGCCTCACCCTGCAGCAGCGCAATGCCGGCAGCGTGTGGCAGGCGGTGCGGGAGCGGCTGGCGACAGCCATCGAGGCCGGGCTGGCCAACCGGAGCGGCCAGCTGCTGGCGATCGAGGGGCTCCATCTGCAGCGTCGGGTCGACCTGCTGATCGCCCTGCTGGAGCAGCTCGATGGCGTGCGCCAGCAGCTGGCCCTGGAGGCGGGCGACACCCCCCATCAGGCCATGGCCACCCTGCTCAGCCGCTGGCAGGCCCTGCAGCCGCGCCTGCGCGAGCAGGCCCTGCTCACGATGGCCAGCCCCTACGTGCAGCTGCCCCAGGAGGGGGAGCTGCGTCCCGTGGCCAGCACCCTGATCCAGGCCAGCAACCTCGCCACCGAGGATCCCGAACTCCCCGACGCCCAGGCGATGCTGGCCACCCTGGTGCTGGCCCAGCCCCTGCTTGTGGATGGTCGGCTGTTGCCCGCCGATGAGCCCAAGGCCGTGCTCCACCTCGAGCGCCTCGTGGCCAACTGGCTGCTGCGCAGCGCCGAGCTGCTCGCCGCCGATGTGCTGGCCTGCTGCGGCGACTGGCCCGAACTGCGGCGCTACCTCCTGCGGCCGGAGTTGCTGGCCACGCGCAACCTCGAACGGTTGCGCAACCAGCTCAATGCCCAGCAGCGCTGGCTCAGCTGGTTCCAGCGGCCCGTGGCTCTCTACGAGAGCCGCCGCCAGGTGCTCTGTCTCCAGGCCGGCGCCATCACCACCCTCGATCTGGTGGAGCCGCGCGACCAGGAGCTGCGCCGGCTCGGCTGGCTGCAGCAGCTGGTGACCCTCGCCCTCGAGACCCGCGATGCCCTTGCCCCCCAGGTGCGCCAACTGGTGAAGGGCCTCGGCGACCTGCTGGTGGTGCTGCTCACCCAGGTGCTGGGCCGGGCGATCGGCCTGGTGGGCCGCGGCATCATGCAGGGGATGGGCCGCAGCCTCGGCCGCCCCTCCTGAACCGCCAGCGGTCACAATGGCCCCATCTGATGGGGTCAGGCGTGCGGCACAGACGGCAAGCAGCGCAACGGGGCTCAGCCGAGCAGCCCAGGGGCCGGCAGACCGCGGGGCTGGGGGCCGCCCTCGCCCTGGTGCTGGCCCTCGGCTGTCTGTTGACGAGCCTGCTGGGCGCTGCCCCGGCCGCCCTGGCCTCCCTCACCAACAACAACTACGACGGCAACATCTACGCCCTCTATGCCGGCAACGGTTCCCTGGTGCCACCGCGGAGCACCCTGGAGCAGGCCCTGGCCGACCAGCGGCCGGCGGTGATCGTCTACTACCTCGACGACGACGCCTCCAGCAAGCAGTTCTCGCCGGTGGTCTCGGAGCTGCAGCGCCTCTGGGGCAACAGCGTTGAGCTGATCCCCCTGGTCACCGATCCCCTCCAGAACCGGCCCGAGGGCGGCCCCACGGATCCGGCCCACTACTGGCACGGCCATACGCCTCAGGTGGTGGTGCTCGATGGCCAGGGCCAGCTGCTGCTCGATGCGGAGGGCCAGGTGGGGCTGAACGGCATCAACGACGCCATCAGCCAGGCCACGGGCATCGCCATCCCCGAGTCGTTCCGCAACAGCACCACCGTGTCCATCAACGAGCTCAACGCCGAGGTGGTGAGCCGGTGAGCGCCCACGGGATCAGCGGGGCCGGAGGCGCAGCAACCCGGCAGGAAAGCGATGCGATGGGCACGATCGCCGTGCCCGCCGAGCACTACTGGGGCGCCCAGACCCAGCGCTCGCTGCGCTACTTCCCCTTCGGCCAGGCGATGCCCCTGGCGGTGGTGCATGCCTTCGGCGCCCTCAAGGCCGCCTGCGCCGAGGTGAACCAGGCCCAGGGCAAGCTCAGCCCCGAGATCACGGCCCTGATCGTGGCCGCCGCCGAGGAGGTGGCCGCCGGCAGCCTCGACGCCGAGTTCCCGCTCAAGGTTTGGCAGACGGGCTCGGGGACTCAGACCAACATGAACGTGAACGAGGTGATCGCCAACCGGGCGATCGCAGCCTCGGGCGGCGTGCTGGGCAGCAAGAGCCCGGTGCACCCCAACGACCATGTGAACCTCAGCCAGTCGAGCAACGACACCTTCCCGGCCGCCCTGCACATCGCCGTGGCCCTCGAGTTGCAGCAGCGGCTGATCCCGGCAGTGGAGTCCCTGCGCCAGGCCCTGGCTGGCAAGGCCCAGGCCTTCAAGGCGATCATCAAGATCGGCCGCACCCACCTGCAGGACGCCGTCCCCCTCAGCCTGGGCCAAGAATTCAGTGGCTACGCCGCCCAGCTGGAGCTGGGACTGGACAGCCTGCGCGCCAGCCTGCCCCAGGTGCACCAGCTGGCGATCGGCGGCACAGCGGTGGGCACGGGCCTCAATGCGCCGGCCGGCTACGGCGAGGCGGTGGCGGCCCGGCTGGCCGAGCGCCTCGGCCTGCCCTTCACCTCAGCCCCCAACAAGTTCCAGGCCCTGGCGGGCCATGAGCCCCTGGCCGCCGCCCACGGCGCCCTCACCGTGTTGGCGGGCAGCCTGATGAAGATCGCCAACGACATCCGCTGGCTGGCCAGCGGCCCCCGCTGCGGCCTGGGGGAGCTGATCCTGCCGGAAAACGAACCGGGCAGCTCGATCATGCCCGGCAAGGTGAACCCCACCCAGTGCGAGAGCCTCACGATGGTGGCCGTGCAGGTGATGGGCAACAACACCGCCGTGCAGCTGGCCGCCAGCCAGGGCAACTTCGAGCTGAACGTGTTCAAGCCGCTGATCGCCCACAACACGCTCGAGAGCATCGAGCTGCTGGCCGGCGCCTGCCGCAGCTTCCGCGAGCACTGCATCGAGGGGCTGCGGGCCGATGAAAGCCGTATCGGCACCCTGCTCGACCAGAGCCTGATGCTGGTGACGGCACTTACCCCTGCGATCGGCTACGACCGGGCCTGCGCCATCGCCAAGCACGCCCACAACCACCAGCTCAGCCTCAAGGAGGCGGCCCTGGTGCTCGGCGAACTCAGCGCCGAGGACTTCGACCGCTGGGTGCAACCAGAAGAAATGATTTAGGCCCCACGGGCCCTGCCAGCATGAAGCCAGAGCGCTCTTAGGCCCGCCAGCCTGGGAGACAGCAGCCATGACCCACGACCTCGGGGAAAGCGCCTTCGCCGATGCCGGCATCCCCATGGCGTTTGTGAAACCGAGCGGAGAACGGGGTGGGCTGGGGCGCATTCTCGTGGCCAATGCGGCCATGGCCTTTTTCACGGGCCGCTCTCAGGAGGAGCTAGACGGTCTGCCCTTCGCGCAGCTCCTCCATCACGACGACATTCCCCTCTTCGAAGACCAGATCGCGCGGGTCAGAGATGGGGAGGTCGATACCTGCTCGTTTGAAAAGCGTTTTGAGCATGCCGATAGCCACCGGGTATGGGGCCTGGCGACGGTAGCCCTTGCCAACCACCGCGACGGGCCGATGAAAGACAGCCTGATTGTGCAGGTTTACGACATCTCAGAACGCAAGCACTTTGTTGGCCAGCTTGAATACTTCGCCGATCACGATCCCCTCACCTCCCTCTACAACCAACGGCGATTTCGCATTGATGTAGATCGCTAACTTGCCTATGGCAGGCGCCATGGAGGCCGGGGTGCGGTGCTGATGCTTGACCTGGATCACTTCAAAACCATCAACGATCACTACGGCCATGCAGCCGGCGATGCCTTGATCATCGCCGTGGCGGCCGCACTCAAGGGTGTCTCCCGAGAAACCGATGTGGTGGCACGCCTGGGCGGCGATGAATTTGCCATTCTGCTCCCTGAATCCAGCCTCGCCGATGCCCACACCCATGCCCTCAAGGTGCTCCGGGCCGTGAAGAATGTGGTCGTGAGTGGAGCGGGCACTGGCCTCAGGGTCGACGCCAGCTGTGGCCTCGCTGGCTTCACCGCAGACGATGGTCAGTGTGCGGATGACGTGATGATCAACGCCGATCTGGCGCTCTACCAAGCCAAGGAGTCTGGACGGGGTCAGGTGAAGGTGTTTCACACGGATTCAGGCCTGCATGAAAAGGTCACGGCTCGCCTGCTCTGGTCAGAGCGGATCAGAGAGGCATTGCAGAACAATGGATTCGTGCTCCATGCCAAGCCGGTGATCGACCTGCTTACAGAGGAGGTGGCGTTCTACGAGCTTGCGATCCGATTGAAAGGTCCCGGCGGCATTCTCATCCCCCCCACCGTGTTCCTCTACACAGCGGAACGCTTTGGCATGGCGGTTGACATCGACAAATGGGTGACATCCAGGGCGGTGAAGATGCTCTGCGAGATGAGCCCGGAAAGCCCAGTCGCCCTGGCCGTGAACATCAGCAGCTCATCCCTGCAATCCGACCAGTTCGTGAACGTGGTCAAGGCTGAGCTGAAGACCGCAACCTTTGATCGATCCAGGTTGATCTTTGAAGTGAGCGAGGCGGTGGCAATGGCCAATCTGGAGCGAGCTCGCCGGTTTGGAGACAAGCTCAAGGAACTTGGCTGTCGGCTGGCCCTCGACGACTTCGGCGCAGCCTTCGGCAGTTTCTACTATCTCAAGCATCTGCCTGTTGATCTGCTCAAGATCGCTGGAGAATACGTGCGTGGGTTGGGCACCGAAAACGACCCAACCGATCGCCTGATCATCGAAGCGGTGGTGAAACTGGCGCGGGGGCTCGGCACCACCGTGGTGGCTGAGTTCATCGGCGATCTGGAAACCCGCCGGGACCTGATCTCCATGGGCGTTCGCCTGGGACAGGGGGAATTTCTCGGTCCCTCCCGCGATGTCGAGGAGATCACGGCCCTCCAGGCCCCACCCCACCCAGAGATTGCCAGCAGCGTGAATCCCGTCGGGGACTCCGTCACCACCTGAACGAGGGCGATCGCGGATTGTGGCCATTGCTACCGGAGAGCCCCTGACAGCTGGATACGGTCCAGCCATGGCCGGCACCCCGCTCTCTCACCGCCGGCCTGATCCCTCCATGCAGTTCCGTCTTCCCAGCCGCCGGTGGGTCACGCCGCTGCTGCTGGCCCTGGTCGCCAGCCCCGCAGCGATCCCCGCCGCCGCCCTCGCCCACCCCGACCACCACCAACCCACCCAGCAGGGCCACCGCCATGGCCAGCAGGGTGAGCACGAGCACCACCACCATCACGAGTGATCCAGGCACCATCACGCGTGCTCCAGCCCAGGTGAGACCCGCAGCGGCAGTTCGAACGCCGCTCCGGTAACGACCGCCACCATCGGCGACGCTCACCTCCTTCACACTTTCACTGGGGAACAGGAGTTCTAGGGTTCCGGCCCACCACTGGGTGCCTGGTCCAAGAGAGCTCCACCGGCGCAAGCCGGGGCACGGAGGGATAAAAGCCCGGGAGACCGCAGCCACTCCTCACCCCCTGCCCTTTCATGAGTTCCCCATCGGGCGCCTCCGGCGCCTTCGATCGCCCCTACCCGAACGGCATGCCCGACACCGAGGGCTCCCGGGCCCTGGAGAAGGAACGGGCCCTGCCCCTCACCGGCTGGCAACAGGAGGTGGATCAGGCCCACCGCTACGGCCTGGAAGCGGCCGAGAGCATCGTCGACCGGCGCATCTCCACCTTCTCCCGCGGTGAACTGCCCCACTACGCGGGCATCAACACCTTCATGAAGGCGCCCTACATCGAGGACGTGAACCGCGTCGGCGAATTCGATGTGGCGGTGGTGGGCGTGCCCCACGACAGTGGCACCACCTATCGCCCCGGCACGCGCTTCGGCCCCCAGGGCATCCGCCGGATCTCCGCGCTTTACACCCCCTACAACTATGAAATGGGGGTGGATCTGCGTGAGCAGATCAAGCTCTGCGACGTGGGCGACATCTTCACGATTCCGGCCAACAACGAGAAGAGCTTCGACCAGATCTCCAAGGGCATCGCCCACATCTTCGCCAGCGGCGCCTTCCCGATCATCCTCGGCGGCGACCACTCGATCGGCTTCTCCACCGTGCGCGGCGTCTGCCGCCACCTGGGCGACAAGAAGGTGGGCATCATCCACTTCGATCGTCACGTCGTCACCCAGGAGATCGACCTCGACGAGCGCATGCACACCTGTCCGTGGTTCCACGCCACGAACATGGCCAATGCGCCGGCGAAGAACCTGGTGCAGCTGGGCATCGGCGGCTGGCAAGTGCCCCGCGAAGGCGTGAAGGTGTGCTGGGAGCGGGGCACCAACGTGCTCACCGTCACCGACATCTGTGAGATGGGGCTGGAGGCCGCTGCCCAGTTCGCGATCGAGCGGGCCACCGACGGCACCGACTGCGTCTACATCTCTTTCGACATCGACTGCATCGATGCCGGTTTCGTGCCCGGCACCGGCTGGCCCGAGCCGGGCGGCCTGCTGCCGCGCGAGGCCCTGAAGCTGCTGGAACTGATCGTGCGCAACGTGCCCGTGTGCGGCCTGGAGCTGGTGGAGGTGTCGCCCACCTACGACATCAGCGACATGACCTCCCTGATGGCCTGCCGGGTGATCTGCGACACCATGGCCCACCTGGTGGTGAGCGGCCAGTTGCCGCGGAAGCACAAACCCAGCTGGATCAGCGACGTCTGCAACATGAACGTCGACCAGACGTGGAGATAGCGGCATGCATGAAGTCGACATGACCAAATGCCTGGTGCTCTCCATGCAGGAGTGGAGGCAGCAGCACGACCCCGTCACCCCGCAGGTGCAGACGGTGCATCTGCAGGTGGGCACCTTCACCTGTGTGGAGCCCGACCAGCTGGTCACCACCTGGCGGGCGGCCGTGCGCGGCAGCTGGCTCGACGGCGCCGAGCTGGCGATCGAGACCGTGCCGCTGGTGGGGCGCTGTGTGCTGTGCAACGGCACCTACAGCCCCGATCCCGAACAGGCCTACCGCTCCCCCTGCTGCAACCACCCGATGGAGGAGATCGTGAGCGGCCGGGAACTGCGCATCCGCTCCGTCGACTACCGGCTGCCCGATCCCTCCTGCCCAGCAGCCAGCCCGAGCACAGGAACCGCCCCCCAAGCCCCCTTCGCCACCGCCGCTGCGGTGTAACGGCCATGCACATGCCCCTGGAAGACACCCTTGGCCTCAACCTGCTGGCCGCCAACCAGCACCAGGCCGAACACAACCGCGAGCACTTCGATGCCTGGCGCCTGCTCTGCCTCAACGTGATGAGCAGCCCGGGCGCCGGCAAGACCTCCCTGCTCGAGCGCAGCCTGGCCGCCCTCGCCGCCGACCTGCAGATGGCGGTGCTGGAGGGCGACATGACCACCCAGCTCGATGCCTAGCGGCTCGAGGCCGTGGGGGTGCCGGTGGTGCCGATCACCACCGGCCGCGCCTGCCACCTCGATGCGGCGATGGTGAGCGGCGGGCTGAAGCTGCTCAAGCAGCGGCTCGATCCCGCCAGCCTCGACCTGCTGTGGGTGGAGAACGTGGGCAACCTGGTTTGCCCCGCCGAATTCGAGGTGGGCGAGCACCGCAAGGTGGCCCTGCTCAGCGTCACCGAGGGCGACGACAAGCCCCTCAAGTACCCGGTGATGTTCCGCGAGGCCCACTGCGTGCTGATCACCAAGACCGACCTGCTCCCCTACCTGCCGATCGGCATCGCCATGGGCACCAACCCGGTGATCTGCCGGCTGCTGGAGCCCCTGATGGGCCTGATCCGCTACATGCCGGCACCGGCCTTCATTCCCCTGCTGATCATCTATTTCGGACTGGATGAATTGCCGAAGGTGCTGCTGATCTCCATCGGCACCTTCTTCTTCAACACCCTGATGATCATGGATGCGGTGAAGTTCGTGCCACGTGAACTCGTGGAAACTGCCCGCACCTTGGGCGGCCGCACCCTGCCGATCCTCACCCGCGTGGTGGCCCCGTTCATCGCCCCCGAGGTGCTCGACACCTACCGGATCAACATGGCCTCGGCCTGGAATCTGGTGATCGTGGCCGAGCTGGTGGCCGCCACCGAGGGCCTGGGCAAGCGCATCAGCCTCGCCCAGCGCTTTCTGCGCACCGACGAAATCTTCATGGGCGTGATCGTGATCGGCCTCATCGGCCTGCTGATCGATCTGGGCTTCCGGGCGCTGATGCGTCGCGCCTGCTCCTGGGCCAACTGAGCCTCACCCCCATGCATCTCCAGATCGATCGCCTCTGCAAGAGCTTCGGCTACGGCGCCGCCCGCAAGGAGGTGCTGCGCGACGTGAGCTTCGCGGTGAATTCCGGCGAATTCGTGGCCCTGGTGGGCAGCTCCGGCTCGGGCAAATCCACCGTGATGCGCCTGATCGCCGGCCTCGAGCAGCCGAGTGCCGGAGCGATCAGCATCGACGGCCGGCCGGTCACCGCACCAGGCTCCGATCGGGGCATGGTGTTCCAGAAGTACAGCCTCTACCCCTGGCTCACGGCCGCCCAGAACGTGGCCTTCGGCATGGAGCTGCAGGGGCGCAGCCGCCCGGAGGTCCGGGAGCGCACGGCCTATTTCCTGGAGGTGGTGGGCCTGGCCGATGCGGCCCGGCACCTGCCCCGCGAACTCTCGGGCGGCATGCAGCAGCGCATCGCCATTGCCCGCGCCCTGGCGGCCGAACCGCAGGTGCTGCTGCTCGATGAACCCTTCGGCGCCCTCGACATCCAGATCCGCGAATCGATGCAGGAGTTCCTGCGCGACCTGTGGCAGCGCACCGGCCTGACAGCCCTGCTGATCACCCACGACCTGGAGGAGGCCCTGCTGCTGGCCGGCACGGTGCACATCCTTGCGCCATCGCCCGGCCGCATCGTGCGCAGTGTGTCGGTGGAGCTGGATCACTCCTCCATGGCGCACCTGCGGGTCTCCGCACCCTTCCTCGCCCTGCGGGAGGAGCTGGCCCAGAACCTGCGCAGCCTCGAACCCGCCCTCCCCTGCTGACCCTGCCGCCATGGCCCTGGCTGCCTTCCTGCCCTCCTGGCTGTACAGCTCCACGGCGGTGGCTGAGCGGGAACGGAGCCACTACAACCAGCGCTGCTGGCATCCAGTGGCGGCCCGTTCCGCTCTCGAGAGCGGCCAGGTCCTGGCCATCGAGCTGCTCGGGCAACCGGTGCTGCTCACCCGGCCGGCTGCCAAGCCGCAGGCCCCGCCAGCAACGCCAGATGGAGACAACCCGCCCCCCCGCGCCTTCCTCAACCGCTGCCCCCACCGCGGTGTAGCCCTGCTGGAGAGCGGCACGGCCGCCCAGAGCTGTCGGCGGCTGATCTGCCCCTACCACGGCTGGAGCTATGGCCTCAACGGCCAGCTGCTGGCGGCGGCCCGGGAGGGGGAGTTTCTCGAGCCCTTCAACCGGGACGACTGGCCATTGCAGGAACTGGCCTGCCGCGAACTGGGCCCGCTGATCTGGGTGGCCCTGGGGCCCAATCCCCTCCCCCTGGAGCGGCAGCTCGACCTGGTGCTCGATGAGGCGGGCGAGCTGTTCGCCGAACCGCGCCAGCTGCTGGCCCGGGAGCAGCGCGGCCTGGCCTGCAACTGGAAGATCGCCCACGACAACACCCTCGACGACTACCACGTGGCGATCGCCCACCCCACCACCCTGCACCGGGAACAGGGGCCGGTGCGCCTCTACCGCCACGCCCTCAGCCCCCATGGCACCCTGCTGGCCACCCCGCTTCCCCCCGGTGGGGAGGGCAACGCCAGCGGCACCTTCTTCACCTTCGGCCTCGCCCCCTGGACCCATCTGCTGCTCTGGCCCGATCGGCGCCTGGCCCTGATCAGCTTCTTGCCCGGCGCTGCCCTGGATCGCTGCACGATGGAGGTGTGGCTCTTCGGGCCGCCGGAGCTGGCCGAGTCGGCCAGCAGCTGGATGGCGGTGATGCAGGGCTTCCTGGAGGAAGACCGCCACCTGGTGGAATCAGCCCAGCGGGGCTACGCCAGTGGCCTCAGCCCTGGTCCAGCCCATCGCCTCGAGCAGCGAATCCTGCAGTGGCAGGCGCTGTACCGCCGTCTGCTGGACCTGGAGCACTGGCAGCCGCCCGCGGAGTCAGCCCCGCACGTCACCATTCGACCTCCTCGCGCAGCCACTGCGCCATCGCCGTGTTGAGCTCGAGCAGGTCGGCGACCGGCTGGCGGGTGAAGGGCAGCTGGGGCAGGTAACCATCGGGCCCGAACTCAGGGGTGATCGTGAAGGGACCCTGGCTGGCGCTGGAGCGCTCGCGGGCAAACAGCTGCCAGCAGCGCCGATGGGCCTCCAGGGCCTCACCCCACTCCGGGGCGAAGGGGTGGCCCACGGAGGGGCCCTGGGCATGGCCCACCAGGGCATGGATGTGGTCGACGCGGGCCGCCATCGCCCGCACCGGCTCCAGCTCCGGCGTCATCAGCCGCTCCGCCACGGCACACCAGTGGCTGAGGTCGGCGGTGAGGCGCAGGTCTGGGAAGGCCTCCAGGAAAGGCTGCAGCAACCAGGGGCTGTAGAAGCTGCGGGAACGGTGGGTCTCGAAGCTCACCGGCACCGCGCAGCCAGCCGCCAGGGCCTGGCGCCAGAAGGCCTCCTGCACGGGCCAGGGCCAGCTGTCACTGCCGGTGAGCACGGTCACCCGCAGAGGGCGCAGGGCCGGAGCCTGGGCCAACTGCTCCTCCAGCTCCCGCAGGTGCTGCTCCGGCGTGCAGGCCAGGTCGGGCACGTAGTCGCCCCCGGTGAGCAGCTCGAGCACCAGCTGCAGGCCCGCCGCTGCCAGCTGCTCAACCACGGCGCCGGCAGCCAGGCCCGCCAGGGCCGGGTGGCGCAGGTTCACCTCCAGGCCATCGAAGCCCTCCCGCAGGGCGGTGGTGCAGGCAGCGGCCAGGTCAGCCTCGAATCCCCAGAGGCTGAACAGCAGCAGGGGCCTGGATCCACACGCGGCAGTGGCAGCGGGCAAGGTCAGCCGCCGCGGGTGAACTCATCCGGCTGGATGCCCAGGTACACGGCCTCCTTGAACAGCGCCTGCTTGGCCTCCGCATCCCCGCGCTCATCGGCGCTGAGGAAACGGCTGCGCAGCGATTCCACCAACGCCTGCCGGCGGGGATCAGGGCTCGGGGTCAGGCCCTCGGAACGCCCAGGGTGGGCATCGGCTCGCGAATCGCCAGGCACCATCAACGGCAGGCGCGGACGGCGGCAATCTAGGCAGCCTCCAGCGCCGCGGGCCCGGCCTGGTCGCCGCAGATGGTCACATCCCCTACCGAAGACGGGTGGGGGCAGCTGGTGGGATGGACCACCCCGCTGCCGTCCGTGGACGCCTCCGCCACACCCGCCACACCCCTGCCGGCAACCCCCGTGCCGCCGCGCTCCGGCCTGATTCCGCGCGCTGAGCTGGCGGCCCTCAACCAACTGCGCGATGGCCCCGCCTGGATACGCCTGGCCAGCCACCTGCTCACCATCGCCGCCGGTGGACTGGCCTGGGGGCACCAGGGCTGGCCGCTGCCGCTGCGCCTGGCGGGTCTGGTGGTGTGCGGCCTGGGCCTGGCCACCAGCTTCGCCGGCCTGCACGAATGCAGCCACCGCACGGCGTTCCGCACGCGGGCGCTCAACGACGGCGCCGCCTGGCTGCTGGGGCTGCTGAGCTTCTACAACGCCACCGCCTACCGGCGCTATCACCAGTGGCACCACCGCTACACCCACCAGCCGGGGCTGGATCCGGAGCTCGACGACCCAGTGCCCACCACCACGGCGGCCTACCTGCTGGAGATCAGCGGCTGGCACTGGTGGAGCGGCAAGTTGGCCAGCTTCGCTCGCCTGCTATGGGGTGACCTCTCAGCGGTGCCTTACCTCAATGCCGAGGTGATCTCCGCCGTGCGCCGCTCGGCCTGGCTGCAGGTGGGGGTGTATCTGGCCCTGGCGGCGGCGTCGCTGGTCGGGGGCAACGGCTTTCTGTTCTGGTTCTGGCTGTTGCCCCTGGCGGTGGGCCAGCCCTTTCTGCGCTTCGTGCTGCTGGCCGAGCACAGCGGCTGCAGCTTCTCCACCGACGGCACCACCAACACCCGCACCACCCTCACCCTCTGGCCGGTGCGCTGGCTGATGTGGAACATGCCGTTCCACGCCGAGCACCACCTCGTCGCCTCGATCCCCTTCCACGCCCTGCCGGCAGCCCACAGGCACCTGGCCCCCCACCTGCGGCACATTGATCCCGGCTACCTGGCCGTGCACCGCCAGCTGCTGGCCAACCTGCCGGCCCTGGCCCTGCCCGCCAACGGCCCTCAGCCCGCATGAGTGCCCCAACAACCGCGGCCCCCGCGACCAGCGCCCTCCCCGGCGAACGGCGCCACCACCCCCTCGGCGACTGGCCCCTGGCCTGCGGCCACACCATCGCCGACGCCCAGATCAGCTATCTGCAGCTCGGTGAACTCAGCGCCGATCGCTCCAACCTGATCCTGGTGCCCACCTCCTACGGCGCCCGCCCCGAGGATCTGGCCTGGCTGGCCGGGCCGGTGCTTGATCCCGGGCGCTGGTGCATCGTGATCGCCGGCCAGTTCGGCAACGGGGCCTCCAGCAGCCCCAGCAACAGCGCCATGGGGCTGGCAGAGCAGGGCTGGGTGGTGCAGCACCGCGACAACGTCGCCGCCCAGCGCCGCCTGCTGCAGGAGGTGTTCGGCGTGGAGCGCCTGCCGCTGATCTACGGCTGGTCGATGGGGGCCCAGCAGGCCTACCAGTGGGCCGTGGAGCATCCGCAGCTGGTGGAGCGCATCTGCTGCGTGTGCGGCACGGCGCGCACCTCCCCCCACAACCGCCTGTTCTGCCTGAGCCTGCGCCAGGCCCTCACCGCCGACCGCCACTGGACCGGCAGCGGCTTCGCTGCCGACCCGGAGCAGGGGCTGCGCACCTACGCCCTGATCTACGCCAGCTGGGCCGCCAGCCAGCCCTTCTTCCGCACGGTCTCCGAGCCGATCGAGCAGCACGTGGAGCAGCAGTGGCTGCCCCACTACCGCCGCCACGACCCGCGCGACCTGATCGCCATGCTCGACACCTGGCTGGCCCACGACATCGCCCCCGGCGGCGACCTGA
>VGPU01000029.1 GCA_016882525.1 Cyanobacteria bacterium M_surface_10_m2_119 | reverse complement strand
GCGGTTGCGTTCCTCTGAGGTCTGGAACGGCATGGCGTAGGCCCATTCGCCCAGCAGGGTCTTGATGAATCGCTCGGCCTTGCCGTTGGTTCTGGGCGTGTAGAGCCTGGTGCAGATGGGCTTGAGATCCAAGGCGCTGCAGGCCTTTCGCCATTCCCCAGAGCGGTAGGACGAGCCGTGATCGGAGAGGACACGGCGGCAGGTGATGCCCTGTGCGCTGAACCATCCCACAGCCCGGGCCAGGATGCCGACCGTGGTGGCCTTCTGCTCGTCGGGCAGCACCTCCACGTACGCCAGCCGCGTGGCGTCATCGATCGCCACGCGGACCTTCTTGTAGCCAGCGCCACGGGACAGCCCCGACGGCGGTCGCCGGTGATCCGGTGGCCAACTCGCTCGAACCGAGCCAGTTGCTTGGTGTCCACATGGAACATGTCGCCCGGCTTCTCCCACTGGTACCGCTGCACCGGAACCTTGGGGTCCAGGTTTCGCAGGCGGCCAAGGCCCAGCGCCTTCATCACCCGTCCCACGGTAGACAGGGGAGCCCCAAGGGACTTGGCGATCCTCCTGAAGGTGCAGCGCTGGTGCCGGAGATCCACTGCGTGCTGCAGTTGCTGCGGATCGAGCGTTCGCCGCTGGGTGCGGCGGACACTCGATCTGCCAGTGAGGTGTGACCACCAGAGCGGTAACGAGCGGGCCACTTGTAGGCGGTGCGGAAGCTGATGCACACCTGGGCGGAAAGGGCCTTGAGCGGCTCACCACCATCAATGTGTTGACGCAGCAGTCGTTCCCGGCTGAGTGGTATCAGCCGGGCGTTCGGGTGGGTATGCATGGGGGGTGAGGTCAGTGGATCGGCGGTGACACCCGGACCATGGCGACCTCACACCCCCTTGGCAGCTGAACAACCTGCTGGGACTACACAGCTAAACCCGAAACATATTGGGCCTCTAGCTAGGTCATCTGTGAAGACAGCGGAAAATTGGCTAACACGACCAAGCACCTGACCAGCCCCCTTCAATTCCCCGAAGCCCAGCGAGTGCCTGAACCAGCAGTTCTCTGCGGCCAGGTGATGGCAAGCGTTAGATAGCGAAACTGACATTACGATAATACCCTTGATTAGCAATTACTCTCCCTCACGAACCCCCTTCATTGACCAATGCTCATCAGACTCTAGACGTGATATAAAGACTGCTTACACTAATGCCGAGTAGCGACCTAAAGAAGGGCTAGACTGAGCAAGCTAATCGAACTTCATCAGGATGAAAGCCAAGAGCTACAAATAGTCGGCAATTGACTCCCTCGAAGATGTCGTCAACAAGTTTATCTGAGCAAATCACGCCAGGGATTGAGCACATCCACACCCGTTGGCAGGAAGTCGCCCACGTTGCGAGTCACCACCACCATTGCATGCACCAGAGCCGTGGCTGCGATCAGACCATCACGCAGCGGGCGGGGATCGGGCACGTGCAGTGCAGCACTGCAGCGCGCCACGGCCTCATCCACCGGCAGGATGCGCCCGGCAAAAGCGGGCACCACCTGTTGATCCAGCCATTGGCGTAGCAGCTGGCCCTGGCGCGGGTCGCGGTGTTGCTCCAGGCGTACGCCCAACTCCAGCTCGTGAAGCGACACCACCGAAAGGAACAAAGCCGCGGGATCGGCCTGCTCGGCCCACGCCACCACGCCCGGATCAGCGCGACCACTCCCAGCCCGGCGCAGCTCTGAAACCACGTTGGTGTCGAGCAGAAACATGCCGGATCAATCGAGCTCGGCGGGCTGGGCCAGCTCGCGGCTGGAGGGAATGGTGAACTCCACGTCGTCGGCCATGGCCAACAGGTCCACCAGCGAACGCTGTTCCCCGCTGAGGCGGCGGTAATCGTCGATCGAGAGCAGCACGTGGGCCGGCCGACCGCGGTCAGTGATGAACACCGGACCGTCCAGGGCAGCGCGCTTGGCACCGGCAGCGTCCTGGTTGAACTCCCGGCTACTGATCGTGGTGGTCATCTCCCGACTCCCATTTAACTGCACCAACAGTAGCAACGTTGCTAGATTCGAACAGCGAATGGGAGATCGCTGTGGGGCAGGCCAGGGACCCCGATCTCTCCGCCAACCTGCTCGCCCCCATCGAAGCCTGGTTCGCCCGGCAGGGTTGGACGCCGATGCCGTTCCAGCGCCAGGCGTGGCAGGCCTATCTGGCCGGCGAGAGCGGCCTGATCCAGGTGCCCACCGGCTCCGGCAAGTCCTACGCCGCCGTGATGGGTCCGATCGCCGAGATGCTGGACGAAGCCAGCTGGAGCGCGAAGCAACCAGGCACCGCGCCCAAGGGCCTGCGCTTGCTCTACCTCACCCCCCTGCGAGCCCTCAGCCGTGACCTGGCCCTGGCGATCCAGGCGCCGATCGAGGCCATGGGCTGGCCCCTGCGCCTGGGGATCCGCAACGGCGACACCAGCAGCCATGAGCGCGGCAAGCAGCTGCGCACCCCGCCCCAGATCCTGATCACCACGCCCGAGTCGCTGAGCGTGCTGCTGGCCAATGCCAAGGCACCCGAGCTCTTCGGCGCGCTGCAGGCGGTGGTGCTCGACGAGTGGCACGAGCTGATGGGCAGCAAGCGAGGCGTGCAGGCTGAGCTCTGCCTGAGCTGGCTGCGGGCGCTGCGGCCAGGCCTGCGCACCTGGGCGATCAGCGCCACCATCGGCAACCTGGAGGAGGCGGCCCGGGCGGCGGTGGGCGTCGCTGCCGGCGCACCCCGCATCATCACCGCCCCCATCCAGCGGGCCACGGCGATCCGCTCGCTGCTGCCCGACTCGATCGACGGCTTCCCCTGGGGCGGCCACCTGGGCCTGCGGATGTACGAGGAGCTGGTGGCGGGGCTGGATCCGGCCGTCTCCACCCTGATGTTCACCAACACCCGCAACCAGGCCGAGCGCTGGCACCAGTGCCTGCGCTTCGCCTGCCCGGAGATGGAGGGGTCCCTGGCGTTGCACCACAGCTCCATCGACCGGGCCGAACGCGAGGCGATCGAGGCCGGCGTGAAGGCGGGGGCCCTGCGCTGGGTGGTGTGCACCAGCTCCCTGGATCTGGGGGTGGATTTCCAACCGGTGGAGCGGGTGGTGCAGATCGGCTCCGCCAAGAACCTGGCGCGGTTGCTGCAGCGGGCCGGCCGCAGCGCCCACTGCCCCGGCGGCACCTCCCAGGTGCTGTTCATGCCCACCAACGCCCTGGAGCTGCTGGAGGTGAGCGCCATGCGCCGGGGCCTGGCGGAGGGACTGGTGGAAACGCGCCGCCCGCCCCAGCTGGCCCTCGATGTGCTGCTGCAGCACCTCACCACCCTGGCCTGCGGACCGGGTTTCGAGCCCGACAGCGCGCTGCTGGCTGTGCGCAGCGCCTGGAGCTTCCGCACGCTGAGCGCGCAGCAGTGGCAATGGTGCCTGGATTTCCTCGAGCACGGCGGCCAGTGCCTGGCCGCCTACCCCCGCTACCGCAAGCTCGTGCGCTGCCGGATCGCTCCCGACGGCGCACTCAGCGACGAACCGGCGACCGATGGCAGCCCCTACCGCTACCGGGTGCTCGACAAGGCGATTGCCCGCCTGCACCGTTTCAACATCGGCACGATCACGGCCGACCGCGCGGTGACGGTGCGCTTCGTGCGCGGCGCCGTGATCGGACACGTGGAGGAGGCCTTCATCGGCCGGCTCAAGCCCGGCGATGTGTTCTTCTTCGCCGGCCGCCAGCTGGAATTCGTGCGGCTGCGGGAGATGACGGCCCAGGTGAAGGCCACCGCAAAGAAAAGCTCGGCGGTGCCCGCCTGGGCCGGCGGCCAGATGGCCCTCTCCGACCTGCTCAGCCAGCACCTGCGCCAGGAGGTGGACCGCTGCGCCCGGGCCCTGGGCGGCGAACCCGATCTCGACCTGGATGGCGACAGCGATGGCCATGGCGATGGCGCCAGGGCCCTCGACACCCCCGAGCTGCGCGCCCTCGAGCCCCTGTTGCGCCGTCAGGCCGACCTCTCGCGCCTCCCCCGCCAGGAGGAGTTTCTGGTGGAGCTGTGCCGCAGCCGCGAGGGCAGCCACCTGTACGCCTTCCCCTTCGAGGGGCGCTTCGTGCACGAGGGCATCGGCTTCCTCTGGGCCTGGCGCTTGGCCCGCCACCGGCCCAGCACGATCACCGTGTCGGTGAACGACTACGGCTTCGAGTTGCTGGCCCCCCGGGGTTACCCCTTCGAGGAGCTGCTTGAGCTCCATGGCGACGACCTGCTCGACTGCACCGATCTGGCCGACGACCTGGAGCAGGCGGTGAACCTCTCGGAGCTCTGCCGCCGCCGCTTCCGGGCCATTGGCCAGGTGAGCGGCCTGATCACCCAGGCGATGCCGGGGCAGAGCAAGAGCGGCGGCCAGCTGCAGATCAGCGCAGCGCTGCTGTTCGATGTGTTCCAGAAGCACGAGCCGGATCATCTGCTGCTGGAGCAGGCCCGGCGGGAAGTGATCGAGGAGCAGCTGGAGCTGCCGCGGCTGCAGGCCGCCCTGGAGCGGCTCGCGGCCAGTCGCTGGCTGCTGGAAACCACGCCTCGTCCAGGCCCCCTTGCCTTTCCCCTGCTGGTGGAGCGCCTCAACAACCGCATGAGCAACGAGTCAGTGCTGGAGCGGGTGCAACGGCTGATTGCCGAGGCCACCCGTCTGGAAGGCAGGGGCGGGAAAAGCTGCTAAGAAAGGTCAGGGCCATTCGCGAGAGCGGGCGCGATGCCAGCCGATCCGGCCAGCAGCCCAGTCATTCAGGCAATGGCCACAGCCCTGGGGAGGCCCCTGGCCTCGGGCCAGCCCACTCCGTTGCGCCTCAGCGCCCTGCCGGCGGTCATCCTGCTGGGAGGCCTGCTGGTCACCGCGGTGGCCGGCGAGCAGATGCGCAGCCTGAACCGCGCCAGGCATCTTCAGCTCCGGCAAAGCCTGGTGAGCAATGTGGCCGAGGCGATCACCGCCAAGTTGCGCATCGATCAGGCGGTGCTCTCCAGCGTGGTGGGCCTGTTTCGCGCCTCGGAATCGGTGAGCCGCGAAGAGTTCGCCGAGTTTTACCGCATCGTGGCCTCGGAAAATCCGACGCTCGATGAGATCACCGGCGTGGGCTTCAGCCGGATGCTCACCCCCAGCGAACTTCCGGCCTTTGAGCGGCGTGTGCGGGCTGAAGGGCTGGCCAATTTCCGCGTCACCCCGCCAGGACCACGCCCGCGCTACACCGCCATCGAGTTCCTCGAGCCCAACAGCTGGCGCAACCGACGCGCCTTCGGCTTCGACATGTACTCCGAACCGGTGCGGCGCGAGGCGATGCAGCGGGCTGCCACCAACAACGAACCGGCCCTCTCCGGACCCGTGACCCTGTTGCAGGAAACCAGGCAAGATTCCCAGCCCGGGATGCTTCTCTACCTGCCGATCTATCGGAACAACACACCGATCCAGACAGGGGATGAGCGCTGGAGCCAGCTCCTGGGCTGGGCCTATTCGCCGATTCGCACCCGCGACCTGATCCAGGCCGCCCTGCGGCCCATCACCAACCCCGAGCTGCCGGGCTCCCGCATCGTGGTGCTGGATGCCAGCGCCGGTCAGGCACCCACCCGGCTGTTCGACAGTGCGGCCGGGAACCCGAGCCCGACAGAGGCTGCCATTCCCACGGGGCCCAACACCATCGTGCGGGAGATCACCTGGGGAGGGCGGCGCTGGCGGATCGTGCTGGAGCTCGCCGCCCATCTCGGGCACGCCAGCGGCCTCGATCCCAGCGTGTGGCTGACGCTCACCAGCGGCGTGGCCCTCAGCAGTGTGCTGAGCCTGCTCGCGCGGCAGTTCGTCGACAATCTCCAGGCCGCCCGCCGGGCGCTGGCGGAGAGTGAAAAGGCCGCCGAGGAACGGGCCCTCTCCAGCACCGTGTTCGAAGCCAGCAGCCTGGCGATCCTCGTCACCAACCCCGAGGGCTACATCCTCACGGCCAACAACGCCTTCACCCAGCTCACGGGCTACCGGGTGAATGAAATCGTGGGCCAGCGCTCCAACCTGCTCAAGTCGGGCCGCCACGAACTGGGCTTCTACAAGTCGATGTGGGACACGCTGGAAAGCCGGGGGTTCTGGGAAGGGGACCTCTGGAACCGGGTGCGCAGCGGCGAAATCCGCCGCCACCATCTGGCGATCTCCAGCGTGCGCGATGCCCAGCTGCGCACCCGCTTCTACGTGGGGATGCTGCAGGACATCACCGATCGCCATGCCGCCGAGGAGGCGATCCGCTACCAGGCCCTGCACGACACCCTTACCGGCCTGGCCAACCGCTCCCTGCTGATGGAGCAGCTGGAGCGGGAGGTGGCCCTCGGCCAGCGCCAGAGCTCACCCCTGGCCCTGCTCTACATCGATCTCGACGGCTTCAAGCCGGTCAACGACCAGCTGGGCCATGCAGCCGGCGACGCCCTGCTGCTGCAGGTGGCGGAGCGGCTGCGCAGCTGCACCCGCCAAAGCGACATGGTGTGCCGGCAAGGGGGCGATGAGTTCGTGATCCTCATTCCCCAGGCCGGACCGCCCCAGGAGCTCGATGCCCTCGCCAGAAAACTGCAGTAGGAACTGAGCGCGCCTTTCGTGCTGAAGGAGAGCACGGTGCAGGTCTCCGCCAGCATCGGCATCGCCCGCTTCCCCGACCAGGGGCGCAGCGCCGATGCCCTGCTGCGCGCCGCCGACCAGGCGATGTACCGGGCCAAGGCGGCCGGTGGCGGCCAGTTCAGCCGCTGCACGCCGGAGGGCGGCGCATGAGGCGCATGAGGCGGCGGGGGGCGCTGGCCACAGCCGCCCTGCTCGGCGGCCTGCAGCTCCTGGCGGGCTGCATCGGCGAACCGCCGCAGCTGCAGGTGCCCGTCTCCGGCTGGCCCGCTTATGAATACTTTTATCTGGCTGAGAACAGTGGTCTCGACCGGCCGGAGGGGCTGGCGATCCGCTCGATTCAGTTGCCGGATCCCCAGGCGGTGATCAACGCCTTCGCCCGCGGCAAGTTCCAGGTGGCCCAGCTCAGTGCGGCGGAGGTGATCGATCTCTGCAACCGCGTTCCCGAGGGCTGCCCGGTGGTGGTGCTGGTGCTCGATGCCTCCGAGGGCGGTGACCAGCTGGCCGTGCACAACAGCGTGCCCTCAATCGCGGCGCTGAAGGGACGCCGGGTGGCGGTGACCTTCTCCACCCTGGGCCCCTTCATCCTGCACCTGGCCCTGGAGCGCCACGGGCTGCGCCTCAGCGACGTGCAGACCCAGCACGTGCCCCTGGAGCGCATGGAGCCAGCCCTGGCGAAGGGAGAAGTGGTGGCGGCTGCCACCTATCCCCCGTTCAGCGAGGCGATCCGGGCGGCCGGTCACAGCCGCACACTGTTCGATAGCCGGGAAACCCCGGGCGAGATCCTCGACCTGCTGGTGGTGGATCGCCAGTTCCTGCAGCAGCATCCCCAGCGGGTGAACGCCCTGGTGCGGGTGTGGGAACGGGCCCAGCGCCACGCCCGCACCCATCCCGACGCCAGCGTGAGCCGGATGGCCCGGCGGGAGGGCATCAGCCCGGCGGCATTTCGGGAGGCGGAGCGCGGGCTGCGCTACTTCGACCTGCCGCAGCAGCTCGAACTGCTCCAGGCCGGCGGGGCCGTGGAGCGCAACCTGCGCCGGGTACAGGGGGCCCTGCAGGAGCTGGGGGTCAGTCCAGCGGGCGGGGTGCGTCCAGCGGTGGATGCCGCGCCGGTGCAGGCCGCCCTGCAACAGCCCGCGCCATGACGCGGGAGCCCCGGCTGCAGCGGCGCGTCGACGCGGAATTGCGCCGCCTCACCCTGATCGGCACCGCCATGGCCACCCTGGTACTCGCGGCGGTGGTGGCGCTGGTGGAGCGCCAGAGCACCCTTCAGCAGATCCGCCTGCAGGCCCAGCGCACCGAGCGCGACCTGCTCGAGCTGATCACCAGTGGCCAGTCGCTGGCCCAGGTGCAGCGCCAGCTGCAGATCACAGCAGCAGCCGGTTACATCCAGCTGGTGCTGCTGGTGAGCCAGAGCGGCCGGGTGATCGCCGCCAACGATGGGGCCCTGATCGGCGCCCCGATGGCCCGAGCAGACCTCGATCCGGTGAGCGATGCGGTATGGGATGGCATCTGGCCCTGCCTGCCCAGCAGGCACAGCTGGCGGCAGCATCCCCGCTGCCGGCAGCCGATGAGCTGGATCACCGGCCCCTGGCGCCCCCTGGGCGGCGATCGCCTGATCGCGATCACAGGAACGCCACTGGTCTTTGGGGATCGGCCCGGCCTGGAGCAGGGGGGCTTGCTCCTGCTGCGCATCGATCTGGGCCCGAGCCTGCGGCAGGCCCTCAGTCGCGGGGGGCTCACGGTGGCCACGGGCATGGTGCTCCTGCTGCTCACCAACACCGCCCTGGTGGTGGTGATGCGGCGCCGACTGGTGACCCGCCTGGTGGGGCTGGCCCGGATCGACCGCATCACCGGCCTGCTCAACCGGGAGGCCTGGTTGGAGGAGGTGGAGCCGTGGTTGGCCGAGCAGCAGGCCCAGGGAGAGGCGGTGCTGCTGGCCATTGCCGGCCTCGACCACTTCAAGTCAGTGAATGGCCGCCATGGGTATGACGGTGGCGACCGGGTGCTCCGGGAGGTGAGCGAGCTGCTGCGCCAGCGGCTTGGGGAAGGGGAATGGGTGGCCCGGCTGGCCGGCGATCAGTTCGCGATCTGCCTGCGGGGGGGCACCGCCCAGGTGGATCGCTTCCGCGACCTCTGCACCGCCGTGGCGGAACGCAGCTGGGAAGCGGAGCCGGGACACCCCCTGCACCTCACCCTGTCGATGGGCGTGGCCTGCAGCAGTGGCCCCGCGGGCTGGAGCCTCGACAAACTGCTGGCCCAGGCGGACCGCAACCTGCGCCTGGCCAAGCAGGAGGGCGGCAACCAGGTGATGAACCGCTGAGATCATCCAGGGGGAGCGGCCGGCCGGCCGGCTCCAGCCTCAGGCCTGGCCGTCGAGGCGCTTCACGATCACGGCCATCAGCCCGAGGGAGCCGGCCAGGGCAATCAGCAGGGCGATGGTCATGGAGGGGAGCCGTGTACGCCGGCTCAGTATCGCCGCCGCGCCCTGCCCTCAGCTGGCGACGAGCCAGCGGCCTCCGGCCGCCAGCAGCACGGCCAGCCCGAGGGCGGCCAGCTGCCAGGCGGCACCGGCCAGGAGGCGCCGCAGCAGCACGGCCGATCCCGCCAGCCCCACGAGCACAGCCGCGCTCTGGCAGAACCCCACCACGTGGGCGTCGGCACACCAGGCCGGCAGAGGCGGCAGGGCGGCAGCGGGCCCGATGGACAGCAGCGGAGCCAGGCTCACCGGCAACAGGCGGCCCGCTTCCGTCATCCCCAGGGGCAGGTGCCGGGCCAGCAGCAGGGCCCAGAGCAGGGGCAGCAGCCCGTAGAGCAGCGATCGGGCCTGACGCCGCCCCAGGGCCAGGGGCAGCCAGAGGAGGGAGGGGAGGGCCAGGGCCAGGGCGGCGAAGGCCAGCCGCGGCAGCAGGGGCCCGGCCTGCAGGCTGGCAGGGGCCAGGGGCAGCCAGCCCAGCAGCCGCTGCCACTGGTGCAGGCAGATGCCGCCGGCCAGCACCAGCAGCAGCCCCGCCTCCGCGGCCGGGGCCTCCATCTCCCGCTGCAGGTCGGCAGCCGGCGGCCGCAGCCGCAGCTGCACGGAGCGGTGGGGGCAGGCCGCTGCGCAGGTGAAGCAGAGCACGCAGTTGCGGTTGTCGGCCAGGTGGGCCGGGTGGGTGCCGAGGGGGCAGCCGGCGGTCGCCAGCCCCTCCCCATCGGCAGCACCTCCCTTGAAGCAGCCGTAGCTGCTGCAGCTGCCGCTGCAGGTGCCGGCCTGGGCCCGCAGCTCGAGGATCGAGAGCTTGGCGAACAGGCCGTTCATGCCCCCCACCGGGCAGAGATAGCGGCACCAGAAGCGCTTCTCGAACAGCAGCGAGCCCACCACTGCCCCGGCCGTGATCAGCAGCAGCAGGCAACTGCTCAACCAGGCCGTGTTCTCGAGATTCCACACCTCCTCCCAGAGCAGGATCGCTGCAAAGCCGCCAGCCAGCAGCGGGGCCGCCCAGCGGTCGCTCTCTCCCCTGGGCCAGCTGCGCGGCCGCCAGCCCAGGGCCACTGCCAGGCGCTGGCTGATCGTGCCCCACACCATGAAGGGGCAGACGGCGCACCAGAGCCGGCCCACCAGGGGATAGGCCAGCAGGATCAGGGGCCACCACCAGGCCCAGAAGAGATTGAGGGCGCCGTTGTGGGCCCGGTCCTGGGGACCGAGCCACAACCAGAGGTTCACCAGCACGAAGAGCCAGCTCACCAGGCCGAAGAGCAGCAGGTTCCAGAGCTGGGGGGAGCGCAGCCAGTCCCGCAGGCGAGGCCGCCAGCGGAAGAGATCGAAGCGCAGACGGCTGGCCCGGCTGCCGGTCCAGAACACGTCGTCCGGGAGCTGGGCCGGCTGCGTGCTGGCAGCCTGGCGCAGGGCCCGCTCCACCACGCCGTTGAGCTCGCGGATGTTGCCGGGGAAGTCGTGGCTCTGCAGCCGCTTCACCACGGCCTCACTCACGGCGGGGGGGCACCGCCAGCCCAGGCGGCGGGCCTGCTGGCGCACGCCGTAGCGCAGCCACTCCCCCAGGTCCTGGCGGCGCACCCGCAGGGGCGGCACACGGATCAGGCTGCAGCAGCGGTCGGCCTGGGGCAGGGCGGTCTCGGTGGTGAAGAACAGCCGGCCGCAGAACTGCCGCTCGGGGCTGTCGGGGCCGGGAGCCTGCCAGCAACCGCTGCGGGCCAGCTCCAGCAGCTGGGGCAGCAGGACCGGATCGGCCCGGTCGAGGTTGTCGATCAGCAGGGCACCATCCCCCAGGCAGGCCAGCAACGACCCGGCCCCGCGGCTGGAGGCACTGCCGAACAACTGGGCACCGTCCGCGCCGAGGGTGGCGGCATCGACGCGGGCCATCAGCCGCCGGCGCTGGGGACTGCCGAAATGGATCAGGGCGGCGAGGTTGTCCTTCTCCAGGCCGGGTTCACCGCTGATCAGCACGGGCCGTGCCAGGGGGTCGCTGGCGGCGCTGCGCACCGCCTCGCGCAGGCGCTCGGCATAGCGGCTGCTGCCCACCACACCCCGGCGGGAGCGGCCGAGCAGAAAGGGGGCCAGCTTGAGCAGGCAGGCCTGGCTGCCTGTGGCCGGATCGCCCAGGGAATCCGGGGCGGGAGAGGCCGCGGGAGTGCTCTCCATCGCACAACGCCATCACAAGGCCACAGCAACACCTTGCCATGGATCAAAGGCCCCGCCGGAGCCCGCCGGTCGCTCCATAGGCTGGGATTCTGTTCTGCCCTGCCCCAGCTCCCGCATGGCCCTCACCCTCTACGGCGGCGCCCGCACCCGCGCTTCGATGCCGCGCTGGTACCTGGAGGAGAAGGGCATCGCCTACGGCTGGCGCCAGCTCGACATGGAGGCGGGCGAGCACCGGGAGCCGGCCTTCACGGCAATCAACCCCTTCGCCAAGCTGCCGGCCCTGGAGGACGACCGCTTTGTCGATCCGGCCGGCGGACCGCTGCGGCTGTTCGAGAGCGGGGCGATCCTGCTGCACCTGGCCGAACACGACGGGGGCGAATTCAGCGGCCCGCCGGAGCAGGCGGCGGTGCGGCGGGCCAAGGTGGCCCAGTGGCTGCTGTTTGCCAACGCCACCCTGGCCGTGGCCCTGTTCGTGCCCAGCAACCGCGAACGGGAGTTCCCGCGGCTGATGGGGGTGCTCGATGGCCTTCTCGCCGGCGGCCGGCCGCTGGTGGGTGACCAGTGGGGGGCGGCCGACTGCGCCGTGCAGGCCTACCTCGCTTACCTGCCGATCTTCTTCCCGCAGATCGACCTGGAGCCCTGGCCTGGGGTGCGGGCGGCGATTGCCAGCGCCCAGGCCAGCCCGGCCTACCAGCGGGCGATGGGCGGGCGCTGAGCCGTTGGGAAGCGCGGAGCGATGAAGGCCATGGCCACGGCACCGTTCCTCTGGGGCGGTGAGCGACTGCAGCTGCTGGCGCAGCGGGCCGTATGGGATCCCCAGCGGCGGGTGCTGCTGCTGGCCGACCTGCACCTGGGCAAGGCGGAGAGTTTCCAGGCCCAGGGGATTCCCCTCCCCTCCGACGGTGATGGCTCCACCCTCAACGCCCTGCTGGCGCTGGCGGACGCCTGGGAGCCCGAGCAGGTGGTGGTGCTTGGCGACCTGATCCACAGCCGCCTCGGCCTCACGGGCGAGCTGCGGGCCAAGCTTGCCGCCCTGCCGGAGCTGCTCGGCTGTCCCCTGCGGCTGATCGGCGGCAACCACGAGCGGGGGAGCTGGATCGCCGGGCTGGCCCAGGAGCCCAGTCAGGCCCTGGGGCCGTGGTGGCTCAGCCACGAGCCCGAGCCCCGCACCGGCCGGCTCAACCTCTGCGGCCACCTGCACCCGGTGGCCCTGCTGGGGGGCCAGGGTGACCGGCTGCGCCTGAGCTGTTTCAGCTACTGCCCGCGCAGCGAGCGCCTGGCCCTGCCGGCCTTCGGCGCCCTCACCGGCGGCATGCCCCTGCCCCGCCACGAGCGCCAGTGGCTGCTCGCCGATGGGGCGGTGCTGGCCGCCTAGGCAAACACCGTCGTCCAGTCGCGGGCCATGTCCACCACGTGCCAGCCGCGCTCGGGGGACTGGCGCAGGGCCTCCACCAGCCGGCCGGTGCTCCTGGTTTCGGCGTCGTAGGCGAATTCCCGCTCGCCGTCGGTGTGGTGCACGATCAACCCGAAGCTGGGGCGCGGATTCTGGATGGTGGTGTACTGCAGCATCGCCAGGTCGCCGTCGCTGTTGCCGAAGGCCATCAGCGGGCGGCGGCCGATGCACTGGTGGATGCCCGCCGGCTTGCCGGCGCCGTCGTTCACGAACAGGGTGTCGAGCGACTTCACCAGCACCGGCGCGCCGTCGCGCAGCGCGAAGTGGGTGCGGCCGGTGGAGCCCACCACCCGCTCCGGTGGGATGCCATACACCCGTTCCACCCACACGCGCATGAAGTCGGCACCGCCACCCGACACGATGAAGCTGCGGAAGTGATGGGCCCGCAGCAGCGCCAGCACCTCCTGCATCGGCGCATAGGTGAGGGCGTCATAGGGGCGCTGCAGCTGGGGATGGCGGGCTGAGCCCAGCCAGGCCTCCACCGCTGCCGCGAACGCCTCGGTGGTCATGCCGGCGTGGCTCACGGCGATCACCCGCAGCAGCCCCTCGAAGTGGTCGCCCGCCAGCAGGGCACCGATGTCGCCCGCCAGGGCCGCCTGCACCATCGGGTCGCTGGCCAGCTCCGGCTGGCGCTGCACCGCCCCCTGGAGCTCGGCGAAGGCGAAGGCCGCCTGGAAGGGCAGTGGCTGCTCCGGCCAGAGGGTGCCGTCGTTGTCGAACACGGCCACCCGCTCCGACTCCGGCACGAACTGGGCCGAGCCCTCGCTGCTCACCGCCGCCACGAAGGCCAGCAGGGCCTCCTTCACGGCACCCGGTCGCCAGGAGGGCAGGGGATCGGCGGCAACGGTGGACATGACAGGAAGCGGGGGATCGGCGGGCCCGGGCGCCCGGGGGCGCTCAGCCCTCGGCCTCCGCCAGGGCCCGCACCACGTCGCCGCGGGTGAGCACCCCGGCCAGCTGGCCGCTGGCATCGAGCACGAACAGGCGCTGGGTGCCGCCCTCGTGCAGCTGGCGCGCGGCGGCCGGCAGGAGCAGGTCGGCGGCGCAGGTGTGGGTGCGGCGCTTCATCACATCTCCCACGGTGCTGCCCAGCACCTGGTGCACTTCCTTGTCCCAGTTGAGGGGGTTGCGCAGGTAGATCACCGCATCGAGCAGCATCACGTAGGGACCGGGCTGGAAGCCGCTCTCCCGCACCATCAGGTCCTGCTCGCTCAGCTCCCCCACTAGGGCGCCGCTGGCGTCAACGACGGGCAGACCGCTGATGTGGTGCTCGCTCATCAACGTCACGGCCTCCTGCAACGGGCTGTCGGCCGAGACGCTGAGCACCGGGGTGGTCATCACGGCGGAGACGGGCTGTTGCACCACGGGCGGGGAGAAGGCTGGGGCCATTCTGCTGCCGGGCTGGCCCGCCCACCGGAACGGCCAGCAGACTGAGGGCAGCCGTGACGATGCCGATGGCCCGGTTCCAGAAGCTGCTGCGCGCCGCCAACAACCTGCGGCTGCTGGCGGCGATCGGCCGCAGCGGGGGCGAGCTCAGCAGCGTGGCCGACCTGATCGACAGCTTTCTCGACAGCCCGATGCTCGCGGCCTGCGTGGAGCGCTTCAAGGCGACGCCCGAAGGTGCCCGCCTGCTGGAGGAGCGCTACCCGCCCCTGCAGCCGGATATCGAGAGCCTGCGCCAGCTGCCGCCCGGCACCCTTGGCCGCCGCTATGCCGATCTGATCCTGTCCCTGGGCTACGACCCGGAATTCTTCCGTCCCCGCGATGTGGGCAGCGAGGGGCGCTGGCTCACCCAGCGGATCGCCACCACCCACGACATCCACCACGTGGTGGCGGGCTTCGGCACCGAGGCCAGCGGCGAAAACGGCGTGCTGGCGATCACGGGTGCCCAGATCGGCTTTCCGGGTTATGTGTTGCTCACCAGCGCGGGGCAGCTGGCGGCCTTCCGCTTCCAACCCGAGCGCTTCCCGGCCATCAGCGCCGCCGTGGCCCATGGCCACGCCATCGCCCGCCAGGCCCAGTGCCTGGCGGCGGTGAAGTGGGAGGAGGGCTGGGAGAAACCGGTGCGGCAGTGGCGGGAGGAGCTCGGCATCCGCGACCAGGCCGATCGCGAACCCCACGGGCTCGACGCCCAGCTGGGGCCCCTGCCATGAGTCGCCCGCCCAGCAGGCTGCGGCGCCTGGCCGACGGCCTCACGGCCGCCCGGGCGGTGCTGGGGCTGCCCCTGATCCTGGCCCTGGGGGCGGGGCAGCTGCCCCTGGCCTGGTGGCTGCTGCTCCTGGGCGGGCTGAGCGACTGGGCTGACGGCTGGTGCGCCCGCCGGGCAGGCGGCGGCTCGGAATGGGGCGCCCGCATCGATCCCCTCACCGACAAGATCCTGGTCGCGGCTCCCCTGCTCTGGCTGGGGGCCCAGCCCGCCTGGCCCCAGCAGCTGCCCCTGTGGGCGGTGTGGCTGCTGCTGGCCCGGGAACTGCTGATTTCCGGCTGGCGCAGCGGGGCGAGCGGCGGCGGCCCGGCCTCCCTGGGGGGCAAGGCCAAGACGGTGCTGCAGTTCGGCAGCCTGCTGCTGCTGCTCTGGCCCGAGGGCTGGGGGCTGGGCCTAGGCAGGGCGGCAGGCGCAGGCGAGCTGGCGGCCGGACTGCATCAGCTGGGCTGGTGGCTGTTCTGGCCGTCGCTGCTGCTGGCCCTCAGCTCCGCCTGGGGCTACCTCAGGCCCAACACCCGCCCCCCCGCCGCATGAGCGACGACCACCCACCGGCCCCGCTGCAGCAGCCGCACCCCGATGTGGTGGTGGTGGGCGCGGGCTTGTCAGGCCTGATCTGTGCGCGCGCGCTGCACAGGGCGGGCCTGGCGGTGCAGGTACTCGAGGCCCGGCCCCGCTGCGGCGGCCGCATGCACCGGCAGCTCAGCCAGAGCGGCCTGCCGATCGACCTGGGGGGCCAGTGGGTGGGGGCGACGCACCACCGGCTGCAGGCGCTGCTGGCGGAGTTCGGCCTGCGGCGGTTCCCCACCTTCTATGACGGCGAGGGGGTGTTCCACTGGAACGGGCAGGCGCACCGGGCCGGCATGGAGCACGCCTTTGAGGCCAGCCTCCTCTTCTTCAAGCCGGAGGAGCTGGGCCTGCCGCAGGCGGCGATCGATGAGGTGCAGGCGGTGGAGCGGCGCTTCCGCCACCTGGTGGATCAGGTGCCGGCCCTCACCCCCTGGAGCACCCCCGACGCCGCTGTGCTCGACCGCACCACCGTGAGCCAGTGGCTGGAGCAGCTCTCCAGCAGCGCCCTGGCCGCCTACCCCCTGGCCTGGCTCACGCGCATTGGGGGCTCGGGGGGCTTTGAACCGCATGAGAGCTCGATCCTGCACCTGGCCTGGACCCAGGCGGTGGCGCCCCAGCACGAGACGCCGGAAGCCTGGCTGGTGGAGGGGGGCATCGGCCAGGTGGGCGAGCGACTGGCGGCGGAGCTGCAGGCCTGCATCCAGCTGGGAACGCCGGTGGTGACGATCCGCCAGCAGCCAGGCGGGGTGCTGGTGGGTTGTGCTGACGGCACGGCGGTGAACGCCGGAGCGGCCGTGGTGGCGATTCCGCCGCCACTGCGGCTGGCCATCCACTACGACCCGCCTCTGCCCGCCCAGTGGAGCGGCCTGCTGCAGCGCTCGCCGATGGGCGCGATGGTGAAGGTGCTGGCGCTCTACCGGCAGCCGTTCTGGCGTGAGCAGGGGCTGAACGGCCTGGGGATCGGCAACCAGCCCACCCTGGAGCTCACGGTCGACAGCTCTCCCCCCGGCGGACCAGGGGTGCTGGCGGGCTTCATCGCCGGCGAGCGGGCGGCGCGCTGGCAAGAGCTGCCGGGGCGGGAGCAGCGCCAGGCGGTGATCGCCGATCTGGTGGCCTGGTGGGGCCCCCAGGCCGCGGAGCCCCTGGAGCTGGTGCTGCACAACTGGAACCGGGAAAGCTGGAGCGGCGGCGCCTTCACGAGCTTTCTCACCCCCGGCGCCTGGACCAGCTACGGCCCGATCTGGCAGCAGCCCCACGAGCGGGTGCTGTGGGCCGGCACCGAGGCGTCCAGCCGCTGGCCGGGCTATTTCGAGGGGGCGATCGAGGCCGGCCTGGCGGCCGCCGCCCAGGCCCGGGCCCTGCTGGCCTGAAACCAGCCCACAGCAGCCCGCGGGAGGCAGCAGCGAGGGCAAGTGCAAAGAATCAGGAACTTTTCAAGCCCCCCATGCTGTAGCAACCGCTACCGAACGCTTGAATACGGGCACGTTGATCCACCCCCGGGTGGACGCAGGTCGATCCGCGCCAGGCAACGGGGACGCGGGCACTGTGGAGACCGTCATGAACGTTCTCGATCTGATCCGCACCAAGATGCTCAAGGCCAAGCGTCTCGATGACGCCCAGTTCCTGATGGCCAAGGCCTATCGGGGCGTGGCCTATGTGGATGCCCACCACGACGAGCCCAAGGCGGCGGAAGAGACCAGGGAGCTGACCTACCGCGGCCAGCACTACGCCCACCACTGAGGGGCAGGTGAGCCCAGCCCGTCAGGCCCCGCGGGAGGCCTGACGGGTGAGGCGCTGGAGCTGGCGCGATTCCAGCGCCAGCACCCGGCGCGCAAACTCCGGATCACGCTCGAGGGTGGCATCGAAGGAATCCACCGGCACCGCCAGCACGCGGGTGCCGGTGGATTCAGCCACGATCGTGCTCTCCGAGGCGCTGTGGCTGAGCACCTCCAGTTCGTCGAGCACCTGGCCGGGGCGCATCGGCTCCGCCGGCCGCTGGCTGGGGCTGTCGTGCTCCACCCGGGCAGCGCCCTCGATCAGCAGCAGCAGCTCCCGACAGGTGTCGCCGGCTTCCGTGATCAGGTCGCCATCGGCGAACGTGCGAATCTCGGCCTGATCCGCGAGGGCGTCGAGGGTGTCGGCCCAGGTGCCCCGGAAGAAATCGCTGGTGGCCAGCACAAGGCGCTTCTCCAGATCGGGCAATGCCGCCAAGGCCAGAGGGTGCTCAAGGCCCGCCAGCTGCTGAGCCGTGCGCCGCACCCATGCGGGCTGAACCGCCGCCTGCAACCGGTCGCTGAGCAACCGTCCTCGGGCGGGATCGACAGCCGTCATCAGCACCACGGCCGTCACAGCCACCAGGGGCAGGGGGTCATGGGTGAGGGGCTCCAGCAGGGCCAGCACCTCCTCCGGCGCCTCGGGCTCTGGGGCGGGGTCAGCCAGCTCCCCAGCTGCTCCTGGCTGCGCAGGCAGGAGCTCGGCCAGCAACACCTGGGGCGACCGCTGCGCCCAGCCGTCCTGGCGGAGCAGATCAGGCAGCAGCTGGGGCACCAGGGTCGCCAGGCGGGCCGCCAGGGCTTGCTGGGCCCCGGGGTCGGTGCCGACCGTGGCCAGGCAGCCGAGCACGGCCCGGGCGCTGAGGCCCTGGCGCTCGCGGAGCTGGTCGGCCAGCAGGGCCACCAGCTGGGGGTGCGCCTGCAACGCCGGCTGGGTCAGGTTGCGGGCGGTGGCCGTGAGTTCGGCGAGGCGCTGCAGCAGCAGCTCGCCGCGGCGGGCGGAATCTTCAGCGGGTGCCAGGGTGCCCAGGGCCTGGGCCTCCTCCACCGGGCTGATCGAATACTGCAGCCGCAGCTCCCCGAGGCTGGCCTCGGCGGATGAACCGGCGGCGAAGCGGCCCTGCAGCCGCAACAGGCGCTCCAGGGAGCGGCGGTAGCCCGTGAGCCGCACCTGATCCTCCAGGCTGCGGCGCCGGTCGGGGTCGAGCAGCTCGGGATCCTCCACGCCGAGCTCCTCGAGGAGCTGGCGGTGCTGGTCGTCGGAGATCGTGAGTTCCTGGCGCATCCGCCGCAGCACTTCGAGGCTGCTGGAGGCATTCACGTAGCCCTCCGCCAGGGCCTCGCGCACCACCCCCTTGTAGGCCTCCTGGCGCTGCTCGCCGCCAAAGCCGGGCAGCACCCGCGCCAGCACGTACACCTCGTCGGGGTTGAGGTCTCCCAGGCTGCGGCCTTCGAGATAGGGACCCACGTCGACCCCCAGGCGCTCGAGCTGGCGGCGGAAGCGTTCCGCGAGGTTCTCGCGGCTGTAGAGCTCGGAGCTGCGATGCCAGGAGCGCACCAGCCAGAGGGTGCTGGTGGCGACCACCGACACATCGAAGAGGTATTGCAGCCAGGCCGGTGCCAGCTGCAGCAGGGGGCGGCCGGCGAACAGGAAGAAGAGGTTGAACACCAGAAAGGTGCTGGCCACGAACACCCGATGGCGGATCAGGGGGGTGTGGAGCTCCTGGCCGGCCCGGCGCACCCGGCGGCGCATGCCGGCCTCGATCGCCAGCCCGGCCAGCCAGCCCAGCCAGGTGAACACCCCGAGCACCAGGGGCACGGCCACCAGGCGCGGCACGGCGATGGCGCGGCCGAAGAGATAGAGCCCCGGGCTGAACAGCTGGGCCAGCTGGTCGCTCTGGCGGGCCCAGGCGCCGGAGAAGTAGTAGTCCCAGCTGCCGGCGTAGAGGTAGTAGTAGACGAAGTAGCCCACCACCAGGCCCACGTAGGCGTAGCGCTCGAAGGCAAAGGTGGGCGTCTCCAGCCGGGCCCAGTAGAGGCGCTCGGCGTCGATGTCGATGCAGGGTTGTTGGCAGGCCACGCAGGCGCTCTGCTCCTCGCCGGATGCGGTGGTGACCCGGCACATCGACTGGGTGATCGGGCCGGCGCTGAGGTGGGCCCGGCTGCCCAGCAGGCCGGCGGGGGTGGAGTAGATGGCCTGCACCGGCGCCATCGGGCAGAAGTACTGGCACCAGGCCTTGCCGCCATAGAGCCAGCCCACGGCGATCGCCGCAGCGATCGTGAACAGCAACCACCCGGCCAGCACCAGCCGGTCGGCGTTGAAGAGGAGGATGCGGCCGCAGAGCCCCACGAACAGCCAGCCGAACTGCAGGGCGGAGTAGTGGCGCCCCAGCCAAGACTCGGCCGGCACCTTGGCGAGCTGCAGGCGCACCTCGCCGGTCTTGGGGTTGCGACGGCCCTCCTGCCGCTGGATCCCGAGGGCCCGGGGGATCTGGGAGAGGAAGGAGAGGGGGCAGATGCGGCGCCAGAGCTCATGGCCGAACACCAGCAGCACGAAGATCGCCGCCGGCGCCAGGGCTCCCCAGAACAGGGTGGTGCCAAGGGGGTAGGGGCTCTCCACCAGGCAGCGGCCCTGCACGGCAATGCAGCTGTCGCCCAGCCGCAGGGGACTCCAGGGGTGGTCGGGCGCCGTGAAGCGGGCGGTGAACGGATCGAAGAACAGCGAGCCGATGATCAGCAGCCAGCCCGTGGTGAGCAGCCAGCGCACCACGTGCACGCGCCTCTCGGCGACCTGGGCTCAAGCCATGGCACACGGCACTGCAGTTTCAGCAGCTTGGCAACGGCGCCCCTCGGATTGGGCGCCAACGCGTCAGGATTCGCTGCATCTCCCTGCCCGCCCTTGCGTTGAACACCGTTCTGGTCACCGGTGCCAACCGGGGCATCGGCCTGGAGTATTGCCGGCAGCTGCAGGCCCGGGGCGATCGGGTGATCGCCGTGTGCCGCACCGCCTCCCCGGACCTCCAGGCCCTGGCGGCCGCAGGCCTGCGGATCGAGGCGGGCATCGACCTGAGCCACGCCGCGGCGCCCGGCGATCTGGCCGGCCGGCTGGCCGGCACCACCCTGCACACGCTGATCCTGAACGCCGGCGTGCTGGAGAACAACCGCCTGGAGAGCCTGGAGCCGCAGAGCCTCCGGCGCCAGTTCGAGGTGAATGCCCTGGCGCCCCTGCTGCTCACCCAGGGGCTGCTGCCCCACCTGCAGGCCGGCTCGAAGCTGGTGCTGATGACCAGCCGCATGGGCTCGATCGACGACAATACCTCCGGCGGCTCCTTCGGCTACCGGATGTCGAAGGTGGCTCTGAACATGGCCGGGCGGTCGCTGGCGATCGACCTGAAACCCCGCAGCATCGCCGTGGCGATCCTGCATCCGGGGCTGGTGCGCACCCGCATGATCAACTTCAACCCCCAGGGCATCACCCCAGAGGAGGCCGTGCGGGGCCTGCTGGCGCGCATCGATGGCCTCACCCTCGAGACGAGCGGCACCTTCTGGCACGCCAACGGCGAGGTGCTGCCCTGGTGAGCCGCTGCGCGGGATGGGTCATGGGCTGCGCAGCGCCGCTTCCCCGCGGCGGTAGAGCTCGCGGGCGTGGTCGGTCCAGGTGCCCTGGCCCCAGTAGCGAAAGCAGCTGGTCTCGAGCAACAGCAGGTGCAGCAGGGCCTCCTGGTAAGCGGCACTGCGGGTGACGGCGGGGTCGGCCGCCACCAGGGGATCAAAGCGCTGGTGAAACGCGGCGCTGAGCTGCTGCATCGGCTCGAGCACGTTGGCGTAGCCCTCCACCCAGCTGAGGTTGTTGGTCCAGGAGGCGCCGGCCATGGAGAAGCCCGGATCGTGGGCCTGCAACGCGGCGATGGCCGCCTCCACCGCCGCAGGGCCCGAGGCCGATGCGCCAGAGGCGGCCTGCTGCTGCCAGAGGCGGTGCTGGCCCACGGCCTGAATCGCCGGGTAGTCGGCGGGGGTGAGGCCGTCGGCCTCGAGCAGGTCGAGGTACTCGCTGCCGTTGAGTGCCACGGTCTCCCCGGTGCCACCCACCGCATCCGCCCCATCCGGGGAAGCAGCGGCCAGGCGCCGGTGGGCCTGGAGGAAGGCGGCGGGGAACTCGTTCATCATCACGCCACCGTTCTCGCCGTCGGCGATCTGGGTCACCAGCGGCGGAATGGAACGCCCGGCCAGGGGCTGGCGCCCGAGCCCGAGGGCCTCGTAGCAGGGCTGCATCTGACCCACCAGCTTCGTGTCGGAGCCCTGGGTTTTCACCAGGGCTGTGATCGTGGCCACCGCGCCGCTGGAGCTGCGGGCCACCAGCCGGTTGGGCACCAGCGCCTGCTCTCGGCTGAGGGGCGTGCCATCGGGGTTTTCCACGCTGTGCTCCTGCACCAGCAGCCAGCGATAGCCGCATTCGAGCAGGGCTGTCACCAGGGCGAAGAGGGTGTCGGGATGGTTGGGCAGGGCCATCTCCGGCGGGGAGAACCCCTGCACCCGCTGCAGGGCCGTCGAGCCGAACAGGCTGGCGAAGTGCTGCTGCCAGGCCAGGAGCTGCAGCTTCAGGTCGGGGATGGGGGTGGAGGGCGCCACCGCATGGCCCCAGAAGCTGCCGAGCCACTCCACGTGCTGCTGCAGGCGGATATCGCAGGTGAGAAAGCGCAGGGCATCGAGGATGTCGTGACGGCCCATCTGCTCGAACCCCCAGAGCAGGGTGCCGGAGTAATCGAGCATGATCCGCGGATCGCACCCCTCCGCCAGCAGCTGGGGAAGGAGGTCGGCCAGGCGCTGGTAGCAGTGGGCGAAGGGCTCGGCGTTGTGGTTGTCGCCCTCCCCGGGGTGCTCGAACATCCACTGGAGGTGACTGATCAGCTGCCCATCCGCCCCGGCGGGGATGGTGGGCTGGTGCATGTGCAGCGCGCAGGCGAAGGCGGAGCGGATGCGGGCGAAGCGGGTGCGCTGCTCGGGCGTGGGCTCGGGGCGCTGGCGCTGCTGCAGGAGCGCAA
Source organism: Cyanobacteria bacterium M_surface_10_m2_119 (assembly GCA_016882525.1). Classification (GTDB taxonomy): domain Bacteria; phylum Cyanobacteriota; class Cyanobacteriia; order PCC-6307; family Cyanobiaceae; genus NIES-981. The sequence goes on along the minus strand of VGPU01000029.1, from coordinate 7,345 downwards.
GGAACTCGGCCTCACGGCCGGCGATCGGTGGCAGAGCTGGGTGGATCAGGGTGCCCCCCCATGCGGGATGCCGGTGGATAAGCCCTCTCTAGCCACGCCCCCGCCGATTGCCCTGAGCCCGCGCCATCCTGGCGGCAGCCCCTCACGTCGATCGCGGTGGAGACTGCCCAGCTGCGCGCCCTGTTCACCAAGCCCTACGGCGCCCCAGGGCCGAGCGAGGCCCAGTGGCGGGAGCTCTACGCCGACGACGTGCACTTCAGCGATCCCACCCAGGAGCGCCAGGGCATCGCGGCCTACATCGCGGCCCAGGAGGGCCTGCTCAAGCGCTGCGACGACACCTACCTCACCGCCAGCGCGATCGCGATCGCCGGCGATGCCGCCTTCGTGGAATGGGAGATGGGCCTGAAGATCAAGGGCATCGAATTCGTGTATCCGGGCACCACGCGGCTGCTGTTCAACGGCGACGGCAAGATCTGCGATCACCGGGACTATTTCGATTTCGTGGGGCCCACCTTCGGCCCGGTGCCGCTGCTGGGGGGCTTCGTGCGCTGGCTCTACAAGCGCTTCGTCGGCTGATCGAGCAGGCTGGAGCGCGAGCCCTCCCCGCCTGCCGATGCGTCCTCACCCGTTGCTCCGGCCCCTGCTGGCCGCCCTTGCAGCCCTGCTGCTGGTGCTGACCCCAGCAGGCCCGGCATGGGCGGAGTTCAGCCTGCCGCCCCTGCCCTATGCCACCGATGCCCTGGAGCCGGCGATCGACGCCACCACGATGGCGCTGCACCACGACCGCCACCACTCCGGCTACGTGGCCAACCTCAACGCCCAGATTCCGGCCTATCCGCCACTGGCCGACCTGAGCCTCGATGCCCTGCAGGGGCAGGTCGGCCGGGTGCCGGCGGCCGTGCGCACGGCCGTGCGCAACAACGGCGGCGGCCACTGGAACCACAGCCAGTTCTGGGCGGTGATGGCACCGGTGGGCCAGGGGGGCGAACCCTCAGCGGAGCTGCTGGCGGCGATCGAGGCCAGCTTCGGCTCGCTGGAGGCGATGCAGAGCAAGTTCAACCAGGCGGCGGCCGGGCGCTTCGGCTCGGGCTGGGCCTGGCTGATCCGCAAGCCGACCGGCACCCTGGCAATCACCAGCACCGCCAACCAGGACAACCCGCTGATGAACCTGCCCGGCATCGAGCGGGGCACGCCCCTGCTGGGGCTGGATGTGTGGGAGCACGCTTACTACCTCAAGTACCAGAACCGGCGGCCCGACTACATCGCCGCCTGGTGGGAGCTGGTGAACTGGAACGAGGTGAACCGGCGCTTCGCCGCCACCGAGGCCTGAGCCCGCGGGCTCAGGGCTGGAGATCCGGCCAGAGGAAGGTGTTGAACGTGCGGCCCCGCAGGCCGGACTGGTAACCGAGGGTGTTCTGGGTGGAGAGGCTCACCACGGCGCCGAGGCGGTCGGTGAGCTTGAGGCAGCCCTGAAAGGTGGCGGCGGTGTAGCACTGCACATCCAGCTGGTTGCAGCCACTGCGCGGCACCACCCCCACCTGGAAGGGCTGGATGCTGCAGAAGATCGGCTTGGTGTACACCTGGCGCAGGTGATAGAAATCGGCGGTGCTGTAGTTGGCGAAGAAGTGATCGTCAACCTGGATGCCATCGGTGTGACGGGCGGCATGCACGAGGTCGGCCACACCCATGCGCCGGTATTGGGGTGACTGCACCCACACCACCGGAATGAGGCCATGGCGGCGGGCCTCCTGGGCCACCTCCCGTTGCACCGCATCCGACACCTTGCGGTAATCGAGAAACACCAGGCGGAAGCGCTGGGCGCGGATCTGAGCCATCACCTGCTGCAACAGGCCCCTGGAGGAATAGAACCAGATCTGGGGCTGCGACTGCCAGGTGCCATTGGGCACGGCGCTCGCCTGGGCGCGCGGGGGCAGCAGCAGGGAACTCGCCGCCAGCACGGCGGCCGCAACGGCAGCAGAGAGCTGTGGCGCCATCGACCCTGAAGCGTCGCCCTGTCTGGGTTCTAGGGCTGAACTGGCGGGCTGTCAGCCCAGGCCGGCAGCATGGAGCCGATCTGCTCGCCTGTGATGCGCAGCCTGCCAACGCTCGCCCTGGTGGCGGTGGTCCTCACGCTGGCGGGATGCCGGGGCAAGCAACCGGTGGCCCGGGAGGGGGCAGGGCTGAGCGGACCGATCCGGATCGAGCTCGATCAAACCGACCCCTCCCTGAGCTTCGCCGTGCTGCCCAGTGGCGAGGAGCGCCGGGTGTTCCCGGTGGGCTACGGCCGCAACGGCGTCACCTGCGCTGACGCGCGCTTCGAGGAGGGCTACACCCCCCTTGGGCGCTTCCGGGTGAACGCGATTCTGAGCGGCGATCGCTTCGTGATGGATCCGGCGCTGGTGCAGCAATCGGGCAAGAGCGAAGCGGAGCTGCGCCGCACCCTGTTCCAGAACATGAATGCCATCGACTTCGACGGCGATGGCGAAACGGGGGAATACGGCATCGGCTACGTGAGCCTGGCGCCGGTGGGCGGCGTGAAACAGCCCTTCGCCTTCAACACCTACGACGGCCGCTTCCGCTGGTACAGCTTCGCGATCCACGGCAGCAACAACGACCGGCGGATCGGCCAGCGGGTGACCGGTGGCTGCGTGAATGTGAGCGAGGCCGACCTCAAGGCCCTGCTCGCCGTGGTGAAGCTGGGGGATGAGGTGGAGATCAGCGCCAAGGGGCCCTGCACCCCCTGAGGCCGCCATCGGAGACTGGAGCGGTGCACACGCCGGGATCGACCGCGATGAAGCTGCCTGAGGGATGGAAGGTGTGGCTGGGGGTGCTGGTGCTGAACGCGGTGGCGGGGGGCCTGTGGTTTGTGAACCGGGGGCTGGAGCAACCGGAAGCCACCGGCGGGCTGCTGGCGGTGCTGCGGCGGCTGGCGGATCCGGCGTAGACAGGCGGCGGCGCCTCAGCGGGGGGTGCGTCGGGGCTCGGGGGGATGGCCCAGGATCCGGGCCAGGCGCTCGGCACCGCCCTGGGGAAAGGCGATGCCGTGATGGTCTTCATCGGCCAGAAAAACCAGGGCGTGCTCGGGATGCTCGGGGATCCAGGCCTCGTATTTGGCGATCCAGAGGATCAGGTGGGCCTCCAGCCTGGCGAGGTAGACCGCCAGATCGCCGAGCACGCGGTGCCTGGGGGAGGCGGCACGGAAATACACATCGCTGCGCAACCAGGCCAGCAGGGCCTGATTGAGCGGATAGAAGGTGTGCACCGTGATCGCACGGATCAGGGCATGGAGCTCGCGCTCCTCCGCCTCCATCTCGGCAAAGGTGGCGGCAAACAGACGCTCATGGCCCCGGGAAAGATCCACCGCGCCCGCCAGTCGCCGTTGCAGCTGTCTGGCCAGGCGCCGGCGCAACGCACTCTGAGCCGCAAAGGCCGCGTCACCGGCGCGAATGAGGGCATAGAGCTCCACCAACCGGCTGCGGCGCGCACGGGCCGCCTGCTGGGAAGCACCGATCAGATCCGTCGCGGTCTTGCCGAGAAAGCCCAAAGCCGCGAGCAGCGCCGCGAGCAGGGCCGGCGCCGCCCAGAAGGGTTCTGCGGCTGGAGACGCCACGGTGCGGTGCATCGGTGCTGGCTACAACGTAAGGCGGCAAGCAACAGATCTGGTGTGATCGAAAAGGTGATCAAAAAACGCCGGCAGAAGCAGCTCTGGGACAGGCGCGACCGGGGGCCATTCAGGCCGTTGAGCCACCGCTCGAAGTGCGCACGGGCCGAATGGCGGATGGCAGTGGTGTGGATGTGGTGATGGCGATGGCCTTCACAGCCGATGGGGACAATGTGCTGCTGGGTTGCAGGTCGGGCGCTGTGGAACTACGCAGCCTGGAAGGCCAGCTGCGCTTTCGTCAGCAACCGAAGATGCATCACATTCAGCGTGTTGCAGTCACACCCGATGGACGCGTGCTGCTGATGTTGAGCGGCAATACCATCCATCTCTGGAGCGCCAGCGGAGCGTCTCTGGGCAGGATCGACACCACCGTCTGCGAGGGATGCTCAACCAACACGATGGTGGTGTCACCCGATGGGGAGCTTTGACAGCCGCGTCGTAGAGCTGGCCTTTGACCCTGCAGGCAGCGGGATCACGGTTGGCCATGCCAATGGAATCGTGCGGCGCTGGACGACCGGCGGTCGGCTGCTCGGCGAGATCGACACCGCCATCGACACACTCAAGGCACTGGCCATCACCCCCGGAGGGGATGTGCTGGCGGCAGGCTGGTATGGGGCGAAGCGATGGAATGCCCAGGGTCGTGCGCAGAACGCCCTGCGCGAGGAAGGGGCCGTGGAGGCCCTGCAACTGCTCCCCGAAGGCAACGGCGCCGTGCTGGCAGGAAGCCACGTCGACAACGTTCTGGAGATCAGGGATCTCCAGGGAGCGCTCCTGCGCACCCTTCACAATCACGACCACTCCAGCAGCCCTGACGGGCCCCTGGCGGTCTCGCCTGATGGCCGGGTGCTGGTGGTGGCCGACGACAACCAGCTGGACCGCTGGGACTTGCCGTCAGCCACCCCTACGCCGCCTCACAGTGGAGTTCAAGGCGTGCGATGAACTCCTGCAGGGCGCGGGTGACGGCGGCCTTCTTGATGGGCTCTCCGCTCCCGGGGAAGACGTGATCGAGAGCGAGATTGGTGGCCATGGGTGACCTACATGTGGAGGCTCCAATACAGAACCCCCCCGGCGCAGGACGTGGCCCGGCGGATCCTGGGAGAAGACGTAACCCAGATCGAGGTCTACCCGAACGCCTGAAACGGATGGTGGGCAAGGTGCTTACCGGCAACGGCATCACCAGCTGCGAGCGGGGCACCTACGCCCTGGTGGGCGGCGAGGAACTGAGCGACGCCGAACGCGACCAGCTGCTGCAGCTCTACCGCCAGCACCTCGATCCCTTCCGGGAGCAGCGAGGCGAGGAGCTGGCTTGTTTGTACATCGAGAAGCCTACGGCTTCGGCAACCGCAGCCGCACCCAAACCCCGATCAGCGGCTCCATCACAGTCCGGGTGCTCACCCGCCCCCGAGGCCGCTGCGAGTGCTGCGAGGCACACGAGCACCAGCGCGCCCTGGACGTGGACCACATCGTGCCCAGGAACCAGAGCGGCACAGGCAACCTCAGCAACCTGCAGGCTCTCTGCTTCCGCTGCAATGCGGACAAACGCAAGGCGGGCTGTGTGTTGTGCGCGCTGGAGGGCTGCGGCCGGGTGCTGCTGGAGAGTGAGCTGGTGCGCTGTATCGCCGCTGCCGACCTGGTGATCAAGGGCCAAGCAATGAGCTTCCAAAGCTGCCCCCCCAGGGCTATGGGCAGCTGCCAGGTTCAGCGGTAGCCAATGAATTCCTCCATGGTCATGCCGATGTCCTTGGCGATATGACGAAGCAGCGGTGGCGCGATGTCGCGGCCCTGATGCGCTGGAACGGTGGTGCCACGTCCACGTGCATCGCGGAACTGCAGATGTGATCCGCGTTGCCGGACAAGCTCAAAACCCAGTTTCCGCAGAATCCCGACCACCTCCCAGGGCTTGAGAACCGGTGTCGAGCCCACGTTCAAGCCGGAACAACGATCTGCTGGAGGCCGACGAAATCGCTCTCCAGGCTCGGCTCGCCGTCCTCCAGCAGCATGGCGATCACCTCCTGGAGATTGGCCTGCAGCTCGTCGAGCGTCGCCCCCTGACTGTGGGCGCCGGGGAAGCCAGGCACATGGCCCACAAGCAGACCTGTCTCACTGCAGCGTTCGATCACGGCGGAGTAGGTACGCACGATCTGGCCGACCTGCACTTGTTGCATCGTAGGTACAGCGGCTGGGCTTGCCGATTGCTGTGGGACGTCCATCGGAGGGTGATGCTCTTCTCCTCCACAAGTTCCACCCCCCGTCACACCCCGCTCCACCCCTGGCCTGGCGGCGCCAGGATCCCCCCATGCCCCCGCCCCCCTCCGCCACCTATCAGCGCCTGCGGCACACCATCGCCGAACGCATGCGCATGAGCCATGTGGTCCAGCCGCTGATGCTGATAGAGCTGCTCGGCCGCCGCAGCCCGGCCCCGGCGCAGGACGTGGCCCGCCGGATCCTGGGGGAAGACGTGACCCAGATCGATTACTACACAGAACGCGTCAAGCGGATGGTGGGCAAGGTGCTCACCGGCAACGGCATCACTCGCTGCGAGAAGGGCAGCTACGCCCTGGTGGGCGGAGACGAGCTGAGCGACCCCAAGCGCGATCAGCTGCTGGATCTCTGCCGCCAGCGCCTCGATGCCTTCCGCCAGCAGCGGGGCGAAGAGGTGTTTGCTCACCGCAGCCGCCACCGCACCCCAATCAGTGGCTCCGTGAAATACCGGGTGCTCACCCGCGCCAGGGGCCGCTGCGAGTGCTGCGGCGCCCATGAGCACCAAAGGGCCCTGGAGGTGGACCACATCATCCCGAAGAACCACGGCGGTTCCGATGACCTCAGCAACCTGCAGGCCCTTTGCTTCCGCTGCAATGCCGGCAAGCGCGACACCGATTCCACCGACTTCCGCAGCCTGCAGGCCAGCTACGCCAGGCGCGAGGCGGGATGCGTGTTCTGCGCACTGGAGGGCAGCGACCGGGTGCTGCTGGAGAACGAGCTGGCGCTGTGCATCACCGATGCCTACCCGGTGACGCCGGGCCACAGCCTGGTGATCCCACGGCGGCATGTGGCCGACGGGTTGGCGCTGCACCAGCCGGAGTGGAATGCGGTGGTGGAGCTGCTGAAACTGCGGCGGGAGCAGCTCAGCGCCCAGGACGCAACGATCAGCGGCTGGAATGTAGGGCTGAACTCAGGCGTGGCGGCGGGGCAGACGGTGTTTCATGCGCACTGGCATCTGATTCCTCGGCGGGAGGGGGATTGCGAGGAACCGCGGGGCGGGGTGCGAGGGGTGATTCCGGCTCGCCAGAACTATTGACGAATCCCCGCACAACGTCATGCATCAGCTGCAGCGCGAAGCGCTATCAGCTGCATGCAATTGTTAGACCACCCTGCTTCTGATCTATGCACGAGTTACTTCACGGCCCACGTTACGACGAGGCCAATGGACATTGGAAGCCTAAACCTAGAATCGTTAAACTAGAATCGGTGTGCATCCACGTCCTTGATGAAGCGAATCAATCCCTCGAAGTAAATCTCGGAATCGTCGAATTGCGCGCAGTGGCTGCCGCTGGGACAGTGGTGGTAGCGACCGTGCTGAACCTGACCGGCCATCCACTCCATGTGCTTGGGGTCCATTGTGTCGTGCGTGGCGCCGATAGTGAGTGTCGGCACTCGGATCTGGCTCAGATCGGCAGAGCGGTC
>VGPU01000028.1 GCA_016882525.1 Cyanobacteria bacterium M_surface_10_m2_119 | reverse complement strand
GGGACACCGCACCTTCATCCTGCTCAACCCCAGCTGGGAGCAACCCCATCACGTGGTGGAGCTGGAACGCGCCATGGGGGCGCTGGAGATACCCGTGGGCACCTACCACCGCTCGATCTCCGGCGAGGAGGGCAGCCTGGTGCTCAACCAGTCGATCCGCGATCCGGCCTTCAACTACGCCACCGAATTCCTGCCGGTGAGCCTGCGCGAGCGGGCCGATCTGCAGGCCGTGCGGGCCGTGGAGCCGTGGCGCTGGAGCTGGCACAACGGCCACATCCGCCGCCAGCACTGATCAGCCGGCCGGCTCCTGCTGGGGTTCAGGGAACCAGCGGGCCTCCAGCTGCTTGATCGCCACATAGAAGGGCGGCACCACGCCCAGCGACAGCACGGTGGCCACCAGCAGGCCGCCGAAGATCACCGTGCCCAGCGACTGCTGGCTGTTGGCACCGGCGGTGGTGGCCACCACCAGGGGCAGGAAGCCGGCCAGCGAGGCGATGGCGGTCATCAGGATCGGCCGCATCCGCGATTCGGCGGCGGCGATGGCGGCCTCCTGTACGGTCATGCCCGCCTCCAGGTGCTGCTCGGCCACCTCCACAATCAGGATGCCGTTCTTGGCGGCCAGGCCGATCAGCGTCACCAGACCCACCTGGGCGTAGATGTTCAGATCGATCGAGCGCAGGGCCAGGAACACCAGCGCCCCGAGCATGGCCAGCGGCACGGTCATCAGGATGATCACCGGCGTCACATAGCTCTCGTACTGCGCGGAGAGCACCAGGTAGACGATCAGCACCCCCAGGCCGAACACCAGCACGCTGGCGTTGCCGGCCGAGAGCTGCAGGGCGGCGATGCCGGTGAAGGCGTAGCCGATGTTGTTGAAATCCAGCTGGTTGAAGATCTGCTGGATGGCGGTGAGCGCCTGGCCGGAGCTCTTGCCGATCGCCTCGGCGCCCTGCACCAGGATCGTGCGGTAGAGGTTGTAGTGGCTGATCACCGGCGGCGCGCTGCTCAGCTCGCTGCTGGCGAATTCGCTCACCTGCACCAGTTTGTTGTCGCGGTTGCGCACGTAGTAGCTGAGCACATCCTCGAGCTGACTGCGGCCCTGGGGTTCGGCCTGCACATAGATGTTGCGCACCTGACCGCTCTCGTAGGTGAGGCCGGAGTAGTTGCCGCCGGCCAGCACGGCAATGGTCTGCATCGCCTGCTGGAAATCAACGTTGAGGGCCCCCAGGATCGAGCGGTCGATCTTCAGGCCGAAGGCCGGGGCACTGGGGATGAACTGGGTGTAGAGGCTGCTGAATTCGCCGCTGGCCTGGCCGGTGGACACCAGCTCCTGGGCCAGATCATTGAGCTGGTTGAAGCTGTAGGCGCCGTTGCTCAGGTCGTTGAACTGGAAGTAGAAACCGCCCTGGGCGGAAAAGCCGGGAATCGCCGGCGGCTGGGCCGCCACCGCCAGCCCGCCGCTGAGCTTGCCGAGCTTGGCGTTGAGCCGCTCCACGATGGCCGGCGCCTTGTGGACGCTGCCGGAGCGCTCATCAAGCGGTTTGAGACCAAAGAAGAAGAGGCCCTGATCCGGGCTGCTGCCGTTGAAGCCCGAACCGCTGATGATCCCCGCCGCGGTGATGTCCTGCTCCTGCTTGAGGATCGCCGCAATCTCCTTGCCAAAGGCCTGGGTCTGGTTCAGGGAGGCGCCGTTCTGCAGCTGGAAGATGCCGAGGCCATAGCCCTGGTCTTCTTCGGGGATGAAGGCGGTGGGCAGGGCGCTGAAGGCAATGGCCGTGAGCACGATGCCGCCGCCGAGACCGGCCAGGATCAACTTGCGCTTGGTGATCAGAAAGGCCACCAGGCGGGCATAGGTCTGCTCGAGGCGGGTGAAGAAGGTGTTGAACCGCTCGAAGATCAGCGCCAGACGGCTCCCCGCAAAGCCGAAGGCCAGCACCCCCACCACGTAGGCACCGATGCCGAAGGAGGCGGAACTGAACCTGCCGAAGGCCAGACCCACCACAATGCCGCCGATGGTCCAGCCCCAGCCCTTGGGCTTGGGCGGCTTCTCCGTCTGGAGAATCAGGCCCGCCATCATCGGCGAGAAGGTGAGGGCATTGAAGGTGGAGATGGCGATCGCGAAGGCAATCGTGAGGGCGAACTGGCGGTAGATGATGCCAATCCCGCCCGGATAGAAGGCAACCGGCACGAACACCGCCATCAACACCAGCGAAGTGGCGATCAGGGCCCCGATCAGCTCTCCCATGCAGGCCAGGGCCGCCTGGCGAGGTTTCATGCCGCTCTCCAGGTTCTTGGACACGGCCTCGATCACCACGATGGCGTCGTCCACCACCAGCCCGGTGGCCAGCACCAGCCCCAGCAGGGTGAGCTGGTTGATCGAGAACCCGAAGGCCTTGATGAAGGCGAAGGTGCCCACCAGCGAGATCGGAATTGCCAGGCTGGGCACGATCGTGGCCCGCCAGTCCTGCAGAAACAGGAACAGGATCACCAGCACCAGCACGATGGCCAGGCCCAGGGCATCGGTGACGCCATCCACCGCCGATTCAATGAACTGGCCGATGTTGTAGATCTGCGTCACGGTGACGCCCGGTGGCACCTGGGCCGTGAACTGATCGATCAGGGCCACCACCGCCTCCGACACCTGCAGGGCGTTGCTGTCGGGGGTCTGGTAGACGCCCACGATGATGGAGGGATGGCCATTCACATCGGTGCCCTGGGTGGCGAAGGTGTTGAAGCCATAGGTGGCCTCACCCACATCGCTGAGGCGCAGCAGATTGCCCTGGGGTGAACGACCCACGATCAGCTTGTTGAGCTGCTCAATGGACACCAGGTTGCCGTTGTCCTCCACCAGAATCGGGTAGGTGAAGAGCTGGCTGCCGCCGGCCGGCGGACCGCCCACCAAGCCCCCCACCGCCACACTGTTCTGCTGCTTCACGGCATTCACCACCTGGTCAGCGGTGAGCCGGTTGGCCGTGAGCTTGGCCGGATCCACAAACAGCCAGAACGCCGGGTTGCTTCCCCCGAACAGGCTGGCCTGGGCCACGCCCGGCACCCGCTCCAGCTGGTAATAGAGCTGCTGGTAGATCAGGCCATTGAGATAGGCGGCGTCAAACTGCCCCTGGGTCGACGACACCTGATAGGCCAGCAGAATCGAGGGGGTTGTCTGAATCACCGACACCCCGGTGCTGCTCACCTGGCTCGGCAGCTGGGGCATCGCCAGCGACACCCGGTTCTGCACATTCACCTGGTCGATATTGATATCGGTGCCCTCCTCAAAGAACACGTTCACCGTGCTGGATCCGGTGTTGGTGCTGAGCGACGAGATGTAGGCGGCACCTGGCACGCCGTTGATCTGCTGCTCCAGCACGTTGGTCACCGCCTGCTCGGTGACGAGGGAATTGGCACCGCCATAGGTGGCACTCACCTGGATCTGGGGCGGGGCGATGTTGGGGAGGTTCTCGATCGGCAGGGTGGGGATCGCGATCACCCCGATCAGCACGATCAGGATGCTGCAGACGGTGGTGAGAACCGGCCGCTTGATGAAATTATCGGAGAGCGACATGGCGGATCCTCAGTTGGCCGCAGCGGCGCCCGCCGCCAGCCGCACCGGCATGCCGGTGCGCAGCAGGGCGGTGTTGCTCACAACCACCCGCTCACCGGCCGCCAGGCCCGAGAGCAGGGGGTAGCGATCGCCCTGGAGGGGCCCAAGTTGCACCGGGGTCTGCACCACGATCGGCGTGCTGGGGGGCAGCTTCTCCAGTTTCTGCTTCTGGGGCGCGGGGATCTGGGTGGAGGCGCGGATCTTGGGCAACACCTCGCGCAGCGGCAGCATGCGATACACGAAGGGCTGCTGGGCCTGCATCATCACGGCCGTAACGGGCACCGAGAGCTGGCGGGTGCTGCCGGTGATGATCCGGTTGCGCACGTATTGGCCCGTCTTGAGCTGGCCAGCCAGGTTGGGAAACTCGGCCTTCACCAGCACCGTGTTGGGCGAGGCTGAGCGGCCACTGATGCCGAAGTAGGGCGAGATGAACACCACCTTGCCCGTGCTGCTCACCGGTGGTGACCCCTGCGATTGCAGCTGCACGGGCTGGCCCAGCTTCACCTGACCGGCCTGGGTGGCCGGCACATCCATCAGGGTCCAGAGGGTGGAGTTGTCGACGATGCCGGTGATCGCCTGCCCCTGGCGCACGTAGTCGCCCAGCTTCACCGAATCGAGATCGCCAATCTCGCCGCTGATGGGAGCACTCACATACTTGTAGCCGAGATCCGCCGCCTTGGCGCGCACCTGGTCGCGGCTCTGAATGGCCTGGGTGACGTAGTAGTCGCGGTCCTTGGTGGACACCGCCCCCTGCTGATTCAGGAAGATGTAGCGCTCGGCATTGACGATGTCCTTGCGCGCCTCTGCCTTGCTGGCATCGAGGGCTGCCGACTGCTGCACGTTGTCGAGCACCAGGATCGGCTGGCCGGCCTTCACCCGCTGCCCCTGGGTCGCCAGGATCTTCACCACCCGGCCATCCACCTCAGGGCTGAGCACCACATCGGTGGTGGAGCTCAACTGGCTCACCACCTCAATCGAGGGGCTGAACTCCGCCTCCCCCACCGTTTCCACCTGCACCGCCAGTGGTTCGCGGGCGGGTGGTGGGGAGCCGCAACCGGCGAGCAGCAGGGCCCCCAACAGGGGCACAGCAGCGATGAAGCGAGCCACACAACCCAAGCAGTCCTGCTAACCTTACCGGGAGCGTTCCGGTTTGACAGGGCTGCCGTGACGCAGTGTCAGCGCGCCGGAGCTGATCACCAGCGCGCCCGGCTCCAGGCCCCGCAGCGCCGGGTAGCGGTTGGCCTGCAGCGGCCCGAGCTGCACGGGGGTCTGCAGGGCGAAACGGGTGCTGGGGGGCAGGCGCCGCAGCGGCTCCAGGTTCACCTGGCCCGGCTGGCGCTCCAGCTCCGCCAGGCTGCCGAGCACCGGCACAAAGGCCTGGCCCGCCAGGCGGCTGACGGCGGCGAAGGGCACCATCACAACCTGGCGTTGATCGAGGGCGATGCGGGCCCGGCTGCGCTGGCCGCTGGGCAGGGGCCTGCTGCCGCTGGGCTGGAGATCCGCCAGCACCGTCAGCACCTGGCTGGCACTGGTCACGGCGGGATCGAGGGAACGCACCACGCCCGTGGCGATCGGCCGCTCGCCCAGGCCATCGAAGAGCGTCACCGCCTGGCCGGGCCGCACCCGGGTGCCGCCGCCTCCGGCACCTGCAGACGCGCCTCCAGCCGCTCGTTGCGCAGCAGGCCGGTCAGCACCTGGCCCGGCTGGATCACATCGCCCACCTTCACCGCCAGATCCCCCACCACCCCGTCGATCGGGGCGCGCAAATCCTTGAAGGCCAGATCGGCCTGGCGCGCCACCAGGGCTTCGCGGGCGGCGATGTAGGCCTCGCGGAATTCATCGCGCTGCAGGGCGCTGGCGGCCCCCTCCCGCACCAGCAGCTCAAAGCGCTCGTAGTTGAGCTTGCGGGTTTCCATCTGGGCCCGCAGGCTGGCCACCTCAGCGCGCAGCTGGGTCTGGTCCAGCACCAGCTGCAACTGGCCGCGCCGCACCCGATCCCCCTGGGCCACCAGCAGGCGCTCGATCCGCCCACCGGCCTGGGCCGCCAGCGCCACCGCATCGGCGGCCTCCAGCGTGGCCACCGTGGTGATCTCCTCGCGCCAGGGCTCCAGCCGCGCGACCGTGGTCTGCACCGGGGTGATGCGCAGCTCGGGCCGGCCTGCCCAGCAACCCGCCAGGGCCAGCAGGGCGGCAGCCAGCAGCTGCGATGGGTGGCGTTCCATGGCCGGAGCGTATCGCCCATCGCCGGCGCCACGGCCCGATGATGGGGCAACTCCGCCGCCGCCGTGGCCGACCTCTTCAGCCACCACCGCGACCAGCTGCTGGAGCGACTGGCGCCCCTGGCCGATCGGCTGCGGCCCCGCAGCCTCGACGACTTCGTGGGCCAGGAGGCGATCCTCGGGCCCGGCCGGCTGCTGCGCCGCGCCATCGCCGCCGACCGGGTGGGCAACCTGATCCTGCACGGCCCGCCGGGGGTGGGCAAGACCACCCTGGCGCGGATCATCGCAGGCTGCACCCGGGCCCACTTCAGCAGCCTCAACGCCGTGCTGGCCGGCGTCAAGGACCTGCGCGCCGAGGTGGAGGAGGCCAGGCGGCGGCTGGAGCAGCACGGCCTGCGCACGCTCCTGTTCATCGACGAGGTGCACCGCTTCAACGCCGCCCAGCAGGACGCCCTGCTGCCCTGGGTGGAGAACGGCACCCTCACCCTGATCGGCGCCACCACCGAGAACCCCACCTTCGAGGTGAACAAGGCCCTGGTGAGCCGCTCGCGCCTGTTCCGCCTGCAGCCCCTCGAGCCGCCCCACCTGCAGGCGCTGCTGCAGCGGGCCCTGGCCGACCCCGAGCGCGGCTACGGCGATCGGGCCATCACGGTCACGCCCGAGGCGGCCGACCACCTGGTGGATGTGGCCGGCGGCGACGCCCGCAGCCTGCTCAATGCCCTGGAGCTGGCCGTGGAAACCACGCCGCCGGGCGCCGATGGCGGGATTGTCATCGACCTGGCGATCGCCGAGGAGTCGATCCAGCAGCGGGCCGTGCTCTACGACAAGCAGGGCGACGCCCACTTCGACACGATCAGCGCCTTCATCAAATCCCTGCGCGGCAGTGACCCCGATGCGGCCCTGTTCTGGCTGGCGCGGATGGTGGAAGCGGGCGAGAACCCCCGCTTCATCTTCCGGCGCATGCTGATCAGCGCCGGCGAAGACATCGGTCTGGCCGACCCCCAGGCCGTGGTGGTGGTGGAGGCCTGCGCCGCCGCCTTCGAGCGCATCGGCCTGCCGGAAGGGCTCTACCCCCTGGCCCAGGCGGCCCTCTACCTGGCGGCCGCCGAGAAGAGCAACAGCAGCCTGGCCTTCTTCGATGCCCTCAAAAGCGTGCGCGCCACCGCCCGCCAGGAGGTGCCCTCCCACCTGCGCGACGGCAACCGCGACGGGGCCCTGTTCGGCGATGGGGTGGGCTACCGCTACCCCCACGCCTACGCCGAGCACTGGGTGGCCCAGCAATACCTCCCGAGCAGCCTGCAAGGGGAGGTGTTCTGGCAACCGGGGGCCCTGGGCTGGGAGGGGACGCTGCGCCAGCGGCTGCAGGAGCGGCGGGCGGCCCAATTGGCCGCCGCGGCCGAAACGGCTCACGATGCCGACGGCTGGCTCAGCAACGGCCCCGAGGACCCGCAGCTGGAACGCTGGCTGCAGCGCCAGGCCGGCGCCGAGGGGGCCCGGCTCGACGCCCTGCGCCAGGCCTTCTGGCAGGAGGTCGACTGGAAGCGACACGACCGGGTGCTGCTGCTGGACAGCACCTCCCTGCTCTGGGCCCTCGACCCCCTGCGGGCCACGCCGGAAGGGGGCGTGGTGATGGCCGTGCGCGAGACCTCCACCCGGGAGCGGCTGCAGGCCCAGCTCCAGCTGCTCGACAGCCTGCGCCAACCGCAGATCCTTCTGGCCTCCGGCGATGCGCCCGAGGCCCTGGTGCAGAGCTGTGGAGATCAGCGCTTCGAATGGATCGGCGGCCGCCATCCCTGGCCGGGCCTGCCGGAAGCGGCCCTGGAGCCCTGGTGGCGCAGTCTGCGGACGCTGCTGGTCCCGGGGGGCCAGTGCCGCCTGCTGTTCAGCGCGCCGCGGCTGGGTCCGGCCGAAGCCCTGCTGCGCCAGGCCGGCAGTCGGCTGCCGGAGGCCGCGCGCCGCACCCTGGAGCGGGCCAGCGCCCTGGAACAGCGCAGCCTCCGCCCCAGCGACGATGCCGACACGTCAGCAGCGGCCACCTGGCAGCGCCGTGCTGAGGCCCAGGGCTGGGGTGTCCGCCGCCAGGCCTGGCTGGAACCGCTGCAGATCGAGCTCAACCAGACCCTGCTCACCCGCTGGATGGCCGCCGACAGCAGCTACCGGCGGCAGCTCGCCGACCTGGGGGAGGAGGGGATGGCTGCGCTGCTGGAGCTCCTGCAGGAGCAACGGGGCATTCGGGTTCCGCAGGAACTGGAGCACACCCTGCTGGTGGCCACATGAAAACGCCGCAGCCGGGGTTGCGGCTGCGGCGTTGCGGGGGACCAACCGGGTCGGAGATGCGAGGGGAGCCCCGGGGCGGGACTCCCCGGCCGATCACCAGAGGCCGCGGATCGGCATGGGTTCGGCGGCGGCAGGGGCCGGAGCCGAGGTGCGCACCTGGGCAACGGGATCGGCCATCTGATTGGCCTGAATGCAAGCGGGCAGGAAGACGTACCAGGAGAGCAGGGAGGTGCACTGGGCCTCACCCTGGCAACGCCCCTCGGCACAGACGTTCTGGGCACCGGTGTAGGTGTTGCAGAAGTCGGCCAGACGCATGTCCACCGGCAGATTCACCATGATCCCGGCCGAGGAGATCTGGCCATCGCGCGCATCGGCAATGATCGCCGAGCGCAGAGCCTGCACCGAATATTCGGTCTTGCTCCAGTAGGGGAAATAGCTGGTGGTCTGGTTCTTGAGGAACTTGACCCCATCTGCGGAGTAGAGGAAGCGGCTGACGCCGATGAGATCAACGTTGTAGGTCTTATTCAGGCCTTCCCGCACCTCATCGGCGGTCCAGCCGGACCGATTGAGACCACCCTCAAGACCACGATCCGTGACCTCACCGGACTCGAGGAATGTGGCCATCGCACCCTGGTTGGTGGACCACACGGCACCGCCGGTGTTCCAACGGATGGGCAGGTCATTGTCGACGGCGGCACGTGCCGGCAGGGCACAGGTCGCCAAGGCCGAACCAACACAAAGGCCGGCAAGCAGACGCTTGTTCACGACTGGAGAGAGGGACTTCAATCCGGAACCTAGCCACCACTCCCACCTGCGCCCACAGGCCGCAAGTGCGGCATACAAACTGAAACATCAAGGACGGCGCATTGACGGCGGAGGCTGAACCAAAACCGAAAAATCCGTCGGAAAGCGACTCTGTACAGCCGCTTTCTTTTGCTCTCGCGCTGCCATCCAGCAGCCTGTCGGTTCAGGCGATCTCCAGCCAGGCCTGGGCTGCACCGGCCCCCACCACGGCCCAGCGCCAGGGAGGCGTCAACGCCGTTCGGCATTCCGGTTGAAGCGCCTGGCCGGCATGGTCCAGTCGCCCGCTGCCGTGATCCAGCCGCCAGTGCCGCAGATCGGTCGCCAGGCCCGTCCCCTGCCACTTGATTGCCGCCTCCTTCAACACCCAGCTGCAGAGCACGGCATGACGACGCTCCTCGGCGGGCAGGCGTTCGAGTTGGGCCACCTCCTGGGGCGGGAAGAAGCGCCTCATCAGGCCCTCCACAGCCAGGGGGCGGTCCAGGGGCTCAAGATCGACCCCGATCGGCTGGCGCGAGTATGCGAGCAGCAGCCCATCGCCGCTGTGGCTGAGGCTCACCCAGCCGGCGTCGTCCCGCAGCCGGGGCGCCCGCCCCGGCGGACTGTCGAGCGGCACCGCCAGCGGTGCGCAGCCCAGCAGATCCCCCAGCCAGTTGCGCAGGCGGGAACGGCTGGCCCAGTAGACCTGCCGCCGGGCCTCGGGCAGAGCGCCCCCCCAGTCGCGCTCCTGCACCGAGAGGCTGACCGGTGCCGTCAGCGGCCCCAACCAGAGCCGGGGAGGCGTAGGGGGGGGGACATCCGCGGGAACTGACATCGCCTGGAACTCAGAAGCGGGCAGGCCTGTGCCGCCTGCCCACGTCTAGGCTCCCGCCTGATGTTGCGCCGCGGTGTGATGGCCCTGGAACTCGGCTCGGAAGCGCCCGATTTCACCCTCCCCGACCAGGACGGAAGCCCCCTCACCCTCTCCTCCCTGCGTGGTCAGCGCGTGGTGATCTACTTCTATCCGAAGGATGACACTCCGGGCTGCACCAAGGAGGCCTGCAATTTCCGCGATCAGTGGGAGGCCTTTGAGCACCATGGCATAAGGGTTCTCGGCATCAGCAAGGACGGCGCCGCCAGCCACGGCAAGTTCATCGCCAAGTACGGGCTGCCCTTCACCCTGCTCACCGATGCGGAGCCCTGCCCTGTGGCCGCCGCCTACGACAGCTACGGCCTGAAGAAGTTCATGGGCCGGGAGTACATGGGCATGATGCGGCACACCTTTGTGGTGGATGCCGAGGGCAAGATCGAGCGGATCTACACCAAGGTGAAGGCCGAGACCATGGCCGATACGATCCTGGCCGATCTGCAACTCAGCTGAGGGCCGCGAGGGCCTCCAGCGCCAGATTGGGGTGGCAGGGATGGCCGAGGCTGCGGGCCAGCCAGGCACCATCACCACCGGTGATCCAGAGCTGGCAGGCGGGCTCTTCGCCGCGGGCCTGCTGCCAGCTCCGTTCCACGGCCGCCACCAGCCCTTCGCAGACCCCCCGCTCAAGGGCAGCCACCGTCTCCTGGGGCCAGGCTGCCTCAACCTCGAGGGGCAGATCCCGGAAGCCCGTCACCGACGGCAGCAGGGCGGTGCCTTCAGCCAGAGAGCGCAGCTGCAGCGATCGGCCCGCCTGGATCCGACCACCGGCAAACGCGCCGAGGCCGCTCACCCTGGTGAAGCTGAGGGCCGTGCCGACATCGGCCACCAGCACGGGCCCCTGGCTCAGCTGCCAGGCGCGCCAGGCCACCAGCGCTCGATCAATTCCCACCCAGGCCGGCAGGTCGGCCAGGGGGACAGACCGTACCTCCAAGCGCAGACCAGGCTCGAGCCAGCCGGCCTCCCGGGGGAGCGGGCCCACCGCTGCCCAACCCCGCAGGTCATCCCCCTGGGCAAGGGGCCGGGGCGAAGCCCCGTGGAGGAGAGGGGGCTCACTCCAGCAGTTCAGGCAGTCTCGATGGCCACGGGCCCAGTGCCAGCGACTGTTGCCGATCAACAGCCAGAGGCCGGCCGGCGCAGAGCCAGGGTCAGATCCCCTCACCCATCAAACCGGGCAGGTGGATGCCGCACTCCTGCTTCAGTCCCCCGAAGCGGGTGGCTCGCCCGGAGGCTGACCCATCGTCGGGGGCGCTGGAATGCCAATCGCCGACCGTGGAGTAGCCCTGATCAAACAGGGGATGCTGGGGAAGCTGGTGCTCCTGCATGTAGTAGTACACGTCGCGGTTGGTCCAGGCCAAAAGGGGCCTCAGCGACCAGCGTTGGCGCACGGCGTCGAGCAAGGCCATGGAGCGGCGGTGGTCGGTCTGACTGCCGCGCACGCCACTGGCCCAGCAGGTCACCCCCAGGTGCTGCAGTGCGCTGTCCAGGGGCTCGACCTTGCGGATGCGGTGGTACAGCTCCAGATCAGCCACATCCCCGGTCTCCCAGAGGCGCCCATGAAGGGCTTCCATGCGAGCGGGCGTCATCGCGGCCTGGGCCACATGGGGCGTGATCCGGAGCTGCTCAGAGAGTTGCGCGGCGTAGCGGTACGTCTCCGGGGGCAGATAACCCGTATCCACCCAGATCACCGGAATACGGGCGCCCTGTTCGGCCATCAGGCGACTGGTGAGATGCAGCAGCACCGACGCCTGAATGCCAAAGCTCGTGGTGATGGCCAGCCCCTCGCCAAAGGTCTCCCATGCCCAGAGCAGCCGCTCATAGGCCCCGAGCGGGCCGAGCAGGGCGAGGGCCTGGGCGGGATCCAGGGGCCGACCATGCTGGTCGGCAGGCAGAGCTTGGGCCGAAGCGATCACCATCGCGCCATCATCACTCCCAGCATCCATCACTGGTTAGGGTCGAGGGGGCCGTCGAGGGGCATCCAGCAGCCATGACCCGCAGTGTGGCCCCCCGCAACACTCCGTCCCCCGAGGGCAGGGGCCCGGCAGCCGGGGCCCCCTCGGCAAACGGTGCGGTGGTGATCGTGGGGGGCGGCTTCGGCGGGCTCTACACGGCCCTTTCCCTGGCCGAGCAGCGGGACCATCCCCCCCTGCTCCTGGTGGAACCCCAGCAACGCTTTCTCTTCCTGCCCCTCCTCTACGAACTGCTCAGCGGTGAACTGCGCCGCTGGGAGATCGCCCCCCGCTACGACGCCCTGCTGGCCGGGCGAGGCATCGCCTGGCTGCGGGACAGCGTGGTGCGGATCGATGCGCGCAGCCAGCGCCTGGAGACAGCTGCCGGTCGGGAACTGAGCTACGGCCAGCTGGTGCTGGCCACCGGAGCCCGCGGCCATAGCTTCGGCATTCCCGGGGTGGTGGAACACGCCCTGGGGTTCCGCACCCTCGCCGACGTGGAGCGCCTGCAACAGCTGGTGCAGCAGCTGCGTCAGAAGCGGCGCCCCCTGCAGCGCATCGCCATCGTGGGGGCCGGGCCCAGCGGCGTGGAACTGGCCTGCAAGCTTGCCGACCTGCTCGAAGGGGCAGCAGTGGTGGAACTGATCGAGCAGGGGCCCACCCTGCTGCCCCAGGCCCGGGCCTTCAACCGGGAGCAGGCGGAGCTGGCCCTGCAGCGGCGGGATGTGCGGCTGCGCTCCCACTGCAGGGTGCTGGCGGTCGGCAGTGACCACCTGCGGCTCGAGACGGCCCAGGGTGCGGAGCAACTGGCCGTCTCGGCCGTGGTGTGGACCGCGGGACTTGCCTTCCAGCCACCGGCCGTCGAGCCCGCGCCCCAGCGGGATCGGATCGGTCGGCTGCAGGTGCGGGAGACCCTGCAGCTCCTGGGCCAGGACAGGATTTTCGCCGTGGGGGATCTGGCCTCTCTGCCGGATCTGGCCCCCACTGCCCAGGTGGCCTTCCAACAGGCGAGCTGCCTGGCCCAGAACCTGATGCGCGGGCACCGCGGTGAAGCCCTCCACCCCTTTGCCTTCAACGACCTTGGGGAGATGCTCAGCCTCGGGCGCGGCGAGGCCAGCCTGGTGGCTGGTGGGGTCACCCTGGCGGGCCCAGCCGCCTTCCAACTCCGCCGCCTGGCCTACCTCACCCGCCTGCCCGGTCGGTCCCACCAGTTGCGGGTGGCCGCCGGCTGGCTGGCCGACTGGTCATGACCAGGGGACCAACGGCTGGAGCCGCCCCCGCAGGCAGAGCAGCGCTGGTGCGCCCGCGGGGGCTGCTGCTGGACGCGATGGGCACCCTCTTCGGTCTGCAGGAATCCGTGGGCTGCACCTACGCCCGGGTGGCGGCGGAGCACGGCATCACCGCACAGCCCGGCGCCGTGGAGCAGGCCTTCAGCAGGGCCTACCGCCAGGCACCACCCCTGGCCTTTCCAGGGCTGGAGGGCACGGCGCTGGAGGCCGCAGAGCGCAACTGGTGGGCCGAGCGGATCCGCAGCAGCCTGCAGGATCCGTCGGGAGAGGGGCTCGACCCACCGCAGGCGCTGGTGGGGCAGCTGTATGCCCACTACGCCCAACCCTCCGCCTGGCGGGTCTACGCCGATGTGCCGGAGCGCCTCGAGTGCTGGCATCGGGCGGGGCTGCGGCTGGCGGTGGTGAGCAACTTCGACAGCCGGCTACCGGGTCTGCTGGAGGGGCTTGACCTGAGCCGCTGGCTGCAGGCCGTGGTCATCTCCAGCCGTGCCGGGGCTGCCAAACCGTCGCCCCAACCCTTTGCCCTGGCCCTGGAGCAGCTGCAGCTCAGCGCCGGCGAGGTGTGGCACGTGGGCGACAGCCCTGAGGATGTCGCTGGAGCCCAGGCAGCCGGAGTGCCCTGCGTGCTGGTGCGCCGGCCTTGAAGCAGGGGTCGCTGGCAGGGCGCACCACCGGTCTGCGGCCGGCCCAGCGGCGCCGGCTGGAGCGCCTCTGTCACCGCCGGCACCCGGAGGCAGGCCTGGCCGAACAGCTCTGCCTGGAACGGCTCGCGGACGCAAGCGACGACCTTGAGCTCCCCCTCACCCTGGTGGTGGACAGCCGCGGCCTCTGCCGGCTGCTGTGGGTGGGGCCCCTGCAACAGTCCGGCGGTCTGCTGGAAAAACTGCCGGGATCCCAGCGCCGGCAGGGGAGCGACCTGCGGTTGATCACCTGCTGTTCCCGGGGAATGGCCCTGACCCCAGGTCCGCAGGAGGGGGTGGTGGGCCTCGACCTCGACCCGCGCCTGTGGCTTCGCTACAGCAACCGACCGGACCGGGGCGGGCAGTGGCCGGCACTGCTGTTGCAAACCGCGCCGGGGGCCAACCCTCCCTGGCAGCCGGTGGAGGAGGGCCCCCTCGACCAGCTCTGCGCCCTGCCACCACCCACCGCTGCAGCGGCCCCTGCAGGGGCCGCTGCAGCGGAGAGCGGCGAGCGGGGGGAACGGGTGCTCCTGCTGGCCCTCACACCGGGAGATCGGGCCGCGGCCCAGCGCCAGATCGCCGAACTGGAGGGCCTGGTGCGCAGTGCCGGCGCCATTCCCGTGGGCGTTGTGGAACAGCGTCGCAGCCAGGTGGCCCCCCAGACGATCTGGGGAGAAGGGAAGGTGGCGGAGGCGGCGTTGGAGGCCCGGCGCCTGCGGGCCACGCTTGTGGTCACCGACCGGGAACTCACGCCGGTGCAGGGCCGGAACCTCGAGCGCCTGCTTGATCTGCCGGTGAGCGACCGCAGCGAGCTCATTCTCGACATCTTTGCCCAACGGGCCGGCAGCGCCGCCGGTCGGCTGCAGGTGGAACTGGCCCAGCTGCGCTACCGGCTGCCCCGGCTGCTGGGGCGCGGCCGCAGCCTCTCCCGCCAGGGAGGTGGGATCGGCACCAGGGGCCCGGGGGAAACCCAGCTGGAAAAGGATCGCCGGGCGATTGCCCGGCGCATCGAGCGCCTGCAGCGGGATGTGCGGCAGCTGGGGGAACACCGGGCCCGGTTGCGCCAGGGGCGGCGGGGGCTCAGGCATCTGGCCCTGGTGGGCTACACCAATGCCGGCAAGAGCTCCCTGCTCAACGCCCTCAGCCGCAGCCAGGGGCGGCAGGCCGTGCTGGCGGCCAATCAGCTGTTCGCCACCCTCGACCCCACCACCCGGCGCATCGAGCTGCCGGATCCGGCGGGGGGAGCGGGAGAGCCGGTGCTGCTCACGGACACGGTGGGCTTCATCCGCGACCTGCCACCACCCCTGGTGGAGGCGTTCCGCTCCACCCTGGAGGAGACGCTGGCCGCTGACGGCCTGCTGCTGGTGGTCGACCTGAGTGATCCGAGCTGGCCCGAGCAGCTGCGCACGGTGCACACCATCCTCAACACCCTGGGGAGCGGGGCCCCCCGCCGCCTGGTGGCCAACCAGATCGATCGCTGTGACGCCGCCGAACTGGAACGGGCCCGCGCTCTGGAGGCCGACGCGCTGTTCGTCTCCGCCACCGGCGACCTGGGCCTGCAGCACCTGCGCCAGAGCCTGCGAACCTGGCCGCCGCCAGCGGCCAGCGCCGGGGAAAAATAACCCGCAGGCGAACCGGGTTATTCACAGATCACTTCGTCGCGGCAACGAGTTCAACGCCGAGGCAAAGCCTCTCACTCAAGACATTGTCCGATAGACAACGGGGTTTACACTGAGGGAAGTCGGCTGCGGTCATGCCCGAGCTCTCCCAGTCTGTGCTTCAGCCCCACGCCCTGATCACCCTGGCCCTCCTGGTCGGGGCGATCGTGCTGTTCGTGGGTGGGTGGCTGGCCCCGGAGGTCACCGGCCTGCTGACGGCCGGCCTGCTGATCGCCACCGGCGTGCTCAGTCCCGGGGAGGCCCTCAGCGGCTTCGGCAGCCCGGCGGTGATCACCCTGATCGGCCTGTTCGCCCTGTCGGCGGGCCTCTTCCGTGCCGGCGGCCTCGACCGGCTGCGGGCCCTGGTGGGCTCGGATGCGGTGCGGAGTCCGCGGCGGATGATCACCCTCGTCACGACGGTGGTCGCACCGGTCTCGGCCTTCGTGCCCAACACCCCGATCGTGGCGGCCCTGCTTCCCGTGCTGGAAAGCTGGTGCCAACGCCGCAGGATCTCCCCATCTCGGGTGCTGCTGCCCCTGTCGTTTGCAACTGTGCTGGGGGGCACCATCACCCTGCTGGGGAGCTCGGTGAATCTGCTGGCCAGCGAGGTGAGCGAGCGCAGCGGCTACGGCGCCCTGGGGCTGTTCAGCTTCACCGGCATCGGCCTGGGGGTGTGGCTGAGCGGCAGCCTGGTGATGGTGCTGCTGTCGGATCGCCTGCTGCCCGATCGGGGTCTGAACGACGACGATCTGGTGGCCGACCTGGCCAGCAGCGGTTACCTCACTGAAGTGGAGATCCCAGCCCGTTCGGAGCTGATCGGCCAATCGATCCATGCCAGCCGCCTGCAGCGGCGCTACGACGTCGATGTGCTGGAGCTTCACCGGGGCCACGAGCGCTTCCTGCCGCCTCTGGCCGACCGCACCCTGGCCCTGGGGGATCGCCTGCTGCTGCGCTGCAGCCGCAGCGACCTGCTCCGTCTCCAGCAGGAGCACACCATCGTGCTGGCTCCAACCCCGGAGCCCGCCGATCCGGCAAGTGGCGACGACCGGCAGAACAACCAGCGCATGGTGGAGGTGCTGCTGCCCTCGGGCTCGACCCTGGCGGGAGACTGCCTGCGCGACCTGCGCTTCCGCCAGCGCTACAACGCCACCGTGCTGGCCCTGCGCCGCGGCAACCAGGTGGTGCGGGAGCGCCTTGGCCAGGTGGAACTGCGCGAAGGGGATGTTCTGCTGCTCCAGGGCCCAAAGGATGCCATCCGGGGGCTGCAGGCCAACAACGAACTCGTGGTGCTGGAGCAGCTGGAGAAGGATCTGCCGACCGTGAGCCGCAAGTACCTGGCCATCGGCATCAGTGTGCTGGTGGTGGTGCTGGCCGGGCTCGACTGGATCCCCCTGGTGGGGACTGTGCTGCTCGGCACCGTGGCGATGGTGGCCACCGGCTGCCTGAGGCCGGGAGAGCTGCAGCGGGCCATCCGCCTGGATGTGATTCTCCTCCTGGGCTCCCTGGCCAGCTTCAGCGTGGCCCTCGAGAAGACCGGCCTGGCGGCGGTCGCCGCCCAGACCCTGATCCGGACGCTGAACGACTGGCCGGCCTACCTCGCCTTGCTGGTGGTGTTCCTGTTCACCACCCTGCTCACGGAGGTGATGAGCAACGCAGCCACCGTGGCCCTCCTGATTCCGATCGCCGGTCAGCTGGCCGTGGGTCTCGGCCTGCCCCCGCTGGCCTTTGTCTACGCCGTGCTCTTTGGCGCCAGCCAGAGCTTCCTCAGCCCCGTCGGCTACCAGACCAACCTGATGGTGTTCGGCCCCGGTCGATACCGATTTCTGGACATCACCCGCTATGGGATCCCCCTCACCCTCACCATGACCGTGGTCGTTCCCTTCCTCATCTGCCGGCACTTCAACCTCTAAGGTCAGCCCCCGGGCCCGGCCCAGGAGGCCGAGGTGTCCAGCGGGAACAGGTCAGCGACCTCAGGATCGCCCGCGCCCCGGTTCCCGCTCCCCAGTTTCCTTCCGTTCCCTTCTCCATTCCCGCCTGCCATGGCCCTCCAACTCGGTGACACCGTTCCCGATTTCACCCAGAACTCCCAGCTGGGCCCGATCAACTTCTACGACTTCGCTGGCGACAGCTGGGTGGTGCTGTTCTCCCACCCCGCCGACTACACCCCCGTCTGCACCACCGAACTGGGTGAGGTGTCGCGGCTGCGCTCCGAGTGGGAGAAGCGCAACGTGAAGACCATCGCCTTGAGCGTGGATTCCGCCGAGAGCCACAACGGCTGGATCTGCGACATCAACGAAACCCAGAACACCACCGTCGATTACCCGATCCTCGCCGACGAGGACAAGAAAGTGAGCGATCTCTACGGGATGATTCATCCCAACTCGCTCAACAACCTAACGGTTCGTTCGGTGTTCATCATCGACCCGAGCAAGAAGCTGCGGCTGCAGATCACCTATCCCGCCAGCACCGGCCGGAACTTCCACGAGATCCTGCGGGTGATCGATTCCCTGCAACTCACCGACCATCACCAGGTGGCCACGCCGGTGAACTGGAAGGACGGAGACGACTGTGTGGTGGTGCCCTCCATCCCCACCGACGAGGCCCGCAACAAGTTCCAGAAGGGCGTCACGGAGATCAAGCCCTACCTCCGCATGACCCCGCAGCCCAACAAGTGAGGGCAGGTGCCACGCAGGCATCGCAACCAGCCCCCGGGAGCACCCGGGGGTTCTTTGTTGGGCGGGTGATCCCGTCATTCCATCGCTGATCGGCCGTGGCGAGCACCGTTCTGGGATTGATGAGCGGCACCAGCGCCGACGGGGTGGATGCCGTGCTGGCCCACTTTCAGGGACGGGCGAGCCGGCCGCGCTGGCAGATCCTGGCAAGCCACTTCCGGCCCTATCCGGCCGATCTGCGCGACCAGCTGGTGGCCGCTGGCCAGGGAACCCCGCTGGCCAGCGGGGCCTGGCTGGAGCTCGCTGAGGCCGTGACCGAAGAACAGGCCGCTGCGGCGCGGGCCTGCGATCCGCTGGGGCGCGCCAGCCTGGTGGGGTGCCATGGCCAGACGGTCTGGCACCGTCCACCGAGCGGCCCACGCCGCGGGGCCAGCTGGCAGCTGTTGCAGGCGCCCCTGTTGGCCCAGCTGCTGCAGCGCCCCGTGGTGGCCGACTTCCGAGCGGCGGATCTGGCCCTGGGGGGCCAGGGAGCGCCGCTGGTCCCGCCTGCGGATGAGGCCCTTGTGGGCCGCGTGGCGGGCTGGAGGGCCCTGCTCAATCTCGGGGGCATCGCCAACCTCACCCTGCTGCCGCCGGCCTGCGGCCCCGACCGCCACCAGCCGGTGCGGGGCTGGGACTGCGGGCCGGCCAACACCCTGATCGACCTGGCCGTGCAGCGCTTCAGCCAGGGCCGGCAGGCCTACGACGCGGATGGCCGCTGGGCCGAGCAGGGACAGGTCGACGAGACCCTGATCAGCCGCTGGCTGCAGGAGGCGTACTTCACGGGCGCACCGCCCAAATCCACCGGCCGCGAGCTGTTCGGCGGGGCCGACCTGGAGCGACGCCTGGCGGATTGGCAGGCCAAGGCCAACGCGGAGGGGCGGGCCGCGGAACCGGCCGATGCCCTGGCCACCCTCACCGCCTTCAGCGCGGCAGTGGTAGCCCAGGATCTGGACCATGGCCCCCGCCCCCTGGAGCTGCTGGTGGCGGGGGGAGGCAGCCGCAACCGGATGCTGCTCGAACAACTGCGGCGCCGCTGCCATGGCACCGCCGTGCGCCCCCTCAGCGCCCTGGGCATCGCCGACAACGCCCGGGAGGCTCTGGCCTTCGCCCTGCTGGCCTGGTGGCACGCCCAGGGCCATCCAGGCAACGCCCCCAGCGTCACAGGGGCGCGGCGGGCCTGCGTGCTGGGGGTGCGGGTCGAGCCAGCTTGAGCCCCAGCGGGGCCGGGAGGGCCAGACCTGCCAACCCCTCAGCCGCCGCGGGGCCGGAGCAGGCGCACGCGCCGGGGGGCCCCCCTTAGCCGCCGGGGAGCTTCCCGGCCCTGTTGCTCAAGGCGCTCGCGCCAGCGCTCGGCCGCCGAGGCCGGCAGCCCGCGACGCCCCGGCTCCACCGGCTGCTCCTGCTGCCGTTGGCGCTCCAGACGCTCCACCCCCTGCTGGATGAGCACCCGCGCCATGTTGCTCACGGTGCGAGCCTCAGCATCGGCGAGGGCCGCCAGACGCTCGCAGAGCTCCTCGGGGAGCACCACCTGAATCCGGGGCGATTTGGGTCGGCCGCTGGAGGAGGTCTGGCGGGTGGCCACGGCGACGGAACGCGAGCGCTGCAGAGGGAATGGCAAGGAGGGGGCGGAACGGCGCCGGACGGAGCCCCTCGGAGCCTCAACTTGCCTCAAAAGTGTACGGTGATCGTCATGGATAGTATCCGTGCCTAGACTTGTGGCAGTCATCCCCTCAGCCACCAGGCCGGAGGCCCGCCATGCCCAAGATCCGCAAGCGCTGCACCGCTGAGCGCAGCGATGTGCTGGTTTCGGCCGTGATCAGCACCTACCTGCTCACCCACCTCCACCATGTGCTGCAACGGGCGGAATATGGGGCCCAGCAGGAGGGGCGCACGGCCCTCGCGGCCAACTACGCCGAACTGCGCAAGGTGCTCTGCCTCGATGCCCGCAGCATGGAAGATGCCTCCGCCTGCGGCACACCGGTGAGCGACAGCCCCCAGGCCGCCTGAAGGGCTTACAAGCCGCAACGGCAGCGCCCCAAGGCGACCCAGCGCCCATAGGGTCGAACCAGGCACCCGCGCCGCCCTGGGGCGGACTTCCGAGGCGAACTCCGATGAGCACCAGCAACGCCGCCGAGCTCTACAGCCGCATCAGCGCGGATCAGGAGCTCACCCAGACCCTCTTTCGCCAGGCCCTGCAGGACCCCTCAGGCGCCCTGGATCGCATTGTGGCCCTCGGCCAGGAGTACGGCCTTCCCGTGAGCCGGGAGGAGGTGCGCAGCCATGTGGCCTCCCTCGACGACAGCGCCAGCAAGCAGTGGCTGCTCAAGGCCCGCGGTGGGCTCTGAACGGGTCCGCCCCGAGGCGGCTGCCAGGGCCACGGGAGCGGCGGCAGGCAGGAGGGAGCGCTGGCCGCGTCCCCCGGGCCGGTTGACACCATTGCCCTGGGCCCAGCTGAAGAACAACCAGTAGCTCACGATTGCCAGGCCTGCCGCCACCACCAGGGCAGCCACCTGCTCCAGGCGCTTGATCATGGCGGCGTCTGCCCCAGCTGGAGGGAGTCTGCCCCAGCCGCTTCCGGGCACCAGCGCATGGGCAGGGATGATGGTCGGAGCCGCCCCGCGGTGCGCCCCCCCTCAGCAGCCCTCCCCCGTGCTCCGTCTCGAACGCATCGGCAAGATCTATCCCACCGGGGAGGTGCTGCGCGATGTCACCTGGGAGGTGAAGGCGGGCGATCGCATCGGCCTGGTGGGCGTCAACGGCGCCGGTAAATCGACGCAGATGCGGATCATCGCCGGCCTGGAAGAACCCAGCAGCGGCCAGGTGGTGAAGCAGGGCAGCCCCCGCATCGCCTACCTGCAGCAGGAATTCGACGTCGATCCCCAGCGCACCGTGCGCGAGGAGCTGTTCCAGGCCTTCGGCGAGGCGGCGCTGGTGCTGAACCGCAAGCACGCGGTGGAGCATGAGATGGCCAGCGAGAAGGCCGCCAGCGATCCCGATCACCTCGAGGAGTTGATCCACGAACTGGGCCGGCTGCACGAGCGCTTTGAAGCCCTGCACGGCTATGAGCTCGACGCCCGCATCGACAAGCTGCTGCCCACCATCGGCTTCACACCGGAGGGGGCCGAGCAGCTGGTGGCCGACTATTCCGGCGGCTGGCAGATGCGCATCGCCCTGGGCAAGATCCTGCTGCAGGATCCCGACCTGCTGCTGCTCGATGAGCCCACCAACCATCTGGACGTGGAGACGATCCAATGGCTGGAGGGCTACCTGATCGAGCAGAGCGCCGCCATCGTGGTGATCAGCCACGACCGCACCTTCCTCGATCGGGTGTGCACCCAGATCGTGGAGACCGAGCGGGGCATCTCGCGCACCTATCTGGGCAACTACAGCCAGCACCTGGAGCAGAAGGCCCTGGAGCGCGAGGCCTCCCAGGCGGCCTTCGAGCGCCAGCAGAAGGAACTGAGCGCCCAGCAGGCCTACATCGACCGCTTCCGCGCCAGCGCCACCCGCTCCACCCAGGCCAAGAGCCGCGAGAAGCTGCTGGAGAAGGTGGAGCGGATCGAGGCGCCGGTGGAAACGGTGGGCGGCCCCCGCTTCCGATTTCCCGAGCCGCCCCGCTCCGGCCGGGTGGTGGCCGAGGTCAAAGACCTCACCCTCAGCTACGGCGAGCAGATCCTGTTTCTCGGCGCCGAGCTGGAGGTGGAGCGGGGCGACCGGATCGCCTTCGTGGGCCCCAACGGCGCCGGCAAATCCACCCTGCTGCGGCTGATCATGGGCAGCGAGCAGCCCGATGAGGGCTTTGCGGGCCTAGGCGAGCACAACGTGATCGCCGGCTACTTCGAGCAGAACCAGGCCGAAGCCCTCGACCTCTCGAAAACCGTCATCGACACGATCTTCGAGGTGGTGCCCGACTGGACCCAGACCCAGGTGCGCTCGCTGCTGGGCAGCTTCTGCTTCTCCAATGAGAGCGTGTTCAAGGAGGCGGGCAAGCTCAGCGGTGGTGAGAAGGCGCGGCTGGCCCTGGCCCTGATGCTGCTCAAGCCCTGCAACCTGCTGGTGCTCGATGAGCCCACCAACCACCTCGACATCCCCGCCAAACAGATGCTCGAGGACGCCCTGATCGCCTACGAGGGCGCCGCCCTGCTGGTGAGCCACGACCGCTACTTCATCTCGCGGGTGGCCAACAAGATCGTGGAGCTGAAAGACGGCGAGCTGGTGCTCTACCGGGGCGACTACGCCTACTACCAGGAGAAGAAGCAGGAAGAAGCCGAGGCCGCCCAGGCCGCAGCGGAGGCCGAGGCCCGCGCCGCCAAGCAGGCCGCCAATCGCGCCAAGCAGAAGGAGAAACAGCGCAGCCGCCAAGAGGCCCGCAGCGGCAACGCCGCCTGAGGCCCGGAGCAGCGGCGACATCAGCCCCCATAGACCAATGCGATCAGCGTGTCGCCATCGCTACGCAACACCCTGCAACATTTTGTAGCGTTACGCCAGTTCTGAACGAGGTCGCCGGCGATGAGCGAACCCCTTGCCCTCAGCCTGGGTCAGCAATTCGAGCTCGAGCGCATGAGCCGGGCAATCGACGAGACGGGCGATCTCACCGCCCTGCGGGGCATTGCCAAGCAGCTGCTTCAGGCCTGGCATAGCCAGAAAGCCGCCACCCAGTGGGTGATGCGCCAGCAGCTCGGCACGCCGGCCACAGTGACGCCTCCGCTGGCAGCCGAGCTGGGGCTGCAGCCCTGAGGTGATCCCGCTCAGGGCGTCGCCAGGGCAACCGGCACCACCTTGAAGCGCAGCGCCTGCCCCTGGCGCTGCACGCTCAGCTCGAGGGAACCGCCCACGCCGGCGCGCTCCACGGCAGCCACCAGCTGGGCCGGCTCCTGGAGGCCCTGGCCGTTGGCCGCCACCACCACGTCGCCCTGGCGCAGGCCGGCCCGCTGGGCCGGCCCGCCGCTCACCAGCGAAGCGATGCGCACCCCGCGGGTGGCACCGGAGCCATCCCCGGGCCGCACCACATCGAGACCGACACCGATCACCGGATGGCTCACCCGCCCCGTGGCCACCAGCTGGCGGGCGATCTGGCGGGCCCGGTTGATGGGGATGGCAAAGCCCAGCCCTGCGCCGGGCCCGGTGCGCACCAGCGTGTTGATGCCGATCACATCGCCGTCGGCATTGAGGAGGGGGCCGCCTGAATTGCCCGGGTTGATGGCGGCATCGGTCTGGATCAGGTCGAGGCGCTTGTCGGTGATGCCGAGCTTGGCGGCGTTGCGGTTGAGGTTGCTGATGATCCCCATGGTCACGGTGTTGTCCAGGCCAAAGGGATTGCCCACCGCAATCGCCCAGTCCCCCACCTCCAGCTGATCGGAATTACCCAGGGGAGCCACCGGCCAGGGCCCCTTGCCCTCCAGGCGAATCACGGCCAGATCGGTGAGGCGATCGAGGCCGATCACCGTGCCGGCGACCCGACGCCCGTCCTGCAGCCCCACGGTGACCTTGTCGGACTTCTCAACGACATGGGCATTGGTGAGCACGAGGCCATCGGCCTGGTACACGAAGCCGCTGCCCTGCCCCCGCTCGGTGCGCTGGGAGGGACGGGGCTGCGGCGCCTGGGGGGAGAGCCCGAAGAACTGGCGGAACAGGGGGTCATTGAGCAGGGAGCTGGACACACCGCCCTGGGCACCGCGCACCAGCACCGTGCGCTCGGTGTCGATGGTGACGACGGCAGGCCCCGCCCGGCGCACCGCAGCCGCCACAAACGATTGCCGCCCGAGCGAAGCCGCGAGGGCCGGGGAGGCGGCGTAGGCCGATGGCAGCGGCGCGGAACCCAGCAAGGAGCACAGCAGCCATGGGCCCGCCGACGCGGCGAGGACGCGCTTGATGGACATGCGGCGATCGGTGGAGCCCTTCGACCGTAAGCACTCCAGACGGCAGAGCACCTAGTCTATGCAAAGATTTGTTTCGGCCCATGGACACCGCGCGCCTGCTCCTGGCCTTCCTGGCCTTTGGAGCCGCCTGCACCACCCTCTGGGCCTGGATGCTGGCCACAACCGCCACCGATCGCCGCTCAGCCGGGCAATGATGGGGTTCAGCGCATTGCTGCCAATCACCCCGGCGGGCCTGAGGTCATGACTGCCCTGATCTCCCAGATCTTCCCCCTTCTCTACGGCGCCTGCTTCCTGGTGCTGCTCTGGCAGGCCTTTCGCGTGATGGGCCGGGGCTTCAGTGCCATTCCCCGCCCCGGGGACGAGACCGCCCCATCCACCTCGCCAGACCGCACCGGACGGGTGACCATCCATCCCGAGTTGCTGGACGAGTCAGGTCAGCTCACCCGGGAAGACCTGCTCACCGTGCGCTTTGGCGGCGATTCGGAGCCCCGTCAGCCCCCGGTGCCGCCCGCTGAATAGGCTCACCAAGGTGTCTGCGCATTCAGGGAGAGAACCGGCATTGGATCAACGCACGCGAATCGTGGCCGCAGTCCTGCGCAACCTCAAGCTGCCGCCCCGGTTTCGTCTCCGGTTGGTCAAGGAGGATCCGGTGCGCCTTGAGCTGAGCCTCACCCCGGCCTACGGCAAGGATCCGATGCTGGTCGGGCTGCTCGAATCGCAGGATCTAGTGGCCCGTCGCGACCGCGAAGGCCGCATCCCCCGCGACCTGCAGGGCACCTGGGACTGGACCGTGCGCCACGGCAAGGTGAGCACCGGGGGCTGGAATCCCTACCTGAAAGAAGCTCTGCAGACGATGTTCGAGACCGGACTGCCGGCCATCGTCTACGAGGAACTCACCGGTGAGGGCTATCACCCGGTCGATGGGGTCCGGCACGTGCGCTGAGGCGCCCTTGCAGCACCAGTCCCAGAGGCAGCCCCCCCTGCCGATCGATCTCCTGCTTCCTCACCTCCAGGAGGTCCTGGCCCCGCCTGGAGCCACCCTGCTGCTCCAGGCTCCGCCCGGTGCCGGCAAGACCACCCGCGTTCCCCCCGCCGTCGAGGAGGCGATCGACGGCGTGGTGTGGATGCTCGAGCCACGGCGGCTGGCGGCCAGGGGAGCGGCCCAGCGCATGGCCGACGAATGCGGCACCCGCCTGGGGGAACGGGTGGGCTACAGCGTGCGCCTCGAGAGTCGGGTGAGCGCCGCCACCCGCATCGAAGTCCTCACCGAAGGGCTGTTCCTGCGGCGCCTGCAGGCCGATCCGGAGCTGGCCGGTGTGGACTGCGTGATCTTCGACGAGTTTCACGAGCGACACGCCGACGGCGACCTGGCCCTGGCCCTGGTGCGGCAGGCACGGGAGCTGCTGCGGCCCGACCTGCGGCTGATCGTGATGTCCGCCACATTGGCCATTGAGTCGCTCGCGCGCAGGCTGCCGGAGGCGACCCTGCTGCGCAGCGAGGGCCGCCAGTACCCGGTGGCCATCAGCCACCAGCCGCCGCGGCCCCAGGAATCGCTGCCTGCCCAGGTGGTGCGCGCCCTCGAGCAGCACTGGCTCGACCAGCGGCAGGCGGCGGAGACCGTGCTCGTGTTCCTCCCCGGCCAGGCGGAGATCCGCGCCTGCAGGCAGGCCCTGGAGAGCCGCGACTGGTCTGCGGATCTGACCATCACCCCCCTCCACGGCAACCTCAGCCTGGCGGAGCAGGCCGGGGCGATCGCCCCGGCCGCCACAGCGGGGGGGAAGGTGGTGCTGGCAACCAGCATCGCCGAGAGTTCGCTCACGATCGCCGGCGTGCGGCTGGTGATCGACGGCGGCCTAAGTCGCCGCAACCGCTATGACCCGGCCCGCGGCCTCGACAGACTGGTGACCGTGCCCGCCAGCCTCGCCAGTGCCGAGCAGCGGGCTGGACGGGCCGGCAGGCTGGGCCCCGGACGATGCCTGCGTCTCTGGTCTCCGGCGGAGCAGCAGCGACGGCCGGCGGAAACACCACCGGAACTGCTCGAGGGTGATCCCTTGCCCCTGGCCCTGCAACTGGCCCAGTGGGGGGACCCCCTCGGCACCTCCCTGGCCTGGATCGATCCCCCTCCTCCGGCTGGCCTCCAGGAAGCCCGGGCGACGTTGGTGCAGCTGGCTGCACTGAAGGCGGAGGCGGAAAGCCGGCTCACGGCCCATGGCCAGGCCATGGCGGTGCTGGGGCTGCATCCCCGCCTGGCGGAGCTGCTGCTCGAGGGCCGGCGGCGGGGGCTGGGCTCACTGGCCTGCGAACTGGCCGTGCTGCTCAGTGAGCGGGACCCCCTCGACCGGCAGCAACACGGCTGTGATCTGCTGGCCCGGCTCGACTGGTTGCGCGCCCAGCCCCAGGGCCACCCCATGCAACAGTTGCAGCGCCAGTGGCGACGCCAACTGGACAGCCTCTCCGACGCCCCCAGCCCCGGGCCGGAGGCAGCCGAGCTGCCGGCGGAGGATCTGGCGGCGGCGCTGCTGGTCGCCGCCGCCTTCCCCGACCGACTCGCCCTCGCCCGGGAGGGACAGCGGGGCCGGTACCAGCTGCGCAGTGGCC
This sequence comes from Cyanobacteria bacterium M_surface_10_m2_119, assembly GCA_016882525.1. Lineage (GTDB taxonomy): Bacteria > Cyanobacteriota > Cyanobacteriia > PCC-6307 > Cyanobiaceae > NIES-981. The sequence goes on along the minus strand of VGPU01000028.1, from coordinate 3,740 downwards.
TTGGGGCCGTTGTGCATCCCCAGGATCCCCTGGGAGATCAACCAGCCCTGGCGGTGGCGGCGGTTGACGGTGCCGGCCAGGACGCCCGTATTCAGCTGGCGGTGGCTCTGCCCCTCAGGGAGCTCCGGGAGCTTGCGGTCCGGAACGGCGCGGAAGCCCTCAGCGCCCGCTGGGATGCGGAGGCCCTGCGGGTGCGCTGCGAGCGCACTGTGCGCCTCGGGGCCCTGGTGCTGGAGCGCAGGCCCTGGCCGGAGGCCGACCCCCAGCTGGTGCGGGAAGCGCTGCTGGAGGGGTTGCGGCAAGAGGGTCTGCGCTGCCTGCCCTGGGATCCCAACAGCCGCCAGCTCCAGCACCGCCTCACCTTGCTGCATCGCCACCGCGGCAGTCCCTGGCCGGATCGCAGCGACCCCGAGCTGCTGACGGAGCTCGAGGGCTGGCTCGGCCCCTGGCTCAACGGAGTCCAGAGCCTGGCAGGGCTCCAGGGCCTGGACCTGGAGGCGGCGCTCTGGGGCGAACTCGACTGGACCCAACGGCAGGAGCTGGAACGGCTGCTGCCCGCGCGACTGGCCGTGCCCTCGGGCCGCCACGTGAGCGTGGACTACAGCAGCGGCGAGCCCGTGCTGGCGGTGAAGCTGCAGGAACTCTTCGGCTGCCACCAGACCCCTCTGCTGCTCGAAGGCCAGCTGCCGGTCACCCTCCATCTGCTCACGCCGGCGGGACGCCCTGCGGCCATCACCCGCGATCTGGCGGGGTTCTGGGCGGGGGCCTACCAGGACGTGCGGCGGGAGTTGCGCGGCCGCTATCCCCGCCACCCCTGGCCCGAGGATGGGGCCCATGCTCCGGCAACCCGACTCACCAAGGCCGCCCTGGAACGCAGCCAGGCCAGCGGCTGAGCGGCCTGGGGGAGACTGGAGCGCCTGTGCCCCGATGCCCTTGCCCCGCCTGTTCGTTGACAATCGCCGCGACGGCTCCCGCCTGCTCAGCAGCGCCCTGGTGATCACGGGCATCGGGCTGGTGCGCATCGACCACCCCCTCGGCCAGGTGGTGGCCGTGATCGGCGGCAGCATCAGCGCCTACTGGTGGCTTTGCTACCGGCAGCTGCAGCGGTGAACGCCTCCAGCCTGCAGCTCCCCCGCTACGGGGTCGGCGAACTGAATGCCGCCATCGGCAGCCTGCTGGAGCGGGGGTTTGCCCCCCGCTTCCTGCTGGACGCCACCGTGAGCCGGCCCCAGCTGAAAAAAGGGCATCTCTGGATGACGCTGGTGGATGGGGACGCCTCCATCTCGGCGGTGGTCTGGGCCTCCCAACTGCCCCGCCTGAGCTTCCAGCCGGATGACGGCGACGGGGTGGTGGTGGTGGGCAAGCTCAATTTCTGGGCCAACCGGGCCAGTCTCTGCGTCCAGGTGCTCGACGTGCGGCCCAGCCTCAGCAGTGTGCTGCGCCGCTTTGAGCAGGTGCGCGAGGAACTCGCCGCCGAAGGGCTGTTCAATCCCGCGCGCAAACGGCCCCTGCCCCAGGCGCCCGGGCGGGTGGCCGTACTCACCAGCGTGCCCAGCTCCGCCCTGGCGGACATGCTGCGCACAGGCCGGGAGCGCTGGCCCGCCACCGACCTGCTGCTGGTGCCGATCCCCGTGCAAGGGAACGGCGAGGCACAGATCTGTGCGGCTCTGCAGAGCGTCGCGGACCAGGCCCACGCCCTGGGCATCGAGGCCATCGTGCTCGCCCGGGGCGGCGGCAGCCGCGAAGATCTGGCGGTCTTTGACAGCGCGGCGGTGGCCCGCTGCATCGCCGCCAGTCCGGTGCCGGTGGTCTGCGGCATCGGCCACGAAGACGACACCACCATCGCCGACCTGGTGGCCGACCATCGCGCCGCCACCCCCACAGCGGCCCTGGTGGCGCTGTTGCCCGATCGTCAGCTGGTGGAGCCGGCCCTGCGGCAGCTGGCCCAGCACCTGCGCCAGACGGTGGGCCTGCGCCTGCAGGGCGAGCGTCAGGGCCTTGGCCGGCTGGAAGAGCGGCTGAGGCAGCTCCATCCCCACGACCAGCTCCAGCAGCGCCGGGCCGACCTGCTTCAAGTCCAGCGACTGCTGCAGGCACTATCCCCCCAGCACGTGCTGGAACGCGGTTTCAGCCTGGTGAGGCGGAGCGACGGCTCGCTCTTGCGCAGCGTGCAGGATCTGGAGGAGGGATTGGTCGTGCAGCTGGATCTCGCCGATGGCCAGGTCACGACGCCCCTGGGGCCCGTGACCCTGCTGGCCAGAGCGCCAGCCCCGGGGCCGGAAGCCGGCCGACGTCCGACAGAATAAACCCGTTCCTGTATCCTGGATGGGCCGGATGGTCCGCAGCCGACGTCCCGCACAGCCATCCGGCGATCGCAGTGATCAGGCCGCAGGCCTGGATCCTGCACCAGAGGAACTGGCCGATCTCTCCTACAACCAGGCGCGCACGGCCCTCGATCTCGTGCTGGCCGGGCTTCAGGCCCAGGACCTCAACGTGGAGGAGATGGCCCAGCTCTACAGGCAGGGGCAGGCCTATGTCCGCTACTGCGTGTCAATCCTGGATCGCGTCGAACAGGAGGTGCTGCTCTGGGACGCCGGCTCGGGCACGGATCCCAGTCCCCAGCCCTACACAGCTGATTCTTCCGCCAAATCATGAACGCCCCAGATCCCCAGGCCCCATCCCTGCTCCCCTCTGGGGTGCTCCGCGCGATCTATCTCACCCTTGCAGTGGGCGGAGCCGTGTGGCCATGGATGGCCAATCTGGAGTTCATTCAGGCCCATGGCGCCAGTCCTGATCTGGGTCTGTTCGTGCAACTGGCCAACGCCAACCCGGCAGCCCAATTCCTCTCGCGAGATCTCGCCATCGGCGCCTCAGCTGTGCTGCTCTGGATGGTGAGTGAGAGCCGGCGCCTGAACATGCGCGGCCTGGGCTGGGTGTTGCTCAGCTGTGTGACAGTGGCCTTCGCCTGTGGCGCACCGTTGTTTCTCTATCTCCGCGAGCGCCGCTTGGCGGAAATAGCCCGGGACAACATATCCTCGGCTGAACCATTACAAGCCTGACTGGAAGGCCAGCGTAGACCGCGCGCCCTTCAGCATCGTGCTTGAGAGACTGAAAGGATTTGTCCCAGTTCAAGCCCTGGCTTAAGTGCTGGTTCAGGCGCTGTCGTGAGTAGTGGCTTAAGTACAGGCTCAAGCGATTAAGGACTCTATGGAAGTCAGGCCTGATCCGGCTGAAGTCACTCCTGATCCGGCAACACTTCAACGTCAATCGTCACCTGACTGGGATCAATCTCCTGCTGATCACCCAGGCGTGTGGGGATGCCTGCCTGCCCTTTCGCCGCCTCATAGGAGGCACCACAGGCCGGGCATTGCTCCGAGCCCAGGGATGCAAAACCACACACCTGACAGGTGCGCAGGCGCCGCTGCAAAACCTGCCAACCCACGATCCCGGCCACGCCCAACACCAGGGGCAACACCAGGGCCGCCAACGTGAGTCCGCCAAGAACATCGAGGATCACCCGCCCCATGGCCGTGGGGGCCAGAAGCAGCAGGAGTCCCAACACGATCCAGAACCAGGGAACGGGCCGCTGCATTGCCGTGGCTTGTAAGGGCTCCATCCTCGCCTGTCTACGGGGCCCCTGGCATTCCCCTCAAACGGAATGCGTGCACCCAGACGGCATCCAACAAAAAAGCCACCCCGCAGGGTGGCTTTTGGGTCGATCGATTTCTGGCCACTCCATG
>VGPU01000027.1 GCA_016882525.1 Cyanobacteria bacterium M_surface_10_m2_119 | reverse complement strand
ACTCGGCGGCTCCTTCTCCGGTCTGCAGGGCTTGCAGCTCTCTGGCTGGCAGGCTCCGCGGCTCACCAACCAGGGTGGACGGCTGGACCTCCGAGGCGATGGTGGCCCTGCCATGGTGAGGCAGCCTATGGCACCGGCCCAGGGCATGCCTGTGCGCGGACTCTGGTGACCTTCAGCTTGAGGGGCTCAGGCGGAGAATCTGCCACCTGAGCCTCCACAACCTGAGCCTCCACCGGCCGGGCGCAAACCAGGGGCCGGATACAAATCATCTTTCTGTAGCCAGCTTCAACCCCGGCCCAACGGACAGATGGGGCTCGGGTTTTGGCTGGTCCTTGGAGAAAGGCTCCAGCTCTGGCTTAGGGGGCCGAGGCTTTCACCTTGGTGAGATCGGTGCGCTCGAGCCGCTGCAGTCGCTTTTTGGCCGTCTTGTTGCTGGGTTCGAGCTCGAGGGCCTGGCGATAGATCGTCTGCGCTTCCTCGAAACAGCTCTGCTTCTCGAGGGCGTAGGCCAGGTTGTTCAGCGCGACCGGGTAATCGGGCTTGGCTGCCAGGGCAGCCCTGTAGTGGCGGATCGCCGCCTTGTAATTGTTCTGGGCCGCCAGGCCAAAGCCCAGGGCGTTCTGGATCAGGGCCAGGGCCTCGCCAGGCTCCTGCCCGCTCTCCGCTTTGCGCAGGGCCCGCTTGAGGTTGTCCACGGCCTGGCCGTAGAGCCGCTTGCGCAGCTGCACGGAGGCCAGTTCATAGAGGGTGGCTGCGTCATCGTCGCTGCGATCCCCCTTGGCATCAAGGCGGGCCAGGGTGGCCTCATCACGGCGCACACGCCAGATCTGGCGGCCCACCACGACGGCGGCCACCAGAAGGATGGCAACAAGCCCGATCAGGTAGGCCTGGGGCAGGAGAGTGTCCAACGGGACCTACCGATGCGTGACGTCAGGAGCGGGCGGAACCCGCCACGGTGGCGAAGCTGCCGGGGTCAAGGACGGCCAGCTGGGCCAGCATCTTGCGATTCAGGCGCACGTCGGCTTTCTTGAGACCGCCCATCAGACGGCTGTAGCTCAGACCGTTGATGCGGGCTGCGGCGTTGATGCGGGCGATCCACAGACGGCGGAAGTCGCGCTTGCGGCGGCGACGGTCACGGTAGGCATTGCAGAGGGCCTTCATCACCCGCTGGTTGGCCGTGCGAAACAGGGAGCCATTGCCGCCGCGGAAGCCCCGGGCCAGGCGCAGGATCTTGTTACGGCGTTTGCGGGCAACATTGCCCCTCTTGACGCGGGCCATAGCAGGGTTTCAGAGGTGATTCGGGTCTGGACGGTGAAGCGCGCAGGCCTGGTTCAGGCGTAGGGAAGCATGGCGCTGACGTTGTCGGCGTCGCGCTCGTCGACAACGGCCATGGTGCCGAGGTACCGCTTGCGCTTGGCGCTCTTGTGATCGAGCAGGTGACTGCGGAAAGCGCGGCGGCGCATGAATTTTCCGCTGCCGGTGGCCTTGAACCGCTTTGCGGCTGCTTTGCGGGTCTTGAGCTTCGGCATTTCTCCCAGCGCGGGCACAAACAATCACCTTACAACGTCCCCTGTTACCCCTCCCCGCGTTTCCTTCGGAACATGCCGGGGGCAGACCGTTCCTGGCGTTTCCGCCCAGGATTCAGGCCAGATCGGGATCCGGATCCCGCCCTCCCTGTGCTCCTCCCCCTCCCGTGCCCGTGATGCCGTTCTGGGCGTTCGCCGTGCGCCTCCGCCGACCGCTGGCCCGCCTGGCCTTCACCCTTCCCCTGCTCGTGGCCGGAGGCTGTCAGGCCGGAGAGCCGCCAGAGCCCCCTGCCGCCCTGGATCCCCTCCACTGGCCGGTGGGTCGCCCCCCGGCCCTCGACCCCCAGCAGCCGGTGCTCTGGGTCGGGTTGGCGGCGCACCTGCGCCCCCCCGCTCCCCTGGTGTTGAGTGCTGCCGGCGGACTGCTCACCCTCGTGGCCCCCGATGGGGCCCGCTATCAAGCGCCCCGGCTGGATCTCCACTGGCGCACGGAGGCCGTGGATCCGCCGCTGCGCCTGCGGCGCCAGGTGCTCGGACCGTTTGCCAGCTACGAGAGCGCCTCGGAGGCGGCGGGTCGCTGGCAGCAGGTGGGTGCCCGGGTGCGAATCGCCAAGCCCCAAGACTGGGAGGTGTGGGCTCCCCTGGAGGCGCCTGCTCCTCCGGCTGAACTCGGCATCCCGCGCCGCCTGGAGCGGGATGTGAACCAGCGTGCCGTCCTGGAGCTGCGCCGCTCCGGCAGAGCCGTCACCCTGGCCGGCCCCCTCCTGCTGGAGGCCCCTCAGGGCATGCGCTGGCAGGGCGGCGTGTTCGCGGGCCCCTTCCGGCTGCAGCCGGATGCCCATGGCGGCTGGAGTCTGGTGGAGAAGGTGCCCCTGGAGCGCTACCTGCAGGGGGTGGTGCCCCACGAGATCGGCGCCGCCTCTCCCGCCGCCGCCCTCGCCGCCCAGGCGGTGCTGGCCCGCACCTGGGCTCTGCGCAACCTCCAGCGTTTCGAGGTGGATGGCTACCACCTCTGCGCCGATACCCAGTGTCAGGTGTACGCCGATCCGCGCCATGCCGGCGCCGCCGTGCGGCAGGCCATCGCCAGCACGCGCCACCAGGTGCTGACCTGGCAGGGTCAGCCGATTCACGCCGTGTATCACGCCACCAACGGCGGCGTCTCCGCCGGCTTTGAGGAGGTGTGGAGTGGGGCGCCCCTGCCTTACCTGGGCGCCCGCGTCGACGCGGCGGCCTCCGTGGTGGCCAGCTTTGCCCTTCCCCTCGCGCCCGCCCAGTTGCCCGCCCTGCTGGCCAGTCGCCGGTTCTACGGGGCTGACCATCCCCGCTTCCGCTGGACCCGCACCCTGGAGGCCAGCCAGCTGCGGCAGGCCGTGCAGTCGCTGGCTCCGGGGCTGGGGCAGCCCACCCAGGTGCGCGTGCTGGAGCGTGGGGCCAGTGGCCGGGTGCTGGCGCTGGAGATTCGCGATGGTGACACCGATGCGGTGGTGCTTCGCCGGGATGCCATCCGCCGCAGCCTGCGCCAGCTGCCCAGCACCCTTTTCGTGGTTGAACCCCAGGGGGCGGGCCGCTGGCGGTTCGTGGGAGGGGGCTTCGGCCACGGGGCCGGCCTCTCCCAGGCTGGCGCCATCGATCTCGCCGACCGCGGCTGGTCCCTGGCGGCGATCCTCAAGCACTACTACCCAGGAACCCAGTTGCAGCCGCTCTCCGCCCTGCAGACCGGCACCTCTGGAGGCGCCCCTTAGAGTCCGGTGACTTCCGGGGATCGCCATGGCCGCGGACGGCAGCGCCAACGGCAACCGGCGTGGCAAATCCGCCCTCTTCCTGATGGCCTGCGGGGCGGCCGGCCTGGCTCCCCACTGGCTGGAACCCGGCTGGCGTCTGCTGCCGGCCAGTGCCCTGGCCCTGCTGCTGGGGGGCTACAGCTTCCGCACGGTGCTGGTGCCCGCCTTCGGCCGGAGCTCCGCCCCCGTGCTGCCCGATCTGGCCGCGTCCTCCCAGGTCCAGGCTGGGGGCGCCCCCCCAGCTGAGGGGGGCGAGGCTGGCGATCAGGCCCTGCCCGCAGTTGATGTGGTGGTGGCCGCCCGCGACGAACAGGCCGTCATCGCCCGGCTGGTGGAGGGCATCGCCCGGCTGCGGTACCCCCCTGACGCCCTGCGGCTCTGGGTGATCGACGACGCCAGCACCGACCGCACCCCCCAGGTGCTCAGCGAACTCCAGCAGCGCCATGCCTTCCTGCAGGTGCTGCGCCGGGAGGCGGATGCCGGTGGGGGCAAGTCTGGAGCTCTCAACCTGGCCCTCCAGCATCTGCAGGCTCCCTGGATGCTCGTGCTTGATGCGGACGCCGACCTCCAGCCCGACACCCTCGAGCGCCTCCTGCCCCTGGCGGAACAGGGGGGCTGGGGGGCCGTGCAATTGCGCAAGGCCGTCGCCAATCCTCAGGCCAACTGGCTCACCCGCGCCCAGGCGATGGAGATGGCCCTCGACACCGTGGTGCAGGAGGGCCGGCTGGCTCGCGGTGGGGTGGTGGAGCTGCGCGGCAATGGCCAGCTCCTGCGCCGGGAGGCCCTGGAGCTGGCGGGGGGCTTCAACGAGGAGACCGTCACCGACGATCTCGATCTCAGCTTCCGGTTGCTGCTCCATCGCCAGTCGGTGGCAATCCTCTGGGACCCTCCCGTGCGCGAAGAGGCGGTGCTCGGGGTGCGGGCCCTCTGGCGCCAGCGCCAGCGCTGGGCGGAGGGGGGGTTGCAGCGCTTCTTCGACTACGCGCCCGGCCTGCTCTCCCCGGCCCTGCCCGCGGGTGCCCGCCTGGATCTGCTCTGCTTCTTCCTGCTGCAGTACGTGTTGCCTCTGGTGGCGGTGGCCGACCTGCTCGGGGCCGTCGTCACGCGCAGCTGGCCCCTGATCTGGCCGCTCTCCTTCGTGGCCTTCGGCCTCTCGGGATGCTCAATCCTCCTGGGTTGCCGCCGTCCGGGCGAGGGGCCTGACCTGCCGGCGATGCACCCCCTGAACCTCCTGCTGGGGATCCTCTACCTGGGCCACTGGTTCCTGGTGATTCCCTACACCACGCTGCGCATGGCCCTGTTCCCCAAGCGCCTGGTCTGGGCCAAGACCCTGCACCTCGGCGAGGATCCTGCCGCGGCCTGAGTCAGGCGGCATCCCGGCCGCTCTGGCCTTCTTCTCCGTCCAAGTCCTCGATCGGCCCGTCAAGCTCGATCACTTCGCCGTTGAAGAACTCCGCCAGGCGGCGGGCCTTTTCATCGAGCGGGGAGCTGGCTGTGATCTCAGGAGCGGCGGCACGCGCGGGGGGGGGCGCCGGGGCGGCCGCCGCGTCCACGGGGCTCGGAGCCTGGGATGCCGGCGACGGCGGTGGAGATGCCGGAGCGGCTGGCCGGGCCGGCGGCTGGCTCTGGGGCAGGGCGGGGCCAGCGCTGGGGCCCGCGGCGGGCGGCCGGGCCGGGGATGGGGGCGCGCTTGGGGCTGCCGCTGCCGTGGTTGCCTCCTGATGCGTGGCCCCGGCGGGGGGCGGATCGCTGGCTGCCTCCAGGATGAGTTTCCGGCTGCTGCCCAGGGCCCGGGCCATCGCCTGCTCCACCAGGGCCTGGCGGGTCTGCACCATGGCCATCCAGGTGCCGGCCACCTGCACCACCGCCCGATGGTCATCGAGGCGCACCAGCCGGGCCTGCTGGGAGAGCAGCATCCGGGTGGAGGGGAGCTCCAGGCCGGCCAGGATCTGCTGCCACAGTTCCGCCAGGTTTGCGGCGGGGGCTGCCGGCGTTGGGGTGGTGGTCTCCGGTTCCGCCAAGACCGGGGCGACCGTCGGGGGGGGCCCGGGAGCGGTGGACGGGGTGGCCGCCGGCGCGGTTGTCGCTGCAGCGATCGGCGCAGGCGGGGTCCCCTCAGGGGCCGTTGCCGCGGCGGGCCTCGGCGCCCCGGCGGGAGCGGCCTGGGCCGGCTGCTCCTCATGCAGCAGGCCCAGGAGCAGCACCTCCAGCCACAGCCTCGGGTTCACGCTGTGGCGCAGCTGCTGCTCGCTGCCGCGCAGCTGGGCCTGCCACTGCAGCAGCCGCGCCTTGCCGATGGCCCGGGCCACCGGCGGCAACTGATCGCGCAGCTGGGGCGAGACGGCCGTGAGTTCCAGGCGGTCGGCCGCCACGCCGGCCAGCACCAGATCGCGCAGGAGGCCGGCCAGTCCCTGCAGCACCGCCCCGGGTTCCCGGCCCCGTTCCAGCAGCCCGCGGGTGGTTTCCAGCAGGGCGAGGGGCTCGGCGGCGGCGAGGGCCTGTGCCAGCTCCAGGAGTTCCTCCTCCGGCACGGCCCCCAGCAGTTCCCACACGGCGCTGGCTTCGATCGGCGACGGCAGCAGGCTGAGCTGATCGAGCAGGCTCTCGGCATCCCGCAGACCCCCCTGGGCCCGCTGGGCCACCACGTGCAGGGCCTCGGGCGTGATGCCGATCGCTTCCTGCTCGGCGATCCAGGTCAGGTGCCGCTCGAGGGCCTCCAGGGGAATCCGCCGGAAGTCAAAGCGCTGGCAACGGCTCAGGATGGTGGGCAGCACCCGCTGGGGGTCGGTGGTGGCCAGCACGAACACCACCCGCGGTGGTGGCTCCTCCAGGGTCTTCAGCAGGGCGTTGAAGGCGGCGGTCGAGAGCATGTGGCACTCGTCGACCACGTACACCTTCCAGCGCGCCTGCACCGGTGCGAACCGCGAGCGCTCGATCAGTTCGCGGATGTTGTCGACGCCGGTGTTGGAGGCGGCGTCGATCTCGATCACATCCAGGGCGTTGCCCGCCGCGATGGAGGTGCACAGCTCACACACCCCACAGGGCTCCGGCGTGGGGCCATCGGCGCCGATGCAATTGAGCGAGCGCGCCAGGATGCGGGCGCTGGAGGTCTTGCCGGTACCGCGCGGGCCGCTGAACAGGTAGGCCGGCGCAATCCGCCCGGAGCGCAGGGCGTTGCCCAGGGTGGCGGCGATCGCTTCCTGGCCCACCAGCTGGTCGAATCGCTGGGGCCGGTACTTGTGATGGAGCGGTTGGTAGGCCGGGGACATGCGGGGCAGCGGCGTGGGATGGCTGCCTCGGAGAGGCTCGATTCTGAGGCTACTGGGGCCCTGACGGTCGGTTTCCGGGGGTCGCGTCGCTGTCTGTCCCGCTTGGGCCTGCGGCCCCCAGCAGCCCGTGCAGCCGGTTCTCCATCGCCTCTTCCAGATCCTCCACCTCGGCGAGCTGGTCGGCCAGTTTCTGGGCCGCCTGGCGCAGGGCCTCAAACTGACCCTGGCCCCAGCGGGCCTCAGCGCGGGCCAACTCGCTGTCCAGCCGGCTTTGCAGGGATTGGCGCAGCGTTTCCAGTTGCTCGAGGCTGCGGCGGACCAGGGCCACTCCCTGTTCCAGTTGCTCAGGCTCCAGCCGCACGCCCTGGCGGGCCAGCAGACGGGCTCCACCCAGGACCGCCGCGGGGAGCCACTGGCCGAAGGCCAGGGCCCCCAGGCTCCCGGTGTGCAGCCAGTTCTCCACCTGGCTGCTGCGGTGCCGGCCGGTCTTGCACCAGTGCGCGAAGTGCTCGCAGTTGTTGAAGAGCAGGTTGTAGTTCTGCTCCCCCAGCCGCCCCATGGCCCGCCGCAGGGTCACCCCCGTCGGCGAGCAGGTTCCCTCCGGGTAGGGCACGACGCTGAGGGGCTGCCCCCGGCTGAAGTCCTCGCAGCTGCTCCGCAGGATCTCCCGGCCTTCCAGGTAGTGCGCCACCGTGCCGTCGCCCAGATCGATGCCGTGGTGGTTGAAGAGGCCGTGCTGTCGCGGGACCTGCAGGTGATCGGCGGCGGCCACGGGGTGGGCGGGTCTGGGGAGGGCAGCGTGAAGCCTGCTCAGGCGCTGGCCTGACGGGCCTCCTCCAGGCTGCCGCCCAGGGGCACCACCTGCGCCCTGGTGCGCTGTTCCACCAGATCACGGGTGATGGTGAAGCGCTTGACGTCACTGCGGGAGGGCAGGTCGTACATCACATCGAGCATCAACTCCTCGACGATGCCCCGCAGGGCCCGGGCGCCGGTCTTGCGGCGATGGGCCTCCGAGGCGATGGCTTCGATCGCTTCTGGCTCGAAGTCCAGGGCCACATCGTCCATGCTCAGCAGCGTCTGGAACTGCTTCACCAGGGCGTCGCGCGGCTCGGTGAGGATCGCCTGCAGGGCATGGCTGTCGAGGGGTTCCAGCACCGCACTCACCGGGAGCCGGCCGATGAACTCGGGGATGAGGCCGTACTTCACCAGGTCGTCCGGTTCCAAATGGCGCAGCACCTCGGCGGCCTGCCGTTCCCGGCTGGTGCGCTGGCGGCCATTGCCGTCGGGGTGGATGAAGCCGATCGCATTGCGTCCCATCCGCTTCTGCACCACGTCCTCCAGCCCTACGAAGGCCCCACCGCAGATGAACAGGATCTGGCTCGTGTCGATCTGGATGCAGTCCTGGTAGGGGTGCTTGCGGCCTCCCTGGGGCGGCACGTTGGCCACGGTGCCCTCCAGCATCTTCAGCAACGCCTGCTGCACCCCCTCCCCCGAGACATCCCGGGTAATGGATGGGTTCTCGCTCTTGCGGGCGATCTTGTCGATCTCGTCGATGTAGATGATGCCCCGCTGGGCCTGCTCCACATCCATGTCGGCCTTCTGGAGGAGCCGCAGCAGGATGTTCTCCACGTCTTCACCGACGTAGCCGGCTTCCGTGAGCGTGGTGGCGTCGGCCACGGCGAAGGGCACCTCCAGCATTTCGGCCAGGGTCTGGGCCAGCAGGGTCTTGCCGCAGCCTGTGGGACCGATCAGCAGGATGTTGCTCTTGTGCAGGCGGGTGGCCGTCTCGGCGGTCTCCCCCTTGCCATCCCCCTGCCAGGCCAGCCGTTTGTAGTGGTTGTAGACCGCTACGGAGAGGGTCTTCTTGGCCTCGTCCTGGCCCACCACCTGGCGGTCGAGAAAGGCCTTGATCGCCTGGGGCTTCGGCACCTCAGCCAGGGTGGGGGCGGGCTTGCTGCTCTTCCTGGCTGCCGGTTTGCTGCGGCTGGGCTCCGGTGCCTGGCGGGCTCCACCATGGCCGTCCACCAGTTCCTCGTCGAGGATCTCGTTGCAGAGGTCGATGCACTCGTCGCAGATGTAGACCCCAGGACCGGCGATGAGCTTGCGCACCTGATCCTGGGACTTACCGCAGAACGAACACTTCAGGTGGGCATCGAACTTGGCCATCGGCGGTGTCGGCCGGAGCAGGGTTCCGGATCAGGAGGGAGATGGCCCGAAGGGGCCCATAGAGACCAGGATTGCCCCGAACCCGCGGTTCGTCAGCCGTCCTTAAGGATCAAACCCAGGGTCAGGCGGCCGGGGCGGCGTTGCCGCTCTCGGTGACGACCCGATCAATCAGGCCGTATTCAACCGCCTCTGCAGGTGAAAGGAAGTAGTCGCGGTCGGTGTCCTCGGCGATCTTCTCCAGGGGTTGGCCGGTGTGCTCGGCCATCAGGCCGTTGAGGGTGTCCTTGAGGTAAAGGATCTCCTTGGCCTGGATCTCGATATCGATGGCCTGGCCCTGGGCACCGCCGAGGGGCTGGTGGATCATGATCCGGGCATTGGGAAGGGCCAGTCGCTTGCCCTTGGTGCCGCCGGAGAGCAGGAAGGCGCCCATCGAGGCGGCCAGGCCGTAACAGATGGTCACCACATCGGGAGCCACCTGCTGCATCGTGTCGTAGATCGCCAGCCCAGCGGTCACCGAGCCGCCCGGCGAATTGATGTAGATCTGGATGTCCTTTTCGGGGTCTTCGGCCTCAAGGAACAGAAGCTGGGCCACCAGGGCATCGGCAACGGCGTCGTCAATGCCGGTGCCCAGGAAGATGATCCGCTCGCGGAGCAGGCGCGAATAGATGTCGAACGCCCGCTCTCCCTTGCCCGACTGCTCCACCACGGTGGGCAGCACGCCTGGGGCAGCCACGGGGCGGCTGCCCGCCGTTGCCTCAGGGCGACAGCCCTGCCAGTGATTCTGAATGGGATGGGTGCGCAGGGCCGTGGGTTCTGGGAACAGCGGATGGGCGTTGAACACGCGCGTCTGCGGAGGTTTGGCCCATCAATCTATGGGGGGCCGGCTCAGGCCGCCGGGCCCGTTCCCTCCGAGGGTTCGGCGTCGGGCGCCTTCTCGGTGATGGTGCTGTTGGCCTCCAGCCAGTCGAGCAGGGTTGCCTGCAGCAGGTCGTCGGCGACCACCTCGCGCAGCCGCTGGGGATCGATGTTGCCCTGCTGGCTCAGGCCGCGGCTGATCTCCTTCACCTTGGCGTCCAGCGCTTCAGCCTCCACCTCGATCGCCTCGGCCGCCGCGAGGGCCTTGAGGGCCAGGCTGCGGCGCAGACGGGTCTCGGCTTCTGGCCGGGAGGTGTCCATCAGGGAGCGCACCAGGTCGGGTGTGAACAGCTTCTTCACATCCATGCCCTGCTGGGCGATCTGACCAGCGGTCTGTTCAATGAGGTTGCGGATCTCCTGCTGAATCAGGGTCTCCGGCAGTTCCACCTCAAGCTCTTCCACCAGCGCACTGAGCAGGGCGTCGTGGCGGGCGGCCTTGGCGCGGCCCTCCGCGTCGTCCTTGAGGCGTGTTTCCAGCTCCTCGCGCAGTTCGGCCAGGGTTTGCTTGTCGCTGGCCTGCTGGGCGAAGGCGTCGTCCAGGGCGGGCAGTTCGCGGGTCTTGAGCTCCTTGAGGCTGATTTCGAAGCGGGCCTTGCGGCCGGCCGCATCCTCCTGGGGATAGCTCTCGGGGAACTGGCAATCGACCGTCTTGGTCTCGCCCACGGCCATGCCGATCACCCCTTCCACGAAGCCGGGGATCATCCGGCCCTCCTCCAGCTCCACCTCAAGGGCGTCGCTGCTGCCGCCGCTGATCGCCTCGTCGGTGTCGGCGTAGACGCCGCTGAAGCTCAGCACCGCCACATCGCCGCTCTGGGCAGCTCGGCCTTCCACGGGCACCAGGGTGGCCAGCTGTTTGCGCGACTGGTCCAGCAGCTCATCCACCCGGGCGGGGTCGTAGCTGATGGCCTCGGCTTCGGCCTTCAGACCCTTGGTTTTCTTCAGGCTGGGGGTGGGCTCGACATCGAGTTCCAGGGTGATCGTGAGATCGCTGCCCGGCTCGAAGCGCTCCAGCACGACCTCAAAGCCCTCGGTCAGCTCCGGCCGGCCAATGGCCGCCACCTTCTCGATGTCCAGGGCATCGCGGAAAGCGCTGTCGACCAGATCCTCCAGTGCCGTGGCCCGGATGCGCAGGGGCCCGATCTGCTGGAGCAGCACAGGGCGGGGCACCTTGCCCTTGCGGAAGCCCGGCAGCTTGATGCTGCGGCTGAGCTTCTCGACGGCCGCCTCGTAGCTGGCCTGGCTGCGGCTGCCTGGGATGGCCACTTCCAGGGCCACCCGGCTGCCGGGCCTGGGGGTGGCCTTCACCTGCATGGCGGCGGAGGCGGTCGGGACGGCTGGACTCATGGGAAGACTCTGCAGCCTTTCATCCTAAGAAAGGGGGGAGCACCGCTCCGAAGCGGCGGTATTGTGGCTCTCAATCAGGAAAGCCGGGATCGGGACCTCTCTGCAGGACCGTCTCCGGTTTTCCCCACCCGATCGCTGGATCCTCTCCCCATACCCGGGCCCAGCCTCCTGAAACCAGGATCCTCCTGAGCCTGATCCTCCGGCTCTCGCGAGTTCCAGAAACAACTGGATTTCAGCTTTTCCCTTCGCCACTCCTCACACCCGCCATCAGGTTCTTCACCCGGTTGATGCCAATTTCCATCAGCTCAGGTCGTCTGATCACCCTCCGCCTACCGGATTCCCCCTCGCGACACCCCTGAACCCCACCGTCCCTGCAATTCCAGACGTTGGCAGCCGGCACCGGGCAGCTCAGGTTTCAGCAGGTTCCCCTGCCCAGTCCTCCGTTCCTGAGCCTTCCCCGCTCCGGCCCCACTCCGTACAGCCCGGTCTGCCCCGCTGCGGCCCCCTGATCGATTCCTTCCTTCCCAGCAGCACGTTCCACCCTTTCCCGTCGCCCACTCCGCTCCCTTGACCGCCGCCCAGATCGCTCCCTCCGCTGCACCCCTGAGCCTGCCCGGCCGTCCCCTGCGGGTCGCGATCCTCGGCGTTACGGGTGCCGTGGGCCAGGAGCTCCTGCAGTTGCTCGAGGAGCGCAGCTTCCCGGTGGCCGAGCTGATTCCCCTGGCCTCGCCCCGCTCCGCCGGCCAGCCCCTGCGCTGGCACGGCCAGGACCTCACCATCCAGCCCGTGAGCGCCGGGGCCTTTGCCGGCGTGGATGTGGTGCTGGCCTCGGCGGGCGGCGCCGCTTCCAGGCAGTGGGCGCCGGTGGCGGCGGCGGCCGGCGCCGTGGTGATCGACAACTCCAGCGCGTTCCGGATGGATCCGGGGGTGCCCCTGGTGGTGCCCGAGGTGAATCCCGGGGCGGCCTTCGCGCACCGGGGGATCATCGCCAACCCCAACTGCACCACGATCCTGCTCACCCTGGCGCTGGCGCCCCTCCAGGCCCGCCGGCCGATCAAGCGGGTGGTGGTGAGCACCTACCAGAGCGCCAGTGGCGCGGGCGCCCGGGCGATGGAGGAACTGCGCACCCTCAGCCGCACGGTGCTCGACGGTGGTGAGCCGGTGAGTGAGGTGCTCCCCCACTCCCTGGCCTTCAACCTGTTCCTGCACAACTCGCCCCTGCAGGCCAACGGCTACTGCGAAGAGGAGCTGAAGATGCTCAATGAGACGCGCAAGATCATGGGGCTGCCCGATCTGCGTCTCTCCGCCACCTGCGTGCGGGTGCCGGTGCTGCGGGCCCACTCCGAGGCGGTGAACATCGAGTTCCTTGAGCCTTTCCCGGTGCAGGAGGCCCGGGAATTGCTCCAGGCCGCACCCGGCGTGGAGCTGCTCGAGAATTTCGAGACCAACCGCTTCCCCATGCCCACCGACGTCACCGGCCGCGATCCGGTGGCCGTGGGTCGCATCCGCCAGGATCTCAGCGATCCCAATGCGCTCGAGCTCTGGCTCTGCGGGGATCAGATCCGCAAGGGTGCAGCGCTCAATGCCGTGCAGATCGCTGAGCTGCTGCTTCAGGGCCCCCAGGCCGGAGGGAACGTTTGACTGCCTCTGCACCCCAGCCCTGGTCCACCCCTCC
This sequence comes from Cyanobacteria bacterium M_surface_10_m2_119, assembly GCA_016882525.1. Classification (GTDB taxonomy): domain Bacteria; phylum Cyanobacteriota; class Cyanobacteriia; order PCC-6307; family Cyanobiaceae; genus NIES-981. The sequence continues at coordinate 17,738 of VGPU01000027.1, read as the reverse complement.
CTTCGGCCGGGTGGTGACCGCCATGGTCACCCCCTTCAGCGGCGATGGGGCGGTGGATCTCGACCTGGCCGCACGCCTGGCCGACCATCTGGTTGCCCAGGGGTCCGATGGTCTGGTGCTCTGCGGCACCACCGGTGAATCCCCCACCCTGAGCTGGGCCGAAGAACACGAGCTGTTTGTGGCCGTGAAGGGCGCTGTGGGCGGTCGCGCCCGGCTGATCGCTGGCAGCGGCAGCAACTGCACCGCCGAGGCGATCGAGGCCACCCGCGAAGCGGCCGCCCTCGGTGCGGATGGCGCCCTGGTGGTGGTGCCCTACTACAACAAGCCGCCGCAGGAGGGCCTGGAAGCCCACTTCCGCGCGATCGCGTCGGCGGCTCCCGAGCTGCCGCTCATGCTCTACAACATTCCTGGTCGCACCGGCACCAGCCTCGCCCCGGAGACCACGGCCCGGCTGCTCGACTGCCCCAACGTGGTGAGCTTCAAGGCTGCCAGCGGCACCACCGAGGAAGTGAGTGCCCTGCGTGCCCTGTGTGGCGAGCGACTGGCCATCTACTCCGGCGATGACGCCCTCACCCTGCCGATGCTGGCCGTGGGCGCTGTGGGCGTGGTGAGCGTGGCCAGCCACGTGGCCGGGCCCCAGATCAGCGCCATGATCCGTGCCTTCCTGGCGGGCGAACTCGCCACGGCCCTGGCGCGGCATGAGCAATTGCTGCCCCTGTGCAAGGCGCTGTTTGCCACCACCAATCCCATCCCCGTGAAAGCCGCCCTGGAGATGACCGGCTGGCCCGTGGGTGCCCCCCGTCTGCCTTTGCTGCCTGCCAGCGACACCGTGAAACAACGCCTCTCTGAAACCCTGGCCGCCCTGCGTCCCACCTGACGCCAAGGCTGATGCGCTGACCCCCTGGCGTCAGCACCACTTGTTCATCGATTCCCTTCCCAGTTCGCGTTCTGACGCGATTTGATTCACCCAGATTCTTCACCCATGCCCAGTTCAAACGGTCATAGCTCAGGTCAATCCGCCTCACCCGCCCTGCGAGTGATTCCCCTCGGCGGCCTCCACGAGATCGGCAAGAACACCTGTGTGTTCGAGTACGGCGACGACATCATGCTGGTGGATGCCGGCCTGGCCTTCCCCAGTGATGGCATGCATGGCGTCAACGTGGTGATGCCGGACACCAGCTATCTGAAGGAGAACCAGAAGCGGATCCGCGGCATGATCGTGACCCACGGTCATGAAGATCACATCGGTGGTATTGCCCACCACCTCAAGAACTTCAATATTCCCGTGATCTACGGGCCGCGTCTGGCCCTCTCCCTGCTCACCGGCAAGATGGAGGAGGCCGGTGTGATGGATCGCACCGTGCTGCAGACAGTCACCCCGCGCGAGGTGGTGAAGGTGGGCGCCTTCTCGGTGGAGTTCATCCGCAACACCCACTCGATGGCCGACAGCTATTCGCTGGCCATCACCTCGCCGGTGGGAACGGTGATCTTCACCGGCGACTTCAAATTCGACCACACCCCGGTGGATGGGGAGCACTTCGACATCGCCCGCCTGTCCCATTACGGCGAGCAGGGGGTGCTGTGTCTGTTCAGTGATTCCACCAACGCCGAGGTGCCCGGTTTCACCCCCAGCGAGCGGGCGGTGTTCCCCAATCTCGATCGTCACATTGCCCAGGCGGAAGGCCGGGTGATCATCACCACCTTCGCCAGCTCGATTCACCGGGTGGCGATGATTCTGGAGCTGGCCCTGAAGAACGGCCGCAAGGTGGGCCTGCTCGGCCGTTCGATGCTCAACGTGATCGCCAAGTCACGGGAGCTGGGCTACATGCGCGCCCCCGATGAACTGTTCGTGCCGATCAAGCAGATCCGCGACCTGCCCGATCGGGAAACCCTGCTGCTGATGACCGGCAGTCAGGGCGAACCTCTGGCTGCCCTCAGCCGCATCTCCCGCGGCGAGCATCCTCAGGTGCAGGTGAAGTCCACCGACACCATCATCTTCTCGGCCAGCCCGATCCCCGGCAACACGATTTCGGTGGTCAACACCGTGGACCGGCTGATGATGCTGGGCGCCAAGGTGGTCTACGGCAAGGGCGAGGGTATTCACGTTTCCGGCCACGGTTGCCAGGAAGACCAGAAGCTGATGCTGGCCCTCACCCGACCCAAGTTCTTCGTGCCGGTGCACGGGGAGCACCGCATGCTCCAGTGCCACAGCAAGACCGCCCAGTCGATGGGTGTGCCCGCGGACAACATCCTGATCATCGACAACGGCGACGTGGTCGAGCTCACCCCTGACTCCATCCGCAAGGGGGATCCGGTGAAGGCCGGCATCGAGCTGCTGGATGCCTCTCGCAACGGCATCGTGGATGCCCGGGTGCTCAAGGAACGCCAGCAACTGGCCGAAGACGGCGTGATCACCCTGCTGGCAGTGATCAGCACCGATGGGGTGATGGCGGCGCCCCCCCGGGTGAACCTGCGCGGGGTGGTCACCACCGCCGATGCCCGCAAGCTCAGCCTCTGGGCGGAGCGCGAAATCACCTGGGTGCTCGAAAACCGCTGGAACCAGCTGTGCCGCAACAGCGGTGGCAAAGCGCCTGATGTGGACTGGGTAGGCGTGCAGCGGGAGGTGGAGCTCGGTCTCCAGCGCCGCATGCGCCGCGAGCTCCAGATCGAGCCCCTGATCATCTGCCTGGTGCAGCCCGCTCCTGCCGGCACGCCGGCCTATAAGGGCCGCGCCGATGCGGAACCCGATACCCGTCCCGCACCCCGAGGTCGCGGCGGTCGCGATGGCGGTGCCCGTGATGGTGGGCGCCAGTCCAGAGGTGATCGTCAGGAGCGGACGCCCCAGCCCCAGCGTCAGCTGGCCACGGCGGCCGTCGCGACCGCAGCGGTTTCAGCCCCTGCTGCCGCGCCTGCCGCTTCCGCCGCTGCTCCCGCCGCCGCTGCCCCCGAGCCGGAATTTGCCGGCCGCACCCGCCGCCGCCGTTCCGCCGCGACGGCCTGAGCGGCGCGGGGCACGATGCCTGGGCTCAGCGCGCACTGAGCCGCAGCAACCCTCGGGAGAGCTCCTGGAGCTCCTCGGGGCTGAGGGCATCGGCATCGAAATGCAGGGGATCCTGGGGTGTGGCGGCCAAGGCCGGCCGTGCTTGCGCTTGCTCCTTCAGCACATCCAGGTCGACCTCCTGCCGGCGCTGGGGGTCTGCCAAGGCGACGGCGATCTGCTCGGGCTCCTCGACGATCTCGGCCACGAGGGGGTCGGCCGCGGGGGTGGCTTCCGGCTCCACGCTGCCAGTGGGTTCCAGGTCCTCAGGGCCGATGTCGATGCCACTGTCGGGCGCGGGCACTGCGGCAGGAGACTCGATGGCTGCGGGGGCCTCCACCGCTGCAGGGGCCTCCTGGGCTGCCGGTGCCGGTTCTGGGGCTGGTTGGGCTGTGGCGGCCGGCGTGAGCCAGGGGGCCGCATCCGTGCCGGTGCTGGTTCCGCTGCTGCCGGCCCCCTGGGCTGTCCCCTGGCCGCTGCCGGTGAGCCAGGGAGCAGCTGCCGTCGGGGCGCTGGCGGTCGGCTGCTCCAGCTGCAGGCATTGCTCCAGACCCTGTTTGGCGATTTCCAGCAGGGTGGGCTCGTTGCCGTGGTCGCGCACGCTGGAGTAGTGCTCCCGGGCGGCGGCTGCGTCCCCCATGCCGTAGAGGCGGGTGTGACCCAGCAGGAGCACCAGGCGCAGGCGCAGGGGGTCGGCCGCCGGGTCGCCCGGCAGGTCCTGCAACAGCTCCTGGCTCAGGCTTTCCACCTCCGCCCAGCGCCGTTCGCTGTAGGCCAGTTCGATGGCGGCGTAGCGCTGTTGCTGAATCTCCGGGGAAAGGCTCATCGCGCGCGACTGTAGGGCTCGTGGCTGAGCCACAGTGTGGGGCCTTGCCACAGCAGTCGCCAACCGTCGGCTAAGGCCCACTGTCCGCGGCCGGCGGAAGCGGGCAGGTGATCCAGCAGCGTCTCCACGGTGTGGCTGGGCCAGCGCCTGCCCGTGTGGCGCTCCAGCCAGGCCTGCAGCAGCTGTTCCTGGTTCGCCCGATCCAGGGCGCAGAGCCGGCGGTAGGGCAGGCCTGCTCCCGGGGATCCGGGCGGTGCCGAGGTCTCGAGCTGGTCGAGGGCCAGGGCGAGCAGCTCCTGGCTGGCCCGTTCTGCGTCCTCCAGCTGGGCTGCCAGACGGGCCAGGCGGCGCTCGGCGCCGGGGTAGAGCGCCTGCAGCACGGGCATCACCTCCAGACGCAGCCGGTTGCGGCTGAAGGCTCGATCGGCATTGCTGGGATCCAGCCACACCGGGCGCTGCTGTTCCTGGCAGATGCGGGCCGTATCGGCCCGGGTGAACGCCAGCAGTGGGCGCACCAGCTCGACGCCGGGTGCCAGGTTCCGATGGCGCGGCAGGGCTGCGAGCCCGCGGCGGTGGCTCCCCCGGGCCAGGTTGAGCAGCAGGGTCTCTGCCCGATCGCTGGCGGTGTGGCCCGTCACCACCCGGCGGCAGCCCAGCTCTTGGGCCCGCTCCACCAGGCAGCCATACCGCCACTCCCGGGCCACCGCCTCGCTCGCCCGCTGATCCGTGTCTGAAGGGCGGCTGTCCAGCACCAGAGCCAGGCCCTGCCCCCGGGCCCAGTCGGCCAGTTCAGCGGCCTGCCGGGAGGAGCCGGGTCGCCAGCGATGGTCGCCATGCCAGAGCGTCAGCCGCCAGCGGTGCTGCGGTTGCAGGGCCTGGAGCAGAGCAACCAGGGCCATGGAGTCCTGACCACCGGAGACAGCCAGCAGCAGACCTTGTTCTGCAGGAAGCAGCGTCGGGTGGCGCCGCAGCAGGCGGTGCAGCTGATGGTGGTCGGCGCTCCAGTTCGTGGTGGGCCTCGGGTGGGAGAATCGAACCACTGTGCTCTGTTTCGGCATGTCGCGTCTCGATCGCCTGCCCTCCTCCCTGCGTGAGGCTCTCCTGCAGCGGCGGGCCCTGAAGGTGATCGCCGGCCTCACCAACTTCGATGCCTCCAGCGTGGAGCGCATCAGCCGGGCTGCCGGTAGCGGCGGCGCCGACGTGCTGGACATCGCCTGCGATCCCGCCCTGGTCGCGCTGGCGGCCGAGGCCAGCGGCCTGCCGATCTGCGTCAGTGCCGTCGATCCCGACCTGTTCCCCGCCGCAGTGGCCGCCGGGGCCGCCATGGTGGAAATCGGCAATTACGACGCCTTCTATCCCCTGGGCCGCATCTTCGATGCCGCCGAAGTGCTGGAACTCACCCGCCGCACCCGCGCCCTGCTGCCCGAGGTGGTGCTGAGCGTGACCGTTCCCCACGTGCTGCCCCTCGACCAGCAGGAGCAACTGGCCATCGATCTGGTCGCCGCCGGTGCCGACCTGATCCAGACCGAGGGTGGCACCAGTGCCCGGCCCTTCAGCGCCGGCAGCCTCGGGCTGATTGAGAAGGCCGCGCCCACCCTGGCCGCCGCCCACAGCATCGGTCGCGCCCTGGTGGCGGCTGCCGTTGAGGCCCCCGTGCTCTGCGCCTCCGGTTTGTCGGCCGTGACTGTGCCGATGGCAATCGCCGCGGGCGCTGCCGGTGTGGGTGTCGGTTCGGCGGTGAACCGGCTGAGCGACGAGCTGGCCATGGTGGCCGTGGTGCGGGGTCTGCGCGAGGCTCTCGGCGTGGCTCAGCACGCCAACGTTGGCGGTTGACGCTGATCTGGCCCGGGTTCGCCACCCGGCCGTTGTAGCCCTCGAAACCCATGACTAGCTTGCGGGGGATTTTTCCCCGCCGGGCTGGTCATGGGTTCCTTGGTGTGGCTGTTGCAGTGGCCGATTCGGGCCCTTGTGCTGTTGATCGTGGCTTGGTTGCCCCTCGGCGTTGAGGTGAGCAGCTTTCCGGTGGCCCTGCTCTCTGCGGTGGTGATTGGCCTGTTGGGCACGCTGCTGATCTGGCCGCTGAAGGTGGTGCTGGGGCCGATCTGGGCCGTCACCAGCCTGGGCGGTCTGATCAGCCCGGTGAGCCTCCTGTTCAACTGGGTGATCACCGTGATCCTGTTCGGTTTGGCGGCCTGGCTGATCCAGGGCTTTCGCCTTAAGAACGGGGTGGTGAGCGCCATTCTCGGTGGCATTGTCTATGCCGTTCTCTCCACCGTGTTCCTGCGCATCCTTGGGCTGGATGTGGATTTCACCCGGGCGTCCGCGCTGATGAGCGCCCTGCCGGTGGCCTGAGATCCGCACCTTGGCGCACCGCGGCCTGCCGGCCATCTGGCCGACAATGGCTCGATGGCCACCCCCTTTCAGCTCCACGCCCCCTACGAGCCCAAGGGCGACCAGCCCGAGGCGATCGCTGGTCTCGTGGCCGGCGTTGAGAGCGGCGAGCGCTACCAGACCCTGCTGGGGGCCACCGGCACCGGCAAGACGTTCACGATCGCCAATGTGATCGCCCGCACTGGCCGCCCCACGCTGGTGCTGGCCCACAACAAGACGCTGGCGGCCCAGCTGTGCAACGAGTTGCGGGAGTTCTTCCCCAACAATGCCGTTGAATATTTCATCTCCTACTACGACTACTACCAGCCGGAGGCGTATGTGCCCGTCTCCGACACCTACATCGCCAAGACGGCGTCGATCAACGAAGAGATCGACATGCTGCGCCACTCGGCGACACGCTCGCTGTTTGAGCGCCGCGATGTGATCGTGGTGGCCTCGATCAGCTGCATCTACGGCCTCGGCATTCCCAGTGAATACCTCAAGGCTGCGGTGAAGTTTGAGGTGGGGGAGACCCTCAACCTGCGGGGCTCCCTGCGCGAGCTGGTGAACAACCAGTATTCCCGCAATGATGTGGAGATCTCCCGCGGCCGTTTCCGCGTGCGTGGCGATGTGCTCGAGATCGGCCCGGCCTACGAAGACCGGCTGGTGCGCATCGAACTGTTTGGCGACGAGGTGGAGGCCATCCGCTATGTGGATCCCACCACCGGCGAGATTCTGCAGAGCCTGGAGAGCATCAACATCTACCCGGCCAAGCACTTCGTGACCCCGAAGGAGCGGCTGGCGGAGGCCATCAAGGCGATCCGTGCCGAATTGCGCGAGCGCCTGGAGTTGCTCAACAGCCAGGGCCGGCTGCTGGAGGCCCAGCGGCTGGAGCAGCGCACCACCTATGACCTGGAGATGCTCGAGCAGGTGGGCTACTGCAACGGCGTGGAGAACTACGCCCGTCATCTGGCTGGGCGTCCGGCCGGTACGCCGCCGGAATGTCTGATTGACTATTTCCCCGACGACTGGCTGCTGGTCGTCGACGAATCCCACGTCACCTGCAGCCAGCTGCAGGCGATGTACAACGGCGATCAATCGCGCAAGCAGGTGCTGATTGAGCACGGCTTCCGCCTGCCTTCCGCTGCCGATAACCGCCCGTTGAAGGGCGAGGAGTTCTGGGAGAAGGCGCGCCAGAGCATTTTTGTGAGCGCCACGCCGGGCAACTGGGAGCTGGAGCAGAGCGGCGGCCAGGTGGTGGAGCAGGTGATCCGCCCCACCGGCGTGCTCGATCCAGTTGTGGAGGTGCGGCCAACCGATGGCCAGGTCGACGACCTGCTGGCAGAGATCCGGTTGCGTGCCGAGAAACAGGAGCGGGTGCTGGTGACCACGCTCACCAAGCGCATGGCCGAAGACCTCACCGATTACCTGGCCGAAAACGGTGTGCGGGTGCGCTATCTGCACTCGGAGATCCACTCGATCGAGCGGATCGAGATCATTCAGGACCTCAGGAATGGCGAATACGACGTACTGGTGGGGGTGAACCTGCTGCGCGAAGGCCTGGATCTGCCGGAGGTGTCGCTGGTGGCGATTCTCGACGCCGACAAGGAGGGCTTCCTGCGGGCCGAGCGCTCGTTGATTCAGACCATCGGCCGGGCGGCGCGCCACGTGGAGGGGGTGGCCCTGCTCTATGCCGACAACCTCACCGATTCCATGGCCAAGGCGATTGAGGAAACCGAGCGCCGCCGGGCCATCCAGCAGACCTACAACGAACAGCACGGCATCACGCCCACCCCGGCCGGCAAGCGGGCGGGCAATTCGATCCTGGCGTTTCTGGAGGTCTCACGCCGCCTCAACGATGAGCAGCTGGAGCAGGCCACCGAGCAGGCCGAGCACAACGAGGTGCCCCTGGATTCGCTGCCGGAATTGATTCAGCAGCTGGAGGAGAAAATGAAGACCGCCGCCAAGAACCTGGAGTTCGAGGAGGCCGCCAACCTGCGCGACCGGATCAAGGGCCTGCGTCAGAAGCTGGTGGGTAAGGCCTGAGGTCGGACGCACACGGGCCCGGTCGCGCGGTTGGCGGCGGTGGTTTCAGACCGGCGCTTCGCTGCCTTCAGCCCTGTGGGTGATGGTGCCGCCCAGGGCGAAGGCGGCGTGCACCGCCTGCAGGGCCCGAACGCCGTCGGTCTCGGCCACCACGCAGCTGGTGCGGATCTCGCTGGTGGCGATCAGTTCGATGTTGATCGCCTGATCAGCCAGTGCCCGGAACATCCGTGCCGCCGTGCCGGCGGTGCAGGGCATGCCGGCCCCCACGGCGCTCACCCGGGCGATGACGGCCCCCTCCTCGAAGTGGGAGCCGGGCCACTGCAGCAGCAGCGGTGCCAGGGCCCGTTCGGCGGCAGCCCGGTCGTCGCGCTTGAGCGTGAAGCTGATGTCCTTGCTGCTGCCGGCGGTGCCGGCATGGCTGCGTTCGGACTGCACGATGGCATCGAGGCTGATGGAGGCATCGGCGAGGGCGCGGCAGACCGCGGCCGCCGTGCCCGGACGATCCGGCACCCGGCGCACCGCCACCTGCACTTGGTCCCGGTCGAGGGCAACGCCGCGCACGGCAGGGTCGCCGATGCGGCAGATCTCCGGGTTGAGCTGGAGCTGGCCCTCGTGCAACTCAAAGGCCTCTGCCGCCGCGCGCAGCGCCCGTTGCCCCTGGTCGCCGGCCACCAGGCAGCTCACCTTCACCTCGCTGGTGGCAATCAGCCGCAGGTTGATGCCGGAGCGGGCCAGGGTGTCGAACAGGCCGGCAGCCACCCCGGGGCGACCCATGATGCCCGCCCCCGAGATGCTCAGCTTGGCCAGGCCTGCCTGGGCCCGGAGCTGGGCGCCCCCGGCGCCGACGTCGGCCCCCATGGCCATCAGCACCTCCCGGCAGACCAGTTCAGCCCGGTCCACATCGGCCTCGGCCAGGGTGAAGGCGATGTCGTTGGAGGCCCCTTCATGGGTGGCCTGCACGATCAGATCCACATTCAGGCCCGCGGCTCCCAGGGCTTCGAACAGCTGGGCTGCCACCCCGGGACGGTCGGGCACATGGGCCAGGGCCACCACCGCCTGGTGCATCTCCAGCTGGGCCCCATCCACCGGTTTGCCCAGTTCCAGTCCTTCACTGCCGATCGGTCTCGGGGTGCCGCTGGTGAGCCGGGTGCCGGCGGCATCACTCCAGCTGGAGCGCACCACCAGCGGCACGCCGTAGTTGCGGGCGATCTCCACGGCCCGCGGATGGAGCACCGCGGCCCCGAGGCTGGCCAGCTCCAGCATCTCGTCGCAGGTGACCGTCTCCATCAACTGGGCATCGGCCACCTTGCGGGGATCCGTGGTGAGCACCCCGGGCACGTCGGTGTAGATCTCGCAGGCATCGGCGCCGAGGGCGGCGGCCAGGGCCACCGCCGAGGTGTCGGAGCCGCCGCGGCCGAGGGTGGTGATCTCCGGCGTGCCGGCCCGGCCGCTGCTGGTGCCCTGGAAGCCGGCCACCACCACCACCTGGCCGTCGTCGAGCAGCCGCCGCAGCCGCTCGGTGCGGATCTCGAGGATCCGGGCGCGACCGTGGGCCGACTCGGTGACGATGCCGGCCTGGGTGCCGGTCATCGAGACGGCCGGCACGCCCTGGGCATGCAGGGCCATCGACAGCAGGGCGATGGACACCTGTTCGCCGGTGGCCAGCAGCATGTCCATCTCGCGCTGGGGAGGATCGCTGCTGATCGCCCGGGCCAGGCCGGTGAGTTCATCGGTGGTGTGGCCCATGGCCGACACCACGATCACCAGCTCATGGCCCTCTTCCCGGCAGCGTGCCACGCGGCGTGCCACGGCCTGGATCCGCTCCACATCGGCCACCGAGGTGCCCCCGAACTTCTGAACCAGCAGGGCCATGGGGGCAGGGTGGCAGCGCAGTCGCCGATTATCCGTCCCGGCTTGCGAGCAGGAAGCCGTCGCGGAAGGCGTCGCCTGGCTCCTGGCCGCGCTTGAGGGCCGCTTCGACGTTGAGCAGCTGGCCCATCAGGCGGAGCATCTGCTGGGGCCGCTTGCCGCGGATCTGTTTGCGCATCACATAGATGCGCTTCGGGTTGCCGATGCCGGCGGCCTTGGCGATGGCAGTGGCGTCGGTTTCACCCTGTTGATCGAGCAGTGCCACCCACAGCCAGCCGCGGATCTGACTGGTGAGCGCCGCGACGATCCGCAGGGCCGGTTCGTTGGCGGCCAGCAGGGCATCCACCAGGGCGATGGCGTCGGCCGGCCGGCCGGCCAGCAGGGCATCGCCCACCGCCAGGGCGCTGGTGCTCTGGCCCCCCACCAGCGCCTGCACGGCCGCCAGGGTGATGGGCCCGGGCTGCTCTGCCCCGGTGGCGGTGAACAGGCTCAGTTTCTCCAGCTCACTGGCGAGGCGGGCGCTGTCGCTGCCGATCGCCTCGGCCAGGGCCTCGGCCGCCCTCGGCTCCAGCTGCAGCCCGAGCTCCCGGGCGGTGCGGGCCACCAGCTCGACCTGCCCGGTCCCATCCCAGATGGCCGGCAGCATGAAGCTCTGCTCGAACACCGCGCCGGCCGGAGCCTCGCGCACCGCCGCCGGGCTGGTGGTGCTTTTGGTCAGCTTCTGCAGGGCCTTGGTGGTGCGCAGCCGGCCGTCCGGTTTGGCCGGATTCACCAAGAGCAGGTGGCAGCTGGCGGGAATCAGGTCCAGGCCGGCCTCCAGTTGGTCGGCCAGTTCGGCGGAGCACTGGTTGCAGAAGGGACTGCGTTGGAGCACCACCACCCGGGCGCCGCTGCCGAAGGGAGGCGTGCGCGCCTCCTCCAGGGCCTGGGCCGCCTGGGCGGAATCGTTCCCATCGAGCCGGCTGAGGTTGATCGACGCCCAGCTCGGATCCACCAGCTGGTCGATCAGTCCTTCCACGGCCCGGCTGCGGGCTGCCTCGTCGTCGCCCCAGAGCAGGTGGATGGGCACGGCGGAGCCGCAGGTGCTGCACACCTAGCAGAGGGGGGCGGGATGGAGCGCCGTTGGTTTGACTGGACTGAGCCCGCCGCTGAGCGAACTGCTCCTGGACCATCCCATTTTTCGCGAAAGCATCCGTCGCATTCGCCTGCTGCTGGCCGAGCAGGCGGCAGGGGATGGGGGGCTGGCCGGCCAGTTGGCGGCCCTTACCCCGCTGGAGCGGGACGTGCTTGAGCGCTGCATCCACAGCAGCGGCGATCCGGCCATTGCCGGTGATCTGCGCTGCAGCCCGGCCGGAGGGGGCGGTGCCTGCGACCGGGGAGCGGCGGCCCTCGCGGCCGGTGCACTGATCCTCACGGATACGGCCATGGCCGCGGCGGCCGTGGCGCCGATGGCACGGCGCACCTTCGGCAATCGGGTGGCCTGCGTCCTCGACTGGGCGCCTGCTGCGGCCCCCGAGGGTTCCACGCGCGCGGCGGCTGGCATGGCGGCGGCGCTGGCGGAGCTGGTGCCGGGCACGGCGACACTGCCCAGGCAGCCGGCAGTGGTGCTGATCGGCAGTGCCCCCACGGCGCTGGAGCTGTTGCTGGAGCAGGTCGCCGCCGGTGGGCCGGCGCCGGCCCTGGTGATCGGCATGCCGGTGGGGTTTGTGGGGGTGGCGGAGAGCAAGCGCCACCTGGCTGCCAGTGGCCTGGCCCACATCGGGCTCGAGGGCTCCAAGGGCGGAGCCGGACTGGTGGCCGCCGCCTGCAACGCCCTGCTGCGGGCGGCCTGGCTTCAGGCGGCGAGCGCGCCGTCCGTCCTGTCTTCCGGGTCGGCCGCGGCTTCACCCTGATCCACCCGCACGACGCTGTTGGCCTCGATGCGGGCCAGCACCTGGCGGGCGCGCTGCAGCACGGGGGCGGGAACGCCGGCCAGGCGGGCGGCCTCGATGCCGTAGCTGCGGTTGGCGCCGCCGCTCACCACCCGGTGCAGGAAGCGCAGGCTGTCGCCCGTTTCCTCCACCAGCACCTGGGCGTTGGCCACGTTGGCCAGCTGCTCGGCCAGGGCGTTGAGCTCGTGGTAGTGGGTGGCGAAGATGCTGCGGGCGCCGAGGCCGCCGCGCGCCGGCGGGGTGGCCAGGTGTTCGGCCACGGCCCAGGCGATCGAGAGACCGTCGAAGGTGGCGGTGCCGCGGCCGATCTCATCGAGCAGCACCAGCGAGCGCGGGGTGGCGTGGTGCAGGATGTTGGCGGTCTCGGCCATCTCCACCATGAAGGTGGACTGGCCGGAGGCGAGATCGTCACCGGCGCCGACGCGGGTGAAGAGGCGGTCGGCGATGCCGAGGCGGGCGCTCCTGGCGGGGATCCAGCTGCCCATCTGGGCCATCAGCTGCAAGAGGCCGGTCTGGCGCAGGTAGCAGCTCTTGCCGCTGGCGTTGGGGCCGGTGAGGATCAGCAGGTCGGGGTTGCGGTGGGCAGCGGGGCCTGGCGCCGAACCCAAGGCCACGCCGTTGGGCGTGAAGGGCTCGTCCACCAGCAGCTGCTCCACCACCGGGTGGCGGCCGGCCTCGATCTGCAGCAGGCGGGCGTCCGGGCCTTCAGGGTCGGTGATCTCCGGGCGGCAGTAGCCGCCGGTGGCGGCCACCTCGGCCAGGGAGGCGAGGGCGTCGAGCTCGGCCACCAGGCGGGCGGCGCTGCGGATGGTGGCGGCCTGCTCACCCACCCGCACCCGCAGGCCGCAGAACAGCTCGTTTTCACGCTGGGCGGCGCGGGCCCGCAGCTGCTGGATCTGGCCCTCGCGCCCCTTGAGCTCGGGGGTCACGAAGCGCTCCTCGTTCGCCAGGGTCTGGCGGCGGATCCAGTGCTCGGGCACGGCCCCGGCCTTGGCCCGGCTCACCGCCAGGAAATAGCCGAAGGTGCGGTGGTATTGGAGCCTGAGGGTGGCGATGCCGCTGGCCCGGCGCTCGGCGGCTTCCTGCTGGGCCAGCCAGGCGTCCTGGTCGTCGAGCTGGTTGCGCAGGCCATCCAGCAAGGGGTCGACGCCGTCGTGGATCAGGCCGCCTTCGGTGAGGCTCAGCGGCGGGGTGTCGAGCAGGCTGTGGCGTAGCTCGGCGGCCAGGGCCTCCAGGTCCGGCCATGGACGGGCCAGGGCCTGCAGGGGGGTGCTGCCGGTCTGGGCCAGCTGGGCCGCCAGCAGGGGCAGGCGCTCGAGGCCATCGGCCAGGGCCACAAGGTCGCGGGCGGAGGCGGTGCCGGCGCCGGCCCGGCCGGCCAGGCGCTCCAGGTCGCCCATGGCCCGCAGCAGCCGGCGAACCGCCAGGCGCAGGGGGCGCCCCTCCACCAGCTCGCTCACGCCGCCCTGGCGACGGAGGATGGCGGCGCGATCCACCAGCGGTGCCTCGATCCAGCGGCGCAGGCAGCGGCCGCCCATGGCGGTGTGGGTGCGGTCGAGCGCCCAGAGCAGGGAGCCCTGGAGCTGGCCGCCCAGCTGGGTTCTGGTGAGCTCCAGGTTGCGGCGGGTGGCGGCATCCAGCACCAGGGCATCACCGGCGTGCCAGGTGGTGGGCAGATCGAGGGGCGCCCGGGCCTGGCTGGTGGCGGGGGCATCGCTGGGGCCGCGATTGGTGTCGTCGAGGTAGTGCACCAGGCCGCCGGCGGCCCGCAGGGCCAGGGGCAGCTCGCCCAGGCCCAGGCCGTCGAGGCTGGCCAGGCCGAAGCGCGCCTTGAGGGTGGCACTGGCTTCCGGTGCCTCGAAAGGGGTGCGGGGCAGGGGTGTGAGCAGCAGACCGGTGGGGCACCAGGCCGGGGCGGTGCTGGCACCGGTGTGGCCGGGATCGGCGGCCGGTAGTCCCCCGGGCCAGAGCACCTCGGCGGCTTCCACCTGCAGCAGCTCCTGGTGCAGGGCGTCGCTGCCGCTGCGCTCGGTGACCCGGAATTCGCCGGTGCTCACATCGGCCACGGCCAGTCCCCAGCGCAGGCCGCACCGCTCCAGGTCCCGGTCGCGCTCGCCAGCCCTGCCGGCGGGGCTGGCAACAACCACGGCGCAGAGCCAGTTGTTGCGGCGGGCGGCGAGCATGCCCTCCTCCAGCACCGTGCCGGGAGTGAGCACGCGGGTGATCTCCCGCTTCAGCAGCTCCCCCTTGGCCGGGGTGGTTTCGATCTGATCGCAGAGGGCCACGCTGTGGCCGCGGCGCACCAGCTCGCCGCAGTAGCGCTCGGCGGCGTGGTGGGGGATGCCGGCCATCGGCACCCGGCCGATCCCTTTGCCACCTTCCTTGCCGGTGAGGGTGAGCTCCAGCAGGCGCGAGGCGGTGATGGCATCTTCGAAGAAGCACTCGAAGAAGTCGCCCAGGCGATAGAGCAGCAGGCGCTCGGGATGGGCCGCCTTGAGCTCCACGTAGTGACGCAGCATCGGCGTGAGCTGCTGGGGATCCACCAGTCCGTGGTGGTGCCAGGCCGGCAGGTCGGAGTCCCCCCCGTCGGTGGTCTCGGAGGTGGTCTCGGAGTGGCCGGTGGAACCGACCGCGGTGGCTGGCTCAGTTGCTTCGGTGCAGCGGGGTGGGCGCCGCAGGCGCGGGCGCTGGGCGGCAGCGTTCAGCGCGGAGGCATCACCGTTCTCCTCTCCGGGATCGGCACTCCCAGGGAGCTCAGGCCGGTCTTCCCCACCCTGCGCTGAGCCGAACAGATCTCCCTGGATCCCCAGGCCGGCGATCAGCGAAAGCTGGTGCTCGGCTTCCGCGGCCACGGGACCCTCAGGTGCGCGGGCTGATCGTAGGGCGGCCGGCCGGAGCGCCCTGGCGTGTCGCGCGGGTGAGGGCAGCCGGCATCGAGATGTGAAGCTAGCCCCTGGGGCAGCCGGGTCTGCGTGTGAGAATCCGCCCACTGACCGGTCGGCCTGCCCCTGAGCCATGCAGCTCCTCAACACCCTCTCCGTTCTGGCCCTGGTGGTGATGTCCTTCGCCCTGATCGTGGCGGTGCCGGTGCTCTACGCCAGCAGTGAGGACAGCGGCCGCTCCAACCGCCTGATCCTGCTGGGCGGTCTGGCCTGGGTGGCTCTGGTGCTGGTGAACTGGGGGATCAGCTTCCTGGTGGTCTGAGGCCTCGCTCCGGCTTGCCTCGCCTGCCGTTTGCGGTTTTGCCGGGCCGTCCGCAGTGCGCGGACGGCCCTTGCTTTTAGGCTTCGGTGCTGTCGCGACGCCACCACCGTGGCGCCTTGCCCGTGGCCAGCTTTGAGGGACAGTTCAGCGGCGCCAGCGACCTGCGGGTCGCGATCGTGGTGGCCCGATTCAACGACCTGGTGACGGGCAAGCTGCTCAGTGGTTGTCTGGATTGCCTGGGCCGCCATGGCATCGACACCAGCGCCAGCAGCAGCCAGCTCGACCTGGCCTGGGTGCCCGGCAGTTTTGAAATTCCTCTGGTGGCCCAGCGCCTGGCGGCCAGCGGCCGCTACCAGGTGGTGATCACGCTCGGGGCGGTGATCCGCGGTGACACCCCCCACTTCGATGTCGTGGTCTCGGAGGTCAGCAAGGGCGTCGCCGCCGTGAGCCGCCAGACCGGGGTGCCGGTGATCTTCGGGGTGCTCACCACCGATACCATGCAGCAGGCCCTGGAGCGAGCCGGCATCAAGAGCAACCTGGGGTGGAGCTATGCCCTCCAGGCGATCGAGATGGGCTCGCTGATGGCTGTTCTGCCCGGCTGAGCCCCCCCTGCCTCAGGGCTTCACCAGCAGGGCCTGGGGCGCTGCATCACGGAAGCCCAGCTGCCGGTAGAAACCGGCGCTGTTGGTGGTCATCAGATACACCCGTTCCACCCTGCGGATCGCCGGCATCCCCAGCAGGGCCTCCACCACCTGGCGGCCCAGGCCCCGCCCCTGAAGGTCGCCGGCGACCACCACATCCCAGAGCACGGCCCGGCAGAGGCCATCGCTGGTGGCCCGGCCGAAGCCCACCAGGCGCTTGCCCCTCCACAGGGTCACCACGGCCTCGCTGCCGCTGAGCAGGCGTCGCAGTTGGCTGTGGCTCCGGCCCTGGGCCCAGAAGGCGTGCTTGTCGAGCAGCCGCTGCAGTTTGAGCAGGCCGCGGCTGGGGCGTAGCCCAGGCCCCAGGCCCAGCCAGCACAGGCCGGGAGCCCCTGGGGCATGACGAATCAAGCGGATCGGTGCCATGGCCGCAGCGTCATGGCAGCATCCTCCCAGCGGCGCGGAACGATGGCACGACGGGGCATCATCCTGGCCGGGGGCAGCGGCACGCGGCTGCACCCGATCACCCAGGCGGTGAGCAAACAGCTGCTGCCGGTGTATGACAAGCCGATGATCTATTACCCGCTGAGCACGTTGATGCTGGCGGGGATTCGCGAGGTGCTGATCATCACCACACCGGTGGATCAGCCGGCGTTTGAACGGCTGCTCGGCGATGGCAGCGCCTGGGGGATGACGATCCAGTACGCCGTGCAACCCAGCCCCGATGGCCTGGCCCAGGCGTTTTTGATCGGTGCCGACTTTCTGGCGGGTGCACCGGCGGCGCTGGTGCTGGGCGACAACCTCTTCCATGGCCACGACCTGGTGCCCCAGCTGGCGGTGAGCAACGGCAGCGGCCGGGGGGCCACCGTGTATGCCTACCCGGTGCGGGATCCGGAGCGCTACGGCGTGGTGGAATTCGCCGCCGATGGGCGGGTGCTGAGCATTGAGGAGAAGCCCGCCCAGCCGCGCTCGCGCTATGCGGTGACCGGGCTCTATTTTTACGACGAGACGGTGGTGGAGCGGGCGCGGCAGGTGGTGCCGTCGGCCCGTGGCGAGCTGGAGATCACCGATCTCAACCGGATGTATCTGCAGGAGGGGCAGCTGCGGGTGGAGCTGATGGGCCGGGGGATGGCCTGGCTGGATACGGGCACCTGCGATTCGCTGCACGAGGCGAGCAGCTACATCCGCACGCTGGAGCACCGCCAGGGCCTCAAAGTGGGCTGCCCGGAGGAGGTGGCCTGGCGTCAGGGCTGGATCAGCGCCGAGCAGCTGGAGCGGCTGGCCCAACCGCTTCAGAAGAGCGGCTATGGCGACTACCTGTTGCGGTTGCTGCAGGAGAGCGCCAGCGATCATGGGGCGCTGCAGCAGAGCCTGGAGATGAGCCATGCAGGTTGAACAGCTCCACACCGCCAGCGGCGGCCTGATGGAGGGGCCGCTGCTGATCACGCCGCAGGTGTTCGGCGATACGCGGGGTTTTTTCTACGAGAGCTGGAACCAGCGCCGCTTTGATCAGGCGGTGGGTCATCCCATCGCCTTCAGCCAGGACAACCACTCCCGCTCCAGCCGCGGCGTGCTGCGGGGCTTGCACTACCAGCTGGAACCCGAGCCCCAGGGCAAGCTGGTGCGCTGCCCTGTGGGGGCGATCTTCGATGTGGCGGTGGACCTGCGCCGCAGCTCGCCCACCTTCGGCCAGTGGGTGGGGGCGGAGCTGAGCGGCGAGAACCACCGCCAGCTCTGGGTGCCGGTGGGCTTTGCCCATGGCTTCCTCACCCTGAGCGACCACGCCGAGGTGCTGTACAAGGCCAGCGGTTTCT
>VGPU01000026.1 GCA_016882525.1 Cyanobacteria bacterium M_surface_10_m2_119 | reverse complement strand
TCCGTGCCGAACAGGACGATGTGGCAGAGCTGTTTGCCCCCTACGGGGAGGTGGTGAGCTGCGTGCTGCCGCTCGAGCGCGACACCGGTCGCAAGCGCGGTTTCGCCTTCGTTGAAATGGCCGATCTCGCGATGGAGACCCGGGCGATCGAAGCCCTCCAGGGAACCGAGCTGATGGGCCGGCCTCTGCGCATCAACCAGGCCGAACCCCGTGGCAGTGCCCCACGCCGCGGCGGCGGCTATGGAAGTGGTTCCGGAGGTGGGGGGTATGGCGGCGGTGGCTCTGGAGGCGGCTACGGAGGCGGTGGCTATGGGGGTGGGAGCCGCTCCTCCGGTGGCGGCGAGCGCGGTTCCGGGGCCCGGGGCTGGGAAGATCGCAGCTATGGATCCGGGGCCACGGACGGTGGCTTCGAGGCTGGCCGCACCCGCCGCCGCCGCAGCGGCAGCGGTGGTGGTGACTACCCCTCGGCCCCCGAGGCTGGCAGCGAGGGCTGAGCCTCCTCCAGCTGCCGCGCTGCCCGTTCCAGCACCTCCGCACCGGCCTGGCGGTCACCGGCCGCCAGGCTGAGCTGGTGGCGCCACTGCCGCGCTCCGGGCACCCCTTCCACGACCTTCACCAGGTGGCGGGCGATCGGCCAGAGCCGGTCTCCGCGGCTGCACCAGCGTTCGGCATACGGCACCAGACCCCGCATCACCCGCGCCTCCAGGGCCAGGGTCGCGGTCGGTTCCAGGGCCAGGGGGTCGCCATGGATCAGCCGGTCCACCCCCCGCCAGCGCAGGGGATGCTCGTAGACCGCGCGCCCCACCATCACCCCATCCACCCGCTCCAGCTGGGCGAGGCAGTCGTCCAGGCTCTGCAGGCCTCCGTTGATCTCGATCGTGAGCGCGGGGCGATCGGTCTTGAGGCGGTGCACCAGGTCGTGGCGCAGGGGTGGAATCGTGCGGTTCTGCTTGGGGTCGAGCCCCTCCAGCCACGCTTTGCGGGCATGCACGGCGAAGCGGCGGCAACCTGCCGCGGCCACCGTGTCCACAAAAGCCAGCAGCTCGGCGTAGGAGTCACGGTCGTCGATGCCGATCCGGTTTTTCACCGTGACCGGCAGGGGGCTGGCGGCGGCCATCGCCGCCACGCAGCGGGCCACCTGGTCGGGTTCGGCCATCAGGCAAGCCCCGAAACGCCCCTTCTGCACCTTTTCACTTGGGCAGCCCACATTCAGGTTGATCTCGTCGTAGCCCCAATCGGCCGCCAGCCGCGCCGCATCCGCGAGCAGCGCCGGATCATCGCCGCCCACCTGCAGGGCCAGGGGCCGCTCGCAGGGATCGAAGCCGATCAACCGCTCCAGCCGCCCGCCAGGCTTGTCGGCTCCCGGCTCCCGGCGCGCGTGGTGCAGGGCCTGGGCCACCACCATCTCGGTGTAGAGCAGGCTGTGGGTGGTGATCTGGCGCATCAACACCCGGAAATGCCGGTCGGTGTAGTCGAGCATCGGCGCCACACTGAAGCGATGGCTGGCCGGCCGTGGCCGCCGCTGATCCCCCTCCTGCCCGCCCTGTTCGTTGTCCAGCCGTTCCTCCATGGCTCCATCCTGCCCAGTTGCCCTGCCGGAGCGGTTACCCGTGCTGGTGGCCGGAGGCGGTCCCGCGGGGTTCATGGCGGCGATCTCTGCGGCGGAGGCCGGGGTCGCCGGCGTGCATCTGCTGGAGGCCACCCCGGAGCTGCTGCACAAGGTGCGCATCAGCGGTGGCGGGCGCTGCAATGTCACCCACGCCTGCTGGGATCCCCGCGAACTCGTGGGCCATTACCCCCGCGGCAGCCGGGCCCTGCGGGGCCCCTTCTCCCGCTTCGCTGCCGGCGATGCGGTGGCCTGGTTCAACGACCACGGCCTGGAGCTGGTGGAGGAGGCCGATGGCCGGCTCTTCCCCCGGGCCAACCGCTCCACGGCGGTGATCGATTGCCTGCGGCGGGCGGCCGCGGCTGCTGGGGTTCAGGTGCACACCGGCATGGCCCTGCAGGCGGCAGCCCCTGCAGCGGCGGGGGGCTTCCTGCTGCAGGTGCGGCTGCAGAGCGGCCCCGATCCGGCGGTCGGCCGCGGGCCGGTGCAGATCCAGAGCGACCGCCTTGTGCTGGCCACCGGCAGCCATCCCAGCGGCCGCCGGCTGGCCGCCGGCTTCGGCCACACCCTGGTGCCGCCGGTGCCCTCGCTGTTCACCCTCGCCCTGGCCGGGGATCCCCTGCTGGCGCTGGCCGGGGTGAGCATGGATCCGGTCGCCCTCTGCCTGGAGCTCCCGGACGGCAGCCGGCTACGCCAGCAGGGGCCGGTGCTGATCACCCACTGGGGCCTGAGCGGCCCGGCCACCCTGCGGCTCACGGCCTTCGCCGCCCGAGACCTGCAGGCCTGTGGCTACCGGGCCGAGCTCGTGATCGACTGGAGCGGTGGCCGCAGCGCCGAGGAGCTCAGGGCCTGGTTCCAGCGGGCCCGCCACGACCAGGCCCGCCGTCTGCTGGCCAACTGGCGCCCCTGGCCCGAGCTCAGCCGCCGCCTCTGGCAGCACCTGCTGGAGGCGGCCGGGGTGGAACCGAGCCGGCGCTGGGCCGATCTCACCAAGGCTCAGGAGCAGTGTCTGCTCGCCGACCTGCGGGGATCCCGCCATCGCGTGTCCGGTCGAGGCCCCTTCGGCGAAGAATTCGTCACCGCCGGTGGCGTCGCCCTGGGGGAGGTGGATCTGGCCCGGATGGAGAGCCGCCTGCATCCGGGTCTGCATCTCCTCGGGGAGCTGCTGGATGTGGACGGAGTCACCGGTGGCTTCAATTTCCAGCACTGCTGGACCTCGGGCTGGCTCACGGGCCAGGCCCTCAGCCAGCCGCTCGCTATTTGATCTGATCAAACACCGAGAACATCGGCAGATACATGGCGATCAGGATCGAGGCCACGATGCCGCCCACAAGCACGATCATCGCCGGCTCCAGCATGGAGGTGAGGGCCTTGACGGCAGCCTCCACCTCATCCTCGTAGAAGTCGGCCACCTTGGAGAGCATGGCATCCATTTCACCGGTTTCCTCGCCGATCGAGAGCATGCTGATGGCCATCTCCGGAAAAACATTGAGGCGGCCAAGTGCCAGGCTCAGAGGGATGCCCTGAAGCACCGATTCCCGGCTCGTGCTGATGGCATCCGACATGATCGAGTTGCCGGTGATCTCGCGCACGATCTCCAGGGAGAGGAGGATCGGCACGCCGGCGCGGGTGAGGGAACTGAAGGTGCGGCAGAACTGGGCGGTGGTGGTCTTCTGAATCAGGTCACCGAAGATCGGCAGCTTGAGCACCAGCGCATCCACCCGGCGACGGCCAATCGGCGTTTGGTAGAACTTCACGAACAGGAAGGCAGCGGCTGCCAGAGCTGCTACCAGCACCAGGGCAAAGGGTGAACGCAGCAGGTTGCTCAGATCCACCATCATCTGGGTGAACCAGGGTAGTTCGGCGCCGAGATTATCAAAGATGCCGGCGAAGGTGGGAATGATGAAGATCGTCATCCCCAAAAACACGGCGATGGCGATCACGAACACCGCCACCGGATAGCCCATGGCGCCCTTAATCTGGTTCTGGAGTTTGGCGTTGTCTTCCAGCAATTTCGCCAGACGGCGCAGCGACTCGTCGAGCACACCGCCGGCTTCACCGGCCTCCACCATGGCGATGGTGAGGCGGTCGAACACCTGGGGCCAGCGGCGCAGGGCCTGGCCCAGGCTGATGCCTTGGTTCACCTCCAGGCTGATCGATTCCAGGGCCCGTTTGAACAGCGGCATCTTCTGCTGGGAGGCCATCAGATCGATGCTGCGCACGATCGGCACGCCCGCATTCACCAGCGCCGACATCTTGCTGGCGAACACCGCCTTCTGCTTGATGCCCGGTTTCGCCTCCAGCAGGCTGCTGAGGCTGGAGCGCTTCAGCTTCTGGCCCAGTTCCTCGCTGGCCTTGGTGGCTGTGGCCGACTGCTTGGCCTTGGCCTTGACCTCCACCACCCGGATCCCACGCAGGCGCAGCTTGCGTTTCGCCTGCAGGGCATCCGGTGCCTCCACCTCCATGGTGGCGGCATTGCCCCGGCTGTCGGTGTAGCTGGCGGAAAAGATCGGCATGGTGGGGAGGCTCAGCTCAGCTGGGTCACGAGACGCTTGAGCTCCTCAGGCTTGCTGGTCTTGGAGAGCGCTTCTTCCAGGGTGATCTGGTTGGTCATGGCGAGATCGGCCAAGGCCTTTTCCAGGGTCTGCATCGCCATTTGGCCACCCGTCTGAATCTGGGAGTAGAGCTGGGCCGTCTTGCCCTCCCGGATCAGGTTGGCGGTGGCCGGGGTGTTGATCATGATCTCCTGGGCCATCACCCGCCCGAACTGCCCTGGGGCGGGATTGTGGCGCTTGCAGAGGGTCTGGGCGAACACCGCCACCAGACTGCTGCTGAGCTGCACGCGGATCTGGGTCTGCTGGCCTGGGGGGAACACATCCACCATCCGGTCAACCGTCTGGGCGGCGGAACTGGTGTGCAGGGTGCCGAACACCAGGTGGCCTGTTTCCGCAGCGGTGATCGCCAGCTGGATGGTCTCCAGGTCGCGCATCTCCCCCACCAGAATCACATCCGGATCTTCCCGCAGGGCGGCCCGCAGGGCATTGGCGAAGCTGCGGGTGTCGTCATTGAGCTGGCGCTGGTGTACCACACTCTTTGAAGACTTGTAGGTGAACTCGATTGGATCTTCAATGGTGAGAATATGTTCGGCCCGCGTTTTATTGATGTTGTCGAGAATGGCGGCCAGGGTGGTGGTCTTGCCGGAGCCCGTTGGTCCCGTCACCAGCACCAGTCCCTTGGGTATGCGGCTGATTTCCTCCACGATCGGGGGAAGGCCCAGCAGTTCCAGATCGGGAATGGAGTTGCCAAGGGCGCGCAGGCAGGCCGCGTAGGTGCCGCGCTGGCGGTAGACGTTCACCCGGAAGCGGGCCACCCCCTTGAGCCCGTAGGAACAGTCGAGCTCCCAGGTCTGCTCCAGCTGCTTGCGCTGGGCATTGTTCAACATCGAGAAGATCAGCTTGTTGCAGTCTTCCTCTTCGAGTTTCTCCTCCACGATCGGCCGCAGCTGACCGTTAAATCGTCCGTAGGGCGGTAGACCGGCACTGAGATGCAGGTCGCTGCCGCCATCAGCAACGAGCTGAGTCATCAGGTCTTCGATCATCACGGCCATGGTGATCCTCAGGTGGGGAGAGCTGAACGGGGGTCTACGGGTGAATCATGCCTGAAGCGTTGCAGCCAGCCCAGGGCTAACGGCTCGTGAGGCAATAGGGGCACTCGAGCCATTCCTCTTGCAAGCCTGCGCCGCAGTTGGTGCAGGTGAGTGTGCTCAGGGAGCGCGACCGACGCTCGCTTTCAAGGCTCGAGTCGGTGAGGAGCATCCGCTCCACTTCGGCCAGGGTGGTGTGGCCTTCGCGCACCAGCTGCAGGCCGTAACCCAGCAAGGTCTTCATGCCGTTTTCCAGGGCGAGCCGGCGGATCACGTCGGTGGTCTGGCGCTTGGCCACGGCCGCGGCGATGGTGTCGGTCATGCGCAGGATCTCGTAGACGCCGACCCGCCCCTTGTAGCCGGTGCCATTGCAGGCGGGGCAGCAGTCCTCCACGCCCGTGCCGGTGGTGTTGGCCCGGTAGAAGGTCACCCCGGTCTCCTGGCTGGCGACCATGCCGAAGCGGCTGAGATCCTCCGGTTTCGGCTGATAGCTGATCCGGCAACTGGTGCACACCCGTCGCACCAGGCGCTGGGAAATGATGCCCAGCAGGGAGGCGCTCACCATGAACGGCTCCACCCCCATCTCGTCGAGGCGGGCGATGGCGCTGGCCGCATCGTTGCAGTGCAGGGTCGTCATCACCAGGTGTCCGGTGAGGGCGGCCTCGATCGCCGTCTTGGCGGTCTCCAGGTCGCGGGTTTCCCCCACCAGCAGCACATCCGGGTCCTGGCGCATGAAGGCCCGCAGCGCGGTGGAGAAATCGAGCCCCTTGTCGCGGTTCACCTGGGTCTGGGTGATGCCGTGCAGGGTGTATTCGATCGGATCTTCCACCGTGGAGATGTTGATCCCCGGGTCGTTGCGTTCCGCCAGCAGGGCGTAGAGGGTGGTCGATTTACCGGATCCGGTCGGGCCCGTCACCAGCAACATGCCGTAGGGCTTGGAACCCAGATCCCGGAGCGTGCGCCGCGCATCGGCATCGGTGATCAGGGTGTCGAGCCCTAGCTGGGTGGCGCCGCTGTCGAGCAGGCGCATCACCACCTTCTCGCCATTGCGGCTGGGCAGGGTGCTCACCCGGAAGTCCATCTTCCGGCCGCGGAACATCCGCCGGATCCGGCCGTCCTGGGGCATGCGCCGCTCGGCGATGTCCAGGTCGGCCATGATCTTCAGGCGCGAGGTCACCGCCGGGGTCAGGCCCTTGGGCAGATCCTCGAAGTGCTTCTGGAGCACGCCGTCGAGGCGGAAGCGGATCTCCAGGGCGTTGTCCTGGGGTTCGATGTGAATGTCGCTCGCCCCGCTTGTGAGGGCCTCGATCAGGATCCGGTCAACCAGGCTGACGACTGGCGAGGCGTTGGCGCTGGAGCTGGCCTCCGCGGCGCTGATCTCCAGATCCTCGAGGTCATTCACCTCCTGCAGTTCGCCCGTGGCCGTGGGCAGTCCCAGGTCCTTGGTGAGGGAGCGGGGCTGGCTGGGGGGAGCTGGTCGCGGCCGTGGGGTCGTGCCCTGGGCTGGTTTGGCGCTGCCGCTCGACGGCGTAGGAGGCGTGAGGGCCTGGCTCAGGGCCGTGGTGATGTCCTGGGGCAGGGCCAGTTGCAGCTGGGGTTTGAGGCCCTCGGCTTCGAGGGCCTGCAACAGCTCCTGCTTGCGCTCAGGAGGGCAGTCAGAGCTGATGGCCACCGCAACCCTGCCGTCCAGCGGATCAGCGGTGGGGCAGGCCCCCAGCTCCCGCCAGCGCTCCAGGGGCCAGACCGTCTGCCCCAGCAGTTCCGGCCGCAGCTGATCCCGGCCCAGCACGGGTTCCCCCAGCAGCAGTTCCAGTTCCAGGCGTTGCTGTTCGGGGGTGGTGGCCGCCGGGACCGGTCGGGACGGGGTGATGGTCATGGGCCGGAGGTGCGGGCTTCCGCCGCTTGTGGGGGGCGGGCCTGGAGTTCCAACATGTCTAAAGCCAAAGCGACGCGTTGTCAGCCATGAGTGGAGCACCTGCGGTGGGGCCCGAGTCCGGCGACGCTGCGCCCCAGCAGCCTCCGTTCCCTGCCGAGGGGGTGGCCGACGCTGCGGGCGCAGCTCAGCAGCCGGAAGGAGCGGTTGCCAACGGCGCCGACCCGGGCCCGGAATCCCCTGCCGGCGTTGCGGCACCCGAGGGGGACGACCGGGCCGCCCAGCTTGAGGGCGAACTGGCTGCCCTGCGGGCCCAGCACGAGAATCTCAACTCCCAGTACATGCGGCTGGCGGCTGATTTCGATAACTTCCGCAAGCGCCAGAGCCGCGACAGCGACGACCTGCGCATGCAGATCACCTGCAGCACCCTGAGCGAGATCCTGCCGGTCGTCGACAACTTCGAGCGGGCCCGCCAGCAGCTCAATCCTCAGCACGAGGAGGCCCAGACACTCCACCGCAGCTACCAGGGGCTCTACAAGCAGCTGGTGGAGGTGTTCAAGCAGCTCGGGGTCTCGCCCATGCGGGTCGAGGGAGAGCCGTTCGACCCCAACCTGCATGAGGCGGTGCTGCGGGAGGAGAGCCACGAGCATGCCGAAGATGTGATCGTGGAGGAGCTGCAACGGGGCTACCAGCTGCAGGGCCGGGTGTTGCGGCATGCCTTGGTGAAGGTGTCGATGGGACCGGGTCCCGGCCCGCTGCAGGAGGGTGGGGCAGGCGACGCGGATCCCGCCGCTCCCCCCTCCGAGGCCTGATCCATGGCCGACTACTACGACCTGCTGGGCGTCAGCCGGGATGTCGATGCGGACACCCTCAAGCGGGCTTATCGCCGCCTGGCCCGCCAGTACCACCCCGACATCAACAAGGATCCCGGCGCCGAGGACAAGTTCAAGGAGATCGGCCGGGCCTACGAGGTGCTCAGCGACCCCCAGACCAGGGCGCGCTACGACCAGTTCGGCGAGGCGGGCCTCGGCGGTGGTGGCGGTATGCCCGACATGGGCGACATGGGCGGTTTCGCCGACCTCTTCGAGACCTTCTTCAGCGGTTTCGGGGGTGCCGGCGGACCCGGCGCTGGTCCCCGCCGCCGGGGTCCCCGTCAGGGCGACGACCTGCGCCTGGATCTGACGATCACATTCCAGGAGGCCGTGTTCGGCGCGGAGAAGGAGGTGCAGATCCGACACCTGGAGACCTGCAGCACCTGCCAGGGGACCGGCGCCAAGGCCGGCTCAGGCCCCACCACCTGCGGCACCTGTGGAGGGGCAGGCCAGGTGCGCCGCGCCACCCGCACCCCCTTCGGCAGCTTCACCCAGCTGGCGGTCTGTCCCAGCTGCGAGGGCACCGGCCAGGTGATCGCCGACCCCTGCGGTGCCTGTGGCGGCCAGGGTCTGCAGCAGGTGCGCAAGAAGCTGCGGATCAACATCCCCGCCGGCGTGGACTCGGGCACGCGCCTGCGGGTCGCCAATGAGGGCAACGCCGGCCTGCGCGGTGGTCCGGCAGGGGATCTCTACGTGTTCCTCAATGCCCAGCCCCACGGCACCCTGCGGCGCGACGGCACCAACATTCAGTCGGAGGTGACGCTCAACTACCTGCAGGCGATCCTCGGCGACACCATCGAGGTGGAGACCGTCGACGGCCATGAGCAGCTGGAGATTCCCGCCGGCACCCAACCCGGTGCGGTGATCACCCTGCAGGGCAAGGGCGTGCCGCGGCTCGGTAATCCCGTGGCCCGGGGCAATCACCTGTTCACGGTGAATGTGCAGCTCCCGACCCGTCTGAATGACCAGGAGCGCGATCTCCTCGAGCAGCTGGCCGGCCACCACACCAGCAAGGGCCACAAGCATCCCCACAAGAGCGGGCTGTTCGGTGGCCTGTTCGGTCACCGCGACTGAGCCGGCGTGGCCCTTCCTGACCCCCCTGCCAGCGCCCGCCAGCTCGACCTGCGCCGCACTCCCTGTCCGCTCAACCTGATCCGGGCCCGTCTCAGCCTTGAGACCCTGGCCCCCGGAGCCTGGCTCCAGCTCGATCTGGATCCCGGGGAGCCGGAAGAGAGCGTGGCCGCAGGGCTGCGCCAGGCCGGCCACGCCGTTCGGCCGCTTCCCCATCCGGAGGCTCCCGCCGCGGTGCGTCTGCTGGTTCAGCGCGATGGCGGCTGAAGGCGGAGCCGCCCCGGCAGCGCTCCAGCCCGGGCTGGTGGTGGCCCTCCAGGCCAACTACTGCTGGGTTCTGCTTGATCGACCCGGTCCTGCCGGAGCCACTCGCCTGCTCTGCACCCGCCGCACCCGCCTCGCCAAGAGCGGCCAGATGATCTGCGTGGGGGATCGGGTGGGGGTGGATGGCATCGACTGGGGCTCGGCCCGCGGCGCCGTGGCCGCCCTGGAGCCCCGCGCCGGTCTGCTGGAGCGACCAGCGGTCGCCAATGTGTCGCTGGTGGTGGTGGTGGTGGCCCTCGCCGAGCCTGCCCTCGATCCCCTCCAGCTCACCCGGTTCCTGATCACCGCCGAGACCACGGGCCAGCCTGTGCAGCTGGTGTTCTCCAAGGCGGATCTGTTGCCTGCGGCGGAGGTGGAGGCCTGGTGCCGACGCGTTTCCGACTGGGGCTATCCCGCTCTGGCCATCTCCACCCACCGGCGCCAGGGTCTCGAGGAGCTGCGCCAGAGGCTGAGCCAGCCGGGCCTGGCGGTGATCTGCGGACCCTCCGGCGTCGGCAAGACCAGCCTCCTGAATGCCCTCTGCCCGGAGCTGGGCCTGCGGGTGGCGGCCGTGTCCGGTCGGCTCCAGCGCGGCCGCCACACCACGCGCCATGTGGAGCTGTTTCCCCTGGCTCCTGGAGCCCTGGTGGCCGATACCCCCGGGTTCAACCGCCCGGAACTTCCGGGGGATCCGGCCCTGCTGCCGGCGTTGTTTCCGGAAGTGCGGCAACGGCTGGCCGCCGCGAGCTGTCGCTTCAGCGACTGCCTCCACCAGGGTGAACCCGGCTGTGTGGTGGGTTGCGACTGGGAGCGCCATGGCTGGTACAGCACCTGCCTGGCCGGCATCCGCGACCACGTGGAGCGCCAGGAGCGGCTGGGAACCCGCCCGGCCCAGCCCGGTCTGCGCAGGCGGGGGGATCGGCTGGAACCCCGTCTGGATCCCCAGTTGCGCCAGGCCTCCCGGCGCCGGCAGCGTCAGCAGGCCTGGCAGGAGAGCCGGGAGGAGGAGCAGCTCGGTTCCCTCAGCCCCCCAGACCCGGCAGGTTGAGGTTGAGGCCGCCGGTGAGCTCTTCCATGCGGCTCTTCATCGTGCCGGTGGAGGTTTCATAGGCCGCCTGCAGGGCCTCCAGCACGGCTGCCTCACAGGCGCCTGCCCCTTCGGCCACCAGGGCGGGATCCAGCCGCACCTTCAGGGGCTGCTGGTTCCCCGACAGCCAGATGCTGGCCCGCCCGTCACCGCTGCGGCCTTCCAGTTCCATGCTGTCGAGCTCCTCCTGCAGCTTCTGGGCGTTCTGCTGCAGTTCCTGGGCCTTCTTGAAGGCTTCGGTGAGCTGACCGAAATTGGGAAGTCCGAAGCCGGCCATGCCAGGGGTTGAGTCTGGGCGCAGGCTACGTGCTGGTCGGTGAGGGGAAGCCCAGCCGCTTCACCTCCGGGTGCAGGGTGATGCCATGGCTTGCCACCACTCGCTCCTGCACGCTGCGGATCAGGCCGTCGATGTCGTCGGCGGTGGCGCTGCCAGTGTTCACGATGAAGTTGGCATGCACGGGCGACACCTCCGCTCCGCCCCGCCGCAGCCCTTTGAGCCCGAGGGCTTCGATCAGGCGACCCGCCTTCTCCGGTTCCGGGTTGCGGAACACGCTGCCGCAGCTGGGTTGCTGGTAGGGCTGGGTGCTGGTGCGGCTGTGCAGGTTGGCACTGGTGCGGGCCGTGACCGCGGTGGGGTCATGGCCTGCCGCGAGGCGAAAGCGAGCCGACAGCACCACCAGCGGCTCCTGTTGCAGGCGGCTGTGCCGATAGGCGAAAGCGAGGGCGCCGGCGCTGAGCTCGAAGGGCTGATCCGGCCGTCGCCGATCCACCACCTGCACGGAATGCAGCCATTCAGCCGTGCAGCCCCCCTGGGCCCCCGCATTCATCACCACGGCACCGCCCACGGTGCCCGGGATGCCCACGGCCCATTCCAGGCCGCTGAGGCCGGCCCGGGCGGCCTTGCGGGCCAGGGTGGGAATCGGTTCCCCGGCGGCGGCCTCCACCCAGCCCTCCGTGCGGTCGAGCTGGCTGCCCTGCAGGCGTCGCAGACAGACACTCAGGCCCGGTAGCCCGGCATCGGCGATCAGCAGGTTCGAGCCGGCGCCGATGCAGTGCAGGGGCAGGCCCAGGCTCTCGCCCCAGTGCAGCAGGGCCAGCAGTTCCGCCGTCGTGGCTGGTTCGGCAAACCATTCCGCCGGCCCACCCACTTTCCAGGTGGTGAAGTCCTGCAGCCTGATCGCCTGGCGGAGGCCGGCCGGTGGGGGGGCTGCGTGGTCGGTGGTGGGGGCGCCGGAGACAGCCATCGGGGTGCTCAGGCCACCAGCTCCCGGGCGTCATCGGTGAGTTCGGCGAGCCGTTCCCACAGGCCGTTCACATCCCCGGCTCCCATCGCCAGCACCAGATCACCGGCGGCACTCACCCTGGCCACCTGGTGGGCCAGGTCCTGCAGGCTGCTCGCGACCAGCACCTCGAGGCCGGGCGTGAGGGACCGGATCGTCGCGCCGAGGGCCTGGCTGTCGACCCCTTCGATCGGACTCTCGCCTGCGGCGTAGAGGGGAGCCAGCAGCACCACATCGGCCTGGGTGAGGGCCTCGGCGAAGCCTTCGAGGAACTGGGCGGTGCGGCTGTAGCGGTGCGGCTGGAACACCGCCAGCACCCGCTGGGGCACGGAGGGCAACGGGCTGCGGCCGCTCTCCAGCATCAGCCGCGCCATGCGCAGGGTCGCCTCCACCTCACTCGGGTGGTGGGCGTAGTCATCCACCACCAGACGGCCGTTCCAGTCACCGCGGAAGT
The DNA here is from genome assembly GCA_016882525.1 of Cyanobacteria bacterium M_surface_10_m2_119. Taxonomy (GTDB): domain Bacteria; phylum Cyanobacteriota; class Cyanobacteriia; order PCC-6307; family Cyanobiaceae; genus NIES-981. The sequence continues at coordinate 18,462 of VGPU01000026.1, read as the reverse complement.
CGAATCGGCGCCCCGGAGGCCGCAGGTTGGCCACCGCTTCCGCCAGATCGGCGAAGGGCACCCCCTCCAGCCGGCAGGCGGCCAGGGCTGCGGTGGCATTGCTGAGGTTGTGGCGGCCTGGCAGGGGCAGTTCGAGCTGGCCCACCAGGTCGCCGCCCTCGTAGAAGGCGGCGCGGGTGCCGTCACCCCGCTCCTCCAGGGCGATGGCGGCGAAATCCACCCCCTGGCTCGACTCGATCGACCACCAGTGGGCGGCCTCGAAGTGCTCCCGCAGGATCGGGCAGTCGCGGTTGGCCAGCAGCCGTGCAGACCCGCCGGCGAAGCGGTTGAGGGTGGTGATCAGGGCGTCCAGATCCCCGTAGTGATCGGTGTGGTCCAGCTCCACGTTGGTGAGCACCCCGAGCCGCGGACGGAACTTCACCAGGGAGCCATCGGATTCATCCGCTTCGGCCACCAGCAGACGGCCCTGGCCGTGACGCCCGTTGCTGCCGAAGGCCGGCACCACGCCGCCGATCACGGCGGTCGGGTCATGGCCGGTCCCCGCCAGCAGGGTGGCGATCAGAGTGCTGGTGGTGGTTTTGCCGTGACTGCCGGCCACGGCGATCGAGGCCTGGGCGTTGATCAGGGCAGCCAGCACGTCGGAGCGGTGGCAGATGGACAGCCCGACCCGCCGGGCCTCCATCAGCTCCGGGTTGGTCTCGGGTACGGCGGTGCTGGTCACCACCAGGGGGGCGTGGGAGGTGCCGCTGCGGATGGCGGAGATGGTGGCTGCGTTCTGTTCCCGGAACACCCGCACCCCCAGTTGGCGCAGCCGATCCACCACCGGCCCGGAGCGGGGATCCGAGCCGCTCACGCTGTGGCCGCGCTCCGCCAGGATTGCTGCCAGGGCCGACATGCCGATGCCGCCGACGCCGATGAAGTGAAGCGGTTGGTGGCGATCGAGCACTGGGATCAAGGTCGTCTCCGGTCCGGGAATGGTCGGGCGGGCCTGGGGCCTGCCGCTTTTGCTGCCCGCCTGGAAATTAGGGCCATCGGGCCAATCCGCAGCCCCGGGGAACGGTGCACGGGTGGGGGCATGCTCCAGTGTCGCCGCAAGAAGGGCAAGAGGGGTGGGGCAGAAGATTTCTGTATGATCGGCGCCCAAATCTCCCTTGCCGGCGGTCAATCCCGCCTACTGCCATGACCCTGAAGGTTGCGATCAATGGATTTGGCCGCATCGGTCGCAACTTCATGCGTTGCTGGCTGAGCCGCGGAGCCAATACCGGCATTGAGGTGGTGGGCATCAACGGGTCGGGCGACACCAACACCAACGCCCACCTGCTCAAGTACGACTCGATGCTGGGCCCCCTCCGGGGCGCCGAGGTCAGCACCACCTCGGACACGATCGTCATCAACGGCAAGACGATCAAGACGTTCTACGACCGCAATCCCGCCAATCTCCCCTGGAAGGAGTGGGGTGTCGATCTGGTGATCGAGTCCACCGGTGTCTTCAACGATGACGTGGGCGCCAGCAAGCACTTCGAATCCGGTGCCAAGAAGGTGATCCTCACCGCCCCGGGCAAGGGCGCCAAGGTGGGCACCTTCGTGGTGGGCGTGAACGCCGACCAGTACCGCCACGAGGACTGGGACATTCTCTCCAACGCCAGCTGCACCACCAACTGCATGGCGCCGATCGTCAAGACGATCGATCAGGCCTTCGGCATCGTCAAGGGCACGATGACCACCACCCACAGCTACACGGGTGACCAGCGCATCCTCGACGCCGCCCACCGCGACCTGCGCCGTGCCCGCGCCGCTGCCGTGAACATCGTGCCCACCAGCACCGGCGCCGCCAAGGCCGTGGCTCTGGTCTACCCCGAGGTGAAAGGCAAGCTCAGCGGCATCGCCCTGCGGGTGCCCACCCCCAACGTGTCGGTGTGCGACATGGTCTTCGAGACCGGCCGCGACACCAGCGCCGAAGAGGTGAACGCCGTGCTGAAGGCCGCCTCCGAGAACGGCATGAAGGGGATCATCAAGTACTGCGATCTGCCCCTGGTGTCGAGCGACCATGCCGGCACCGACGAGAGCACCATCGTGGATGCCGATCTCACCCTGGTGATGGGCGGCAACATGGTGAAGATCGTCTGCTGGTACGACAACGAGTGGGGCTACAGCCAGCGCGTGGTTGATCTTGCCGAGATCGTGGCCAAGAACTGGAAGTGATCTTCGGCTGACCACCTTCTTCGGCTCGGGTACCGCTTTTAATCGGTCCCCCGGGTCAGTCCCGAGCCGCCCGCAAGGACGGCTCTTTTTTGGGTGCTGGCTGGCGTCGAGGTGGCCCCTCCTGGCTGTTGCGCTTCAGCCGAAGTGGCGGTAACCGCCGCCCATGTCCAGCGCTGGCAGCCGATTGGTCTCTGCAGCCGTGCTGGCGACCCAGTCCACGAGAAGCTCGTCGCCGGTCCCCTCGGTCAGTTGGCCGATGCGCCGACAACCGGGGAGGCGGCCGATCAGGGCATCAGCCCACTCCTTCTCCAGGGCCAGCACCAGTTCGAAGTCTTCGCCGCCGCTGAGGCACCACTGGGCCGCCTGGGGCAACCAGGCCATCGCCGGATCCAGGGGCAACCTGTCGGGATCCAGCAGGGCAAGGCAGCCGCTTTCCCTGGCGATGGCGGCGGCGGCGGCGGCCAGGCCATCGCTGCTGTCGGTGCCCGCCACCCGCCAGGGCCGCTGCAGGGGGCGGCTGGCGTGCAGGGCCCCCACCACATCCAGGCGTGGAACGGGATGGGTGTGGCACTGCCGGGCCCGCTGACTGAGCTCGGCCGGGATGCGGGCCTGCAGATCCGCCCCCAGCTCCTGTTGCAGCAGGGCCAGCCCGAGGCGGCTGAGGCCGTGGGGACCGCTGCTCACCAGCACATCCCCGGGGAGGCCCGCGCTCCTGAGGATGGCGCAGGCCTCCCCCCTGCCGTCGAGCGCCAGCCTGCCGAGGGCGGTGACCGCCAACATCCGTTGGTGACCGCCGCTGCAGTCACCACCCAGCAGCGTGCCGCCATGGGTCTGCAGACAGGCCAGCAGCCCCCGATAGGCCCCCTCCACCCAGCTCCAGGGCGTGTGACCGGGGGCCACCAGGCCCACGGTCAGCCCGATCACCTCGGTGCAGCCCATGGCCGCCAGGTCGGAGAGGTTGGCGGCCGCCGTCCGCCAGCCGGCTGCCACGGCGTCGGTGGTGGCATCACTGAAGTGCACCCCGTCCACCAGCACATCGGTGTTGACCACCACCGGGCCGCCCGGTGCGATCACCGCGGCATCGTCGCTGAATTGCCCGGCCGGGGCGAAGGCCGCCAGCCGCTCGATCAGGTCCCACTCGCCCAGCTGGGCCAGGCTGGGGTCCTCAGGCATGGGGGCGCAGGTTCTCGCCGCCCTCGACCACCGTGGCCTTCACGATCGCGTCGTCCACCCCCAGCTCCTCGAGAACGTCGAAGCCATCCACCACGTAGCCGAAGGCGGCATAGCGGCCGTCCACCAGGTTGAGGCCCGCCGGCGTCAGCTCCGGCTCGTAAAGAAAGAAGAAGAACTGCGACGACCCGTCGTTCAGGGCCTCGTCGGAATGGGCCCAGCCCAGGGTGCCGAAGGTGGCGAAGGGCAGCACGGCTTCGGCCTTGTAGCGGCCCAGGTCCTCAAAGGTCTGGCCGTAGACCGGTTCCGCATCGCCGCTGATGCGGATCTCCAGGGGAACGGTGCGCTCCTGGCCGCTGCGCGGATCCACGTATCCCTGGGCCTCGCCCTTGGGATCGCCGGTCTGGAGCACGTAGAAGTCCTCTGCCCGGGTGAAGGGGAGGCCGTCATAGAAGCCCCGCTGCACCAGATCGATGAAGGCGCCGGCGGTGATCGGCGCGTTGTAGCCATCGGCCACGGCCGTGAGGTCCCCCTTGGTGGTGCTCAGGGTCACGGTCGCCCGCCCCAGCAGGCGCGGCAGCGCGTCGTAGTCGCTGGGGATGGCAAAGGGAAAGTCACCCACCAGCAGGGCCTCGGCGGTGCCGATGGTGGCCAGCGCATCCCGGCGGCTGGCCAGGAAGGGATCCCTGTCCCGGCTTTCAGCGGCGGCGGCCAGTTCCTGCAGTTGGTCGGCCAGGCGATCGAGCAGGGCTTCGGCCTGGGCCTGGTCAGGGCCGTTGAACCGGCTGAGGATCTCGTTACGGCGGCTGCTCAGCAACGACTGGGTGCGCTGCACCGTGTTGGCCAGGGTGCTCCAGCGCTTGGCGCGCAGGTCATCGCTGGTCGATTCCAGGCGGTGCTGCAGATCCTGGAGCTGGGGGGCTTTGATCGGCAGCGCGTTCCGCAGGATCGCGGCAGGGTCCTTCACGGCGTTGCCCTGGGGCAGGGCTGCCTCCGCCGCTGGCATCCCCAGCACCAGGCAGGCGAGCAGGGCCAGCACCAGGGGCAGGGGTCGGATCAGCCGCTCCCAGAGCCGGTGCCCCCTGCCTGGCTGCAGCGAGATCTTCGCCTGCCCCGATCCGCCCCGGAAGCCGTCCCGTGCCATGGCCCATGCACTGCTCTGGCCGGACTTTGGCACAGCCATTCGGGGGCTGCCGCCCTTCGCCGGCTGGGCCTGGGCCCGGCCGGAAGGACGGCTCCGGTAGCCAGCTCTACAATCCGCCGGATCCGACACGCCGGAATGATCTCCAGCAACGACTTTCGTACCGGTACCTCGATCGAGCTGGATGGCCAGGTCTGGCGGGTCGTTGAATTCCTGCACGTGAAGCCCGGCAAAGGTTCCGCCTTCGTGCGCACCAAGCTCAAGGCGGTGCAGAGCGGCAACGTGGTGGAGAAGACCTTCCGCGCCGGCGAGATGGTGCCCCAGGCCGTGCTCGAGAAGAGCACCCTGCAGCACACCTACATGGAGGGTGACGACTACGTGTTTATGGACATGGCCACGTACGAGGAGACCCGCCTCACCGCCAAACAGATCGGCGACAGCCGCAAATACCTCAAGGAGGGCATGGAGGTGAACGTGGTGGCCTGGAACGGCAAGCCCCTGGAGGTGGAGCTGCCCAACTCGGTGGTGCTGGAGATCACCCAGACCGATCCGGGCGTCAAGGGCGACACCGCCACGGGTGGCACCAAGCCGGCGATCGTGGAGACCGGCGCCCAGGTGATGGTGCCCCTGTTCCTCTCGATCGGCGAGAAGATCAAGATCGACACCCGCACCGACAGCTACCTGGGTCGGGAGAACAACTGATCGCCATGCAGCTCGACCACGACCAACTTCAGAAACTCCTGGCTCTCCTCGGGGAGAGCGATATCCAGGAGTTCAAGCTCGAGGGGGATGACTTCCGCCTGGAAGTGCGGCGCAATCTTCCCCATGCGGCACCGGTTGCCGTGATGCAGGCGCCCCTGCCCTTGGCGGCCGGAGCGCCAGCGCCTGCCCCCGCACCCGCCAGCCTGCCGGAGGTGCCTTCGGCGCCGCCGCCGCCCGCCGCCGCGAGCCGCAGTGACCTCCTCGAGATCACGGCTCCGATGGTGGCCACCTTCTATCGGGCGCCGGCGCCAGGGGAGCCGGCCTTCGTGGACCTGGGCACCCGCATCAACGTGGGTCAGACCGTCTGCATCCTGGAGGCCATGAAGCTGATGAACGAGCTGGAGTCGGAGGTGGGCGGCGAGGTGGTGGAGATCCTGGTCGAAAACGGCACTCCCGTTGAGTTCGGCCAGGTGCTGATGCGGGTCCGGCCCGCCTGATCTCCCCGATCAGCCCAGCGTCCAGGCCGTCTCCAGGGCCGCGGCCATGCTGTCCGCTCGCGCCACCCCCCGACCGGCGATGGCAAAGCCCGTGCCGTGGTCCGGGGAGGTGCGCAGGAACGGCAGGCCCAGGGTGGTGTTCACGGCTGCATCGAAGGCCAGCAGTTTCACGGGAATCAATCCCTGGTCGTGATAGAGGGCCAGGTAGCCGTCTGCCCCGCCAGCACCGCCGGTCCAGGCTTCCCCGGCATCCAGCCAGCAGGTGTCGGCGGGGCGGGGCCCCTCCAGCTGGGCTTCCGGGTGCCGCGCCTGCCAGGCGCTGAGGGCGGCGTTCAGCCAGTCGTGTTCCTCGCGCCCCAGGTTGCCGGCTTCCCCCGCATGGGGATTGAGACCGGCCACCGCCAGTCGGGGCCTGCGCTCGAATCGCTGGCAGAACGCCAGCAGCAGGTCGAGTTTGCGCTGCACCAGCTCAGCGCTCAGCCGGCTCGGCACCGCCGCCAGGGGGATGTGGGTGGTCGCCAGCAGGGTGTTCAGCCGCCAGCCCCCATGGGGGGAGCGGGCCGTGAACAGCATCGAGGCCTCCTCCACGCCGGCCAGTTCGGCCAGCCGCTCCGTCTGCCCCGGGTAGGCGTGTCCCGCCGCATGCCAGCTGGCTTTGGCGATCGGTGCTGTGACCAGCGCCCGGCAGTCGCCGGTTTGCACCAGGGCGCTGGCGGCGGTGAGCCAGTGGAAGCCGGCGTCTCCAGCTGCCGCCGTGCTCTGCCCCAGGCTGATGGGCTCGCTCAAGGGCAGGTCGACCACCTCCAGGTCGGCGGGGTCGCGCACGGGGGTGGCGCTGCGCGAGCGCAGGGCCGCGTAGGTCTGCTCCAGCCAGCGTCGGCAGCCCACCAGCACCGGCTGCAGACCGGGGGGGCAGGGCCGGGCCAGGGCCTTCAGCACCACCTCGGCGCCGATGCCCGCTGGGTCCCCCAGGCTGATCGCCAGACGGGGGTTGATCGAGTTGGATGGTTCCTGGCTGCCGTTGGTGTTGCCCATGCTGCGCTGGTTGCTGCTGGTCGGGTTGGTGTTCGCTCTGGGGACGGGCCTGCGCCGGGGCTGGCTGGAGGTGCGCTGGGGTCGGCTGCTGCAGGATCTTGGCCTGCCAGGAGTGGCGGAGCCCCGGGCGCCGGACTGCCCGCCGGCGGCGCCGAAGCCAGGACCGCTTCAGGGGGCGACGCCGCCGGCCCGTTCCTCCGCCAGGGAGGCCTGAAAGCCCTCTCGGAAGCTGGGGTAGCGCAGGCGGTATCCCAGGGTTCCGCACAGGAGCCGGTTGCTCGCCCGCCGGTTCTCGGTCCAGAAACTGCGGGCCATCGGGCTGAGGTCGGCTTCGATGTCGCGGTAGCGCTGCACCGGTGGCAGTTTCAGCCCGAGCAGGTGGGCGGCATAGCCCAGGCTTTCGCTGGAGGGGCAGGGAACGTCATCGCAGATGTTGATCACCCCCGGGCGCCTGGCAGGCGGCAGGGAAAGGCAGTGCAGCAGGGCGCCGACGATGTCGTCGACATGCACGCGGGAAAACACCTGGCCGGGTTTGTGAATCAGCCGGGTGGTGCCCTCGCGCAGGCTGGCGAACGGGCAGCGATGCGGGCCATAGATGGCCGGTAGGCGGAAGATCTGCAGTGGCAGTCCGCTGTTCTGCCAGGCCTTCTCTGCCTCCAGCCGGCGTTGGCTGCGCCCGGGTTGGGGGTGGGTCGGGCTGGTCTCACCGACCCAGGAGCCGCCGGTGTCGCCGTAGACCCCTGTGGTGGAGAGGTAGCCCAGCCATTGCAGCGGCTGGGCCTGGAGCATGGGCTTGAGCAGCGCCAGAGCCGGGTCCGGACTGCCGCCGCTGGCGTTCCGTTCGGGGGCGGCGGTGACCAGCACGTGGGTGATCCCGTCCAGGCTGCCGGCTTCGCCGCTCTCACCGCTGTTGCTGTCGAAGTGAAGCCAGTGCAGTCCCGCTTCGGGCACGCGTTCCCCGCGGCTGGTAAGCAGCACTGCAAAACCCACATCCCGGGCGGCGCGTCCGAATCGCAGCCCGGTGTATCCGCCGCCGATCACCAGCAGCCTGGGGCCGGGCTTGACACGACCAGGCGTCGTGAGTACACCTGTATCACTCACTGCTGCTGTTCACCATGGATGTCCTGATGCTGGCAGGCCCGGATCTGCGCCGCCCCCTGCCTGCGCCTGCGCTGGCTGCCCGGGGGCTCCAGGCCGGTTGTCTGTCGCGCCAGACCGGTTCCCCCTCCCGGCCACAGGGGGCCAGGCGCGGGTGGTCTCCGGTGCTGGTGGTGGTGGCGTTGCTTGTCACCGCCTTTGCGCTCGCACCGGAGACTCCGCAGGATCAGGCGGCCATCTGCCAACGCCACAACGGCCCTGCGGCCTGTCGGGTCTGGTGAGGCGCACTCCCAATGGCGCCGGGCTTGGGGCTCTCGACCAATTCCAGCAACTTCAGGGCCAGGCGCAGGTCTCCCTCCGTCCAGGCGCGGATGGCCATCGCCCGTCGCGGGTCGTAGAAGCTCTGGCTCCGGTACCACTGAAAGGCTTCGATATCCCCCTTGTGCCCGTTGCAGGCCAAGCAGGCGGGCACGCAGTTCTCGGTGACGCTCGGCCCTCCCTGACAGCGGGGGTGCACGTGGTCGATTGATTCAGAACGGTTGCCGCAGTAGATGCAGCTGTGGTTGGTGAGCTGGTGCAGGGACTGCCGCCAGCGGCGCAAGCGAAACTTGGGGCAAAGATCCTCCAGGAAAACCCCGTCGCTGGGGCGTCGATCCCTGGCCTGCATGCACCCGGCTCAGCTCCCGGCACTCTGGCGGCATTTCCGCGGGTGGCAATGTGTCAGCGGCTGCCGTTCCGCCGATGCGCTGCCTGTTACGGCTGGGAACCACCGGGCGGATCGAGGTGATCAGCCCCTATGACGCCGTGACCCAGGCCCAGCTGCGGGGGGTCCGGCCGCGGGGCTGCTGGGACGGCTCGCGGCGCTGCTGGGTCTTTCCCCTGGAAGCGGCCAATGCGCTGCAGCAGGTCCTTGCCGGTCGCTTCCCCATCGAGCCGACGCTGGAACGCTGGTTGCAGTGGTTCCAGCAACCCTTGCCGCCTCTGCCGCCCCATCGCCAGCTGGTGGCCGCCGCCGGCCTGGATCAGCCCCTCGAGGATGGCCGCTCTCTGTTCGCCCACCAGCGGGCTGCTGCCCGCTGGTTGCTGGCGCGGCGTGGGGCGGTGCTGGCCGATGCCATGGGGCTGGGAAAGACCCTCTCCGCCCTGGCCGCAGCCCGGGCGATGGTGCGGCAGGCCGACTGCCGGGTGGTGGTGCTGGCGCCGGTGGGCCTGCATGACCACTGGCGCCGGGAGGCCCTGGCCCTCGGCCTGCACCTGGAGCTGCACAGCTGGGCGCGCCTGCCCGAGGAGCTGCCGCTGGCGGGCACGGTGCTGATCGCCGATGAGGCCCATTTCGCCCAGAATCTCGCCGCAGCCCGTAGCCAGGGTCTCCTGCGGTTGGCTCGGCATCCGCGTCTGCGGGCCTGCTGGCTGCTTACGGGCACACCGATGAAGAACGGCAGGCCCGTGCAGCTCTTTCCCCTGCTGGCGGCCATCGACCATCCCCTCGCCCGGGATCAGCGGCGCTACGAGGAACTCTTCTGTCAGGGGCACTGGACCGAGCGTCAGGGGCGCCGTCTCTGGCAGGCGGGTGGGGCCAGCAATCTGGGGGAGCTGCAGCGCCTGATCCGACCGCTGGTGCTTCACCGCCGCAAGCAGGACTGCCTGGATCTGCCACCGAAGCATCGCCAGTTCCATCCCGTCGTGCTCACGCCGGAGCAGGCTCGGGGATTCGACCATCGTCTGGAGCGCACGGTGGAGGCCTACCGGCGGCGGGCGGCCCGGGGCGAGGTGCGCCGGGATGCGGAGGTGCTGGCTGTGCTCACGGCCCTGCGCCAGATCAGCTCCGACTACAAGTGCCCAGCTGCCGCTGCCCTCCTTCAATCCCTGATGGCTCAGGGTGAGGCCGTGGTCGTCTTCACCGCCTTCGTCAGCAGCGCGCGCCAGCTGGTGCGCCATCTCGGCCTCGGAGCCCTGCTCACCGGCCGGGTGCCGGTGGCCGAGCGCCAGGTGCGGGTGGATCAGTTCCAGGCGGGTCAATCGCCCCTGCTGGTGGCCACCTACGGCACCGGTGGGCTGGGCTTCACCCTGCATCGCGCCAGCCATGTGGTGCTGCTTGAGCGTCCCTGGACCCCCGGGGACGCGGAGCAGGCCGAAGATCGCTGCCACCGCATCGGTATGGGCGGTGGCCTCACCAGCCACTGGCTTCAGCTTGGTGTAGCCGACCAGCTTGTCGACAGCCTGATCGCCAGCAAGGCGGAACGCATCGCCCTGGCCCTGCATCGGGGTGAGCAGGTGCTGCGGCGCCGGGCCCTGCCTGCCATGGTGCGGGAGATGCTCGGGGCCTGGTGAGGGTTCAGGGCGCTGGGGCCTCGGGTCTGCAGAGCTGCTCGCGCACCTCCAGGTCGCTGCGCAGCTGGGCATCCAGCTGCCGGGCCGGGAGCGCCCGAGCCAGTTGAACCGCCCTGCGCAGGTCGGCGCAGGCGGCGTCGTCGTTGCCCGCCAGGCTGTGCAGCAGGTAACGGTCGTTGAGGGGTGCGGGGTCCTGCGGGAAAGCGGCCACAACGGCATTGCACTGCTTCAGGCGCGCCTTGATGTCCGCCAGCCGCAGGTCCCGGAGGCAGTCGTCACGGCGCACCCCCCGATCCGGCAGCGGCTCTTCCGCACAACCGGCAAGGAGGCCGATCACCATCCCCAGGCTGGTCAGGCCGATGGCCCATCTCGGGGATCTGGGACGGGGCTGGATCACGCGCCGCCGAACCTCCAGGGCGGAATCCGCCGATTCAATAGCCGTAGCGGTCGTTGCGGGTGGTTCCGCCGGCAGGGGCACTGGTCTGGCCGCTGCCGCTGCTCGGGCTGGTGCCGCTGCTTTCGGGCTGGCGGAAGAGGTCACCCAGGTAGCGGCCACAATCGGGGAATTCGGCCGGGTTCTTCACCACAGCTTCGGTGATCATCACAGCGGCATGCTGCGGGGAGGTCTTGAACAGACGATCCGTCTGGCGCTTGATCACGGCGTAGGCCGCGTCCCAGCTCACCTGGTGGCTGTTGCCGCTGTTGCGCATGAAGCAATAGATCTGGGCGCCCTTGCTGGCGGCATCCTGCTCCTGGGCCTGTGCCCGGGCAGGCAGGGCACCGGTCAGGCTCACCAGCAGGGCCAGTGGCAGGAGCCAGCCCCCACTGCGCACGGGAGTGCCGGAGAGGGAGGGCGCAGGCAGGCGCAGGGCCATGGGCACAGGTGATGGAGCAGGGCCCAAGTTATCGATCGCGCCCAGGGGCGTCGAGCCTCAGCCCGGCGGGGGCTGCCCGCTGGAGGGAAGCACCAGACGCACCACTAACGGCAGCAGGATCAGCACGGTGATGAGGCGGATCGCATGCAGGGCGGCGACCGAAGCGCCCACGCCGAACTCGGCTCCCACCAGGCTCATGCCACTGATGCCCCCCGGGGCGGCGCCGAGCAGGGCGACCACCGGATCCAATCCCAGGAGACGGCTGCAGACCAGGGCCACAGCCAGGCCGCTGCCCACGAGGGTGACGGTGATCAGCAGGGCTGGACGCCATAGTTGCTGCAGGTCGTTGAAGGCCGTCGCCGTGATCCCGGCCCCGATCACCGTGCCGATGGCGATCTCCAGCACGGTGCGCGTCCCTGTGGGCCAGGTTGCTGTTTCCAGGCGGCCGCTGAGACTCACCAGCCCGGCCCCCAGCAGGGCACCGGCGAGTGGCGCGGCCGGGATCCCGGTGCGCAGGGCCACCAGGCCACCAGCGGTGCCGGCCAGAACCAGGAGCAGGAGTGTCCAGAAACTGCCCATCCCCCCATAATGACCAGAGTGGATTCAGCGCGGGTTGGCCTGCGGGAAAAGGGTGTGCTGTGATCGGCGTCGATACCCCCATCGGCCATGACCTCCGAATCGGTCTCGTTCCGGATCTCCCGCCATACCCAGGATCTTGCCCAGACCACCCATGCCCTGTCCCAGCGGCTGGTGAAACTGGAGCAACGCCTTGAAGCGGTCGAGCTGCAGTTGCTCGTTCTGCAGGAGAGCGTCAGCGAACCGGAGCCCGAACAACTCAACAGCCTGGAGAACGTGGAACGGCTGCTGCATGACTGCCGCTGTCTGCTGGGTCTGGATGACGACCGGCCCGCCGCCAGTGCAGATCTCGCCGAGGACGAGGACGACGTTCTGGCGGCCTGACGGATCAGCTCGCTGGGTGTGGTGAGGGGTGTCGGCACTGGCGTAACGGTGTCAAAATGGGAAGAAAGTCGTCATGACTTACCCCTCTTCCCATTCGGGCTCCGCGTTTTCCGGGTCGGGTCATGCTTCCCCGGCCCATGGCGGTACGCCGGATGCCCCTCAGCCCTCGGCGGCGACCACCTTTGTGACGTCTGCTGCAGCGACGTCGGCGTCGCTCGCCGGTTCCCCGGGTTTCAGCCGGTCTCCCCGCTGCCCTTCAGCGTCCACCTCGGCCTTTCCTAGCCAGCCCGTTCGCACCAGTGAGGGCGAACATCAACTGGAGAAACTGGAATTTGCATTGGCGGTGGCTGTCACGCGGGGGGACGTCACCCGAATCCAATCGCTGCGCGAGCAGATTGCAGCTCTCGGGGGCAATTGCGAAGAACCCGGAACCTGAGCATGAATCCCTTTCGAGGGTCTGCATGACCTGACTGATCTGTTGCGACCGGCTGGTTATGATTGCTTTGGCAGCGAGATCTGACGACACGGCTCAGAACCTAATCTTCAGCGTCAACCCGTCAGCATCATCTTTGCCATCGTGTTCGTTTCCCCTTGGTCGCTTCAGCCAGGGCCTTCAGATCTATTGATTGTTTTTGAGTCATGACGGCCACCCTGCCTGCCAGGCCCGCTCCGATGCCCTCTCTGCGGTCTTCTGCAGCTGGGACCAGTGATCAACGTCCCCGCCTGCAATCGGAGCTTGCCAGCCACGAGCAGCAGGCACGCACGGCCGCTGCTGCCGGCGATCTCGATGGTTCGGCTCGGGCGATCCTGGCCGCCCTCGACTGCGAACGCCGTCTTGCGGGGGTGGGGCCCCAGGTGCTCCAGGTGATCAAGCCTCGCGGCTGACAGGTGGGGCCGCCTCGGCCCAACCGTGGTCGTGAAGCCTTCGGGCTGAGAGGGCTTACTCTAAGAGCCAACCAACAAACCGGGTGACGGGATTCGAACTGGCGACGTTCAACTTGTGAAGCTCCTCGATTGTTCAGCCGAACTTCTTGCTCTGCGGTGAGTCTCATAAGCACTCAGGCTTGGATGTGAGAAGGTCTGTGAGAAGCTTTCGATCAGGCGCTTGCCATCGATAGCTGATCTGAAAGCAGCGCATAGCCCATGGCCCGATAGCCCCGCAGCCGTCGCTCCCACATCCGTTGCGTGATCGGATGGCCGAGATCAAGCCAATCGATGATGCGCACGCTTGTCTTGCCGCTCTGTTGTCTATGCAGGCGGCCGGCGTATTGCTGCAGTGTGCCCTTCCACGACACGGGCATCGCCAGCAGCAGCGTGTTGAGTGGTGGATGGTCGAAGCCTTCACCCACCAGACGGCCGGTGGCCAGCACGATGCGGGGTGCATCAGGAGGTAACGCTTCCAGCGCGGCCAGGGTGGCGCTGCGCTGGCGTGCGCTCAGCCGCCCATGCAACAGGAACAGGGTTGGCACCTCCTCAGCCAGAGCTGCGGCAATCGTCGTGATGTGATCGGTGCGCTCGCTCAGAAGCAACAAACTGCGCCCGTCACCCCAACAGGCGAGAGCCTCCTCCACGATCCGCTCGGTGCGGCGTGGGTCCTCCGCTAATCGGCGCATCAGCTCCTGGATCGGCAGATCGGTTGGAAGCCCCTCGAGCTGATGGGTGCGGCTCACCAACTCCAGGATCTGGGGCGATCCGGCAGGCCGCTGGGCGATGTGGCGAATGGGGCCGCACTGCATGAACAGGATCGGCTGCAGACCGTCGCGGCGCACCAGGGTGGCCGACAGCCCGAGCACGTAGCGGGCCTTCACCTGGCGCAGGATGGCCTCAAAGGACGCCGCCGCGATGTGGTGGCATTCGTCGACAATCACCTGCCCGTAGGTCTGCACCAAGGGATTCACCTCGCCCTTGCGCACCAGCGACTGCATCACGGCGATGTCGAGCTGGCCGGTGGGCTTGGACTTGCCGCCACCGATGCAGCCGATCGCTGCGGGTGGGATGTCCAGGAATGTTTGCAGCCGCTCCTGCCACTGGCGCAGCAGCTCGGCGCGATGCACCAGCACCAGGGTGTTCACGCCCCGCCGGGCCAGGATCGCTGCCGCCACGACGGTTTTGCCGAAGGCCGTCGGTGCCTGCAGCACGCCGATGTCGTGGCGCAGGATCGCCTCCACGGCGGCCTCCTGGTCAGCGCGCAGCTGGCCCGCAAACATCAGTTCCAACGGTGAGCCCCTCTGGCGCTCATCCACCAGCTCCCAGCCGATGCCCTGTTCCCGCAGCAGGGTCTGCACCGGTTCCAGACAGCCGCGCGGCAGGGCGATGTGCTGCGGGAAGTTCTCAGCGCAGCCGATCACCCGCGGCTTGTCCCACACCGACAGGCGCATGGCCTGGGCTTTGTAGAAGGCGGGATTGGCAAAGGCAGCCAGGCGGATCAGGCGATTGAGCAGAGGCTGCGGCAGCTCCGAACGCTCCACATACAGCCGATCGGCAAGGGTGAGGTTGAGGGAGGCGGGTAACGGTCCGCTGAGTTTTGTTGGCGCTGGACGTTGCTTCCAAGGGGTCGCCAGATCCTCTTCGTCAATGAAGGCGAGATCGAGGGGATGGCCACCGCCGGTGGCGCCCTGAATCACGCTTTGCACCCCCGTCAGCGACAACCGCTGCAGGGATGCCAGGTAGACCCACTGATCGGGATAGGGCCTCAGGTCGTCATCCACGAAGACGCTGCAGCCCCGCTGCCGTGCTTCCTTCTGCAGCGGCAGGGCGATCAGGTTGCCGAAGCCGCCCTTCGGCAGTGTGTCCTGGTTGGGGAACAGCCGGTCGTAGGAGCTCAGCTGCAGCTGACGCGTGGCGTTGCAGGTGTGGCTGATCAGGGCTGCCCCCAGCTGGCGAGCCTCCCGGGCTGCTACGGCCTCCTCAAAGAACACCCACGCGTGAGCACCTTCCCCGGAGCGGGAGATCTCCAGCGCCGCCGGTACCGTCAGCTGCCGACACGAGCGCAGAAAGGCCCGGGCGTCATCACGCCAGTCCTGCTCGTCAAAGTCGACGGCCAGCAGGTGGCAATGCTCGTTCTCCAGCAGCGGGTAAAGGCCGATGGTGTGCTCGCCGGCCAGATGGCCGTAGATCGCCGCATCGCTGAGGGGCTGCAGCTCCCGGTGGTTGCAGTCGCGGCAGGAGATCCGTGGCTTCTCGCAGAGGCCTGGCCGCCACTCATTGGCGCAGGCCGGGGCATAGCCCGAGCGCCCGCTGCTGCTCTGCCAGCGCAGGGCGTAGACGTCGTCACGGCCGCGGAAGAGACGCTGGAACAGCGTCACCTTCTCCTGCGTGGACCTGGGGCCCTTGGCAGGGTCTGCATCCGAGTCACCTTCTCCAAACAGCGCGGGTGCCGTTGGGACAGGTTCGCCGGATCTCCAGGCGATGCCGTGGGCCTCCAGCAGCCCGATCAAGCGTGCGTTCTCCCGGCGCAGCCGATCTAGATCAGAGGTTTTGGCGTTGGCCATGCGGCATGCGCTTCAGCGCTGATCGGCATGCTGGTAGACAACATTGCGCTCCCGCTTGCCCACCGCCACGACAAGGACGAGAAGCTCATGGTCACGCACCTCGTAGACCAGTCGGTACCCGGCGGCCCGCAACTTGATCTTGTAGCGGTTGGAGGATCCACGCAATTTGCTCGCTGGGATCCTGGGCTCAGTCAGCCGCTCGGCCTACTTGTTCTTGAACTGCTCCCGGATTCCTGCCGTCAGCTTCCTCCATTCCCGAAGGGCTTCCGGGTGAAAGGCCAGCTCAAAGGGCATCGAGGCTCACCCGCACCGGCTCCTGGCCGTCCGTCAGCCGAGCATCGGCGATGCGGCCCAGCTCCAGGTCGTCCACCAGATCCATCAGTTCTTCATAGGCCCTGGCCGGCACGCAGTAGAAGGCCGGCTCGTTGCGGTTAAGCACCGCGACGGCCATCCCCTCTCCTGCCGCCAGGGTGGCCATGGGGTTTTTCTTGTGTTCCGAGATGCTCACGGCAGTCTCGGCGAGTACACGGTGGGCCATCAGCGGGACAGGAAGGCAATACACCACACCCTAGGTCTGCGGACAGGTCTCAGGAAAGGTCGCTGGGCGGGTCTAGATCGAGTGGGTGGTGCCCGGCTGGTCTCCAGCAATTTTGGAGGCTGTCCTAGGGAATTGTTTCCCTGTACTTGCGCTGTCAGGCGACCGGGTATTGATGCTGAAGCGTCTTGCTCTGATCACCTCAGGACACGATGTTGGGACGAATTCAGATGACAGCCTCCGCCAGCTGTGATTCCGGACGATCCACTGCGGGATGGCCCATGATTTCACCCCGCGCAGGTGTATGCATGACGAATCAATGGCGCAGTTATGAGAGAAGCTGTGTGAGAAGGTCGCTGCCACTCCCTGGCATTGCCTGTCATCGTCTGGTTCCAGCTGGCCTTCTGCCAACCAATCGGAGAAAGGCAGCACGCTGATCGTTGGGGGTTTCTCAGTCCTGGACTAGAAGCGGGTGACCGGATTCGAACCGGCGACGTTCAGCTTGGGAAGCTGACATTCTACCACTGAATTACACCCGCAAGGTGTAAGAAACAAAGCTAGCAGAGCCCCAGGCGGAAGGGCCCTTCCGCCTGGGGTGCTCTCCGCTATGGCCTCAGGCCTGGGCGAGGGCTGCGGCACAGGCCGCCACACCGGCGCCCGCGGTGCCCTTGTGCAGGCCCAGATCCGCCAGGGTGGCCTCAATGGCGGCCACGGCGGTGAGCACGTCGCGATCGCACACGAAGCCCAGGTGGCCGATGCGGAACACGTGGCCCTTGAGGTGGTCCTGGCCGCCGGCCAGCAGGATGTCGAACTTCTCTTTCACGGCCTTGCGCATCGCTTCGGCGTCGATGCCCTCGGGGGCCACGGCGGTGATGGCGGGGCTGCCATGACCCTCGGCGGCGTAGAGGGGCAGGCCGATGGCCTTCATGCCGGCCTGGGCGGCGGCGCGATGGCGGCTGTGGCGGGCGAAGATCGCCTCCAGCCCTTCCTTCTGCATCATCTCCAGGGCCGCTTCTAGGGCGAAATAGAGATTGATCGCCGGGGTGAAGGGGTTGCTGTCGGCCTTGGCGGATTTGCGGTACTTGCCGAGGTCCAGATAGAACTTGGGTAGATCGGAGCGCCCATAGGCCTCCCAGGCCCGATCGCTCATGGCCACGAAGGCCAGGCCCGGCGGCATCATGTAGCCCTTCTGGGAGCCCGAGCCGATCACGTCGATGCCCCAGGCATCCATCGGCACGTTGCAGGCGCCGAGGCTGGTGACGCAATCGGCGATGGTGAGGGCGGTGCCGTGGGCCTTCACATGGCCGGCGATGGCTTCCAGGTCGTTGATCACCCCGGTGGAGGTTTCCGAGTGGGTGAGGATCACGGCCTTGATCGCCTTGGCGCTGTCGGCCTCCAGGGCGGCGCGGAAGGCCTCGGGATCGAGGGGCTGTCCCCACTCGGCCTTGATCACCTGCACATCCAGGCCATAGGCCTGGGCCACCTTCACCCAGCGCTCCCCGAACTTGCCGTTATCGCCGCAGAGCACCTTGTCGCCCTTGCTCAGCACATTGATGATCCCGGCTTCCATGGCGGCGGTGCCGCTGCCGGTGATCACCAGCACGTCGCCGCTGGTCTGATGCAGCCACTGCAGCTGTTCGGTGGTGCGCTTGACGATCTTCTGGAAGTCGGCGCTGCGGTGGCCGATCGGGTGGCGCCCCATCGCCTGCAGGACCGTTTCCGGCACCGGGGTGGGGCCGGGAATCATCAGGGTGAGCTTGTCCTGCATGGGGCGCGGTGGTGCGGGGGCGTGGTGGGGCGTGGGCAGTTGTTGGGCTGGGCCCGACAGCAGCACAATCGTCCAACATAAAAAATGGCCTTCACCGGTTCGCCGCCGTTGCCTCCTCGGTCGTCCTCTGCCGGAGATCGTTCCTCCGGGCCGGCCCTGTCAGGCACGGGTTTCACCCTGCCGGTCTGGCTCGCCGCGGCGGCACGGGCTGCTCTGCAAGTGCTTCTCAGTCAGGCGCCGGATCGTCCCCAGCCCCTGCAGCTGGAGGCCGCCGGTTCCCTGTTGCCGGTGCCCATCGAGGCGGTGGCTCCCCTGGCCGATGGATCGGTCCTCGCCATGGTCCGCTGCGAGTCCGGGGAGGGGGTGCTCGACCTCACCCGTGACCTGGCGCTGTGGGTGCAGGCCTGCTGGCTCGAGGGGCCAGGAGAGTGGCTGGAACTGAAGGCCGGTGAGGGGGTGGGTCGCCTGGAGGCCAGCGGTGCCCCCTGCCTCTCCGCCTTCGCCCGCGACCTGCTGAGCTGGAACCTCCTGCCCCTGTTGCCCCCGGGCCGCCGGCTCCGCCTCACCCTGGTGATTCCTGAAGGTCGAGCCCTGGCCGTCCGCACCAGCAATGCGGCCTTCGGTGTGGTGGAGGGGCTGGCGTTGATCGGCACCCAG
>VGPU01000025.1 GCA_016882525.1 Cyanobacteria bacterium M_surface_10_m2_119 | reverse complement strand
GCTATGAAGCGGCTGCCCTGCTCAACGCCTGCCTCGACCGCGTCACCGAGGTCACCGACGAGCTCAAGCGCCTGATGGCCGAGTTCGAGAAGGAACTCGCCGTGCTCAAGGGCCGCGTGGATGGCCTGGAGGCCAAGGTGGGCGAGCTGGAGGCCAACCAGTTCTCCACCACCACCAAGCTGAAGGGTATCGCCACCATGGTGCTCGGCGGCGCTGGTGACACCGGCTTCGGCGACAACGTGACGGTGAACTATGACGTTCGCCTGATCTTCGACACCAGCTTCACCGGCAAGGACCTGCTGCGCACCACCCTGCGTAGTGGCAACTTCGCCGACTCCGTGTTCGGCAACGGCAACACCCGCCTCGAGGTGGCCTTCCAGGAAGACCAGACGGGCGCTCCTGGTGTGGACACCGTCGGCATCAACCGCCTCTTCTACAAGTTCCCCGTCGGCGACAACTTCACCGCGGTGGTGGGTGCCAAGGTCCGTCAGGACGACATGCTGGCCATCTGGCCCAGCGCCTACCCGGCCGATTCGATCCTGAACCTGTTCACCTTCGCCGGCGCCCGCGCCACCTACAGCAAGAACCTCGGCGCCGGCCTGGGCCTCTCCTACAAGAAGGACGGCTTCAGCCTCAGCGCCAATTACGTGTCCAACGAGGCCACCTCGGAGGATTCGGAGCTGGGCGTGGGTGAGAACTACACCGCCACCGCCCAGGTGGGCTACGCCGGCAGCAACTGGGGTGCAGCCTTCGCCTACACCTACACCGACTTCACCCCCTTTGATGTCAACAGCATCGGCCTGAGCGGCTACTGGTCGCCCCTGGCCGCCAGCTGGGCGCCCTCGATCAGCGCCGGCTTCGGCTGGTCGGATTCCGATCGCTTCGTCGCCAACAACGACGACGCCTGGAGCTGGATGGTGGGCCTGCAGTGGGCTGACGCCTTCCTCAAGGGCAACGCCCTGGGCATGGCCATCGGCAGCGCTGGTTCGGTCAACGACGGCAAGTGCGGCACCGGTGCCATCTGCACCGGTGGCATCTGGGTCGATGGCGGCAACGTGACCCTGGCCTACGAGCTCTGGTACAAGTTCCAGGTCACCGACAACATCAGCGTGACCCCCGCCTTCTTCTGGATCCAGAACGACGGCGCGGACGACACCTTCGGCGGCCTGGTCAAGACCACCTTCCGCTTCTGATCTCACTGGCCAGGCCGCTTGCGCGGCCCGGCTGCCCTCCTGGCCCCGGCTCTGGCCGGGGCTTTTTGCTGGGCGATCGCCGGCACGGGCCATTGTGCGCTCTGGCACAGGCCGGCGGGATGTCGCGGTGATAGGGCCGCACACTGTGGTCGGCGCCTTGCGCCCTTTGTGTGAGGAAACCCACCATGAAACTTTTCCAGCAACTGCTGGTGGCTCCGGCGGCCCTCGGCCTGCTGGCCCCCGTGGCCGCCACCGCTTCCGAAGTGAACCTGGCTGGCGTCAACCAGTACGCCAGCGAGGAGCAAGTCACCAGCATCTCCCAGTTTTCCGACGTTCGCCCCACCGACTGGGCCTACCAGGCTCTCTCCAACTTGGTGGAGACCTACGGCTGCGTCGCCGGCTACCCCAACGGCACCTTCAAGGGCGGTCAGGCCATGACCCGCTATGAAGCGGCTGCCCTGCTCAACGCCTGCCTCGACCGCGTCACCGACTTGACCGACGAGCTCAAGCGCCTGATGGCCGAGTTCGAGAAGGAACTCGCCGTGCTCAAGGGCCGCGTGGATGGCCTCGAGGCCAAGGTGGGTGAACTGGAGGCCAACCAGTTCTCCACCACCACCAAGCTGAAGGGCATCGCCACCATGGTGATCGGCGGCGCCGGTAACACCGGCTTCGGCGACAACGTGACGGTGAACTATGACGTTCGCCTGAACTTCGACACCAGCTTCACCGGCAAGGACCTGCTGCGCACCACCCTGCGCTCCGGCAACTTCGCTGACTCGGTGTTCAACAACGGCAACACCGCTCTGGAAGTCGCTTTCCAGGAAGATCAGACCGGCGCCCCTGGTGTTGACACCGTCGGCATCAACCGCCTCTTCTACCAGTTCCCCGTTGGCAAGAACTTCACCGCCACCGTCGGTGCCAAGGTCCGTCAGGACGACATGCTGGCCATGTGGCCCAGCGCCTACCCGGCTGACTCGGTCCTCGACCTGTTCACCTACGCCGGCGCCCGCGCCACCTACAGCCTGAATCTGGGTGCCGGTGTCGGTATCTGGTATCAGAAGGACGGCTTCAGCATCAGCGCCAACTACGTCTCCAACGAGGCTGCCGCTGAGGATTCCTTGATCGGCGCTGGCGAAGATCTGACCGGCACCGTGCAGCTCGGCTACGCCGGCAGCAACTGGGGTGCCGCCTTCGCTTACACCTACACCGACTTCGGTGGCTTCGACTTCAACAGCCTCGGCCTGAGCGGCTACTGGTCGCCCATCTCGGCCAGCTGGGCTCCCTCGATCAGCGCCGGCTTCGGCTTCTCCGATCGCGACAACCCCTTCCGCAACGGCAACGACGACGCCTGGAGCTGGATGGTGGGCCTGCAGTGGGCTGACGCCTTCATGCAGGGCAATGCCCTGGGCATGGCCCTCGGCAGCGCCGGTTCGGCTGACAAGGGCAAGTGCGCCCGCTTCGGTGGTGCTAACTGCACCGGCGGCATCTGGCTGCCCAACGGCCAAGAAACCCTGGCCTACGAACTCTGGTACAAGTTCCAGGTCACCGACAACATCAGCGTGACCCCCGCCTTCTTCTGGGTGCAGAACGACGGTGTGGACGACACCTACGGCGGTCTGGTCAAGACCACCTTCAAGTTCTGATCCTTCAGAACCCGGTTGGCGGCCAGGGCTGGTCTCCTCACACATCTCCAGCCCTTCCGCCTTCCAGCACTTCTCACCACACCCCAATCCGGAGGCCCTTCCTCAGGCCTCCCTCCCCGGCTTTGCCGGGGTTTTTTCATGGCGCCCTGCCGGCAGGGGTTGTCTAGGTTGAAGACCCTGCCCGTCGCCAGCGCTTGCCTCGCCCCCGCTCTGCTCCGGTCGAGTCCGACCCCTATCGGGTGCTGGGGGTCTCACCCCAGGCCAGCGGCGCCGAGATCAAGGCGGCTTACCGCGCCCTGGTGAAGCGACACCATCCGGATGCCGGCGGGGATGCCAGCACGATCCTGGCCCTCAATGCCGCCTGGGAGGTGCTGGGCGACGGCGACCGACGCCGCCATTACGACGCCCAACGGCTGCCGGCACGCACCGCGGCCCCCAGGAGCCAGGACCTGGCCCGTGGGCCCGGAGCCCGTGCCGGAGCAGCCGCGGCCAGCGAGGAGGAGATCACTCTCTGGCTGCAGCAGGTCTACGGGCCGGCGGACCGCCTCCTCGGCCAGGTGGTGAATCCCTTCCCGGCCCAGCTACGGTCCCTGGCCGCCGACCCCTACGACGACACCCTGATGGAGGCGTTCTGCGCCTTCCTTGAGCAGTGCCAGGCCCGGCTGGCCCGGGTGGAAACCCTCTACCGCTCCCAGCCCTGTCCGGCGGGCCTGCAGGAGCTGGGGCTCGATCTCTACCACTGCCTCAGCCTGATGAAGGACGCCCTGGTGGATCTGGAGCGCTTCACGCTGGGCTATGTGGACAGCTACCTCCGGGATGGGCGGGAATTGCTCCGCCAGGCCAAGGCAAGACGGGCAAGCCTGCAGCAGCGCTGTCGCCATCTCCGCCGTTGATGCCGCCTTCAGGAGTCCGGATAGGCCTCCAGCTGGTCGAGACGCAGCCACACGTCGGGAACGGGCCGTCGCCAGCGCAGCTGGGCGTAGTCGCCCTTCACCAGCAGCACCTCGCCGGGCCCTTCGAAGATGTAGTCCGGCGCTTGTCGATCACTGGCCTGGGCCTCGAGGCTGTTCCGATAGGCCTGCCGGTTCACCCGCACCAGAGCGCCTTTCTTGAGGGTGGGCAGCGCAGCGGATGCAGGGGGGCTGGCGTCTGGAGCCATGGGGCTGATCGAGCTCCCAGCAGGCTAAGGCTCCCGCCGATCCCCGAGGGCTGATCTGCCCCTGCGGATCGCCAGGGGGAGGCCAGGAACCTCCTAGCCTCGCGTCACTGCGGAGAGTTGCTGGCGTGCGTCTGCTGCTGTTGGGGTGTTCGGGGTTCGTGGGCCGGGAGCTGGTGCCCTTCCTTCTTGAACTCGGTCATGAGCTCACAGTGGTGAGCCGCCAGAGCCAGCCCTTCCCCGCCCTGGTGGGGGAGCGCCTGGTCACCCTTCAGGCCGATCCCTCGGATCCCGCCAGCTGGCAGCACGACGGCTTGCTGCAGGCCTTGGCGGCTGCCGAGGGGGTGGTGAATCTCGCGGGGGAGCCGATTGCCGAAAAGCGCTGGACCGCAGCCCATCGCCAGCTGCTGATCGACAGCCGGGTGCGCACCACGGAGCTGTTGGTGCAGGCGATGGCGGCGCTGGACCAGCCTCCCCGGGTGCTGGTGAACGCCTCGGCCGTCGGCTACTACGGCACCAGTGCCGAGGGACGCTTTGCCGAGAGCAGCCCCGCCGGCGGCGACCTGCTGGCCGAGATCTGCCAGCGCTGGGAGGAGGCTGCTGCTGCCCGGCCTGCCAGCTGCCGCCTGGTGATCCTGCGGATCGGCATCGTGCTGGGCCCCGATGGGGGCGCCCTCGGCAAGATGCTGCCTGTGTTCCGGATGGGCTTTGGCGGTCCTGTCGGCAGTGGCCGTCAGTGGATGAGCTGGATTCACCGCCATGACCTCTGCCGCCTGGTGGCCGCCTCCCTCGATGACCCGAGCTATGCCGGGGTCTACAACGCCGTCGCGCCCCAGCCCACCAGCATGAGTGCGTTTGCGGCCGGTCTGGGCCGGGTCCTGGGGCGCCCCAGCCTCCTGCCCGTGCCGGGGCCTGTGCTGCAGCTGCTGCTCGGCGATGGGGCCCAGGTGGTGCTGGAGGGCCAGCACGTCAGTCCCCAGCGGCTGCTGGAGCAAGGCTTCGCCTTCAGCTATCCCGAGCTCAGCGGAGCGCTCGCCGCTGCCACCACCCCAGGGCCCCGCTGAGCAGGGCGGCCGCCATTAGCAGACCGATGGCCGGGGTGAACAGGGGCTCCCAGAGCAGCTGAAACAGCTGGAGCGGGCCCTCGACGTGCTGACTGTGGAGCACCACTGCCAGGCCGAACCAGCCGGCTCCGGCGATCACCACGAACACATCGATCACCAGCAGGAGATCCAGGAGTCCCTTCAGGCGCTGCAGGGGAGCCTGGAGCTCGCGTTCAGCCATCGATCCAGGCCTTCACCTTCTCCAGAGCTGCCCAGCCCGGCCGCCGCTGGAGGCCATCGGCAATCGACTCCTGCAGTTCGGTCGCCAGTTCCGGTGCCATCACCATCACCCGCTGCACGATCTCAATGTGCTCGCGCACGCCCTTGGCGCCGGTCTCCAGCATGGCCAGGCTGAGGTTGATGCGGGCCTGGGGATCCTGCGGGTTCAGCTTCACCGCCGTGCGGGCCGCCCGCAGGGCCTCCAGCGGCTGGCCATCCAGCAGTTGCAGCCAGGCCAGGCAGGTCCAGCCGGCCGACTGGCGCGGCGCCTGCTGGGTGATGGCGAGGAAGTCGGGGATGAGCTCCCCAGCGGAGGCCCCGGCGTTGTAGCGACCGATGGCCTGCTCGAACAGCGAGCTGTCGGTCGAGGCGGTGGCGTCGGATGCGGTGGCGTCCGAGGCGGTGGCGTTAGTCACGGTCATCGTGGAGGCAGGCCCGGTCGTGCCCTCAGATTGCCACCCGGCGCTCACACGGCAAAGGAGCTGCCGCAGCCGCAGGTCTGGGTGGCATTGGGATTGGTGAAGTTGAAGCCGCCGCCGATCAGCGCGGAGGAGAAATCGAGCTGCATCCCATAGATGTAGAGCAGGCTCTTGGGATCGCACACCACCTCGAAGCTGGGAACCCCGGCCGGTTCGTAGGTGTAGCGCTCATCGTCGGGCTGGATGTCGCCGCTCTCGATGAAGTCCATCGTGTAGCTCATGCCGCTGCAGCCACCCGAGCGCACGCCCACCCGCAGCACCTTGTCGCTGCCCTGTTGCTGCATCAGGGCGGCCAGCTGCTTCATGGCCGGCTCGGTGATCTGGATCCCCTTGCCATCCCGGGCGGTGTGGGTAGCTGCCGCCGGGGCCCTGCCCGTGCCAGCTTCCGCCGGCGCGGTCTGGAGGGAAGCCATCTCGGTGCTCATCGTGCTCGCAGGCCTGCTGGCTCCACTGTATGGAGCCTGTGGAGCGGTTGCCTGGCCGACCCCGGCCCGCTGCCGTAGCCCTCCTCTCCATAGAGTCGTGCCGCAACAGCGGGAGCATGCAGGGTGCGGGTCGCCATCGTTGGAGCGGGACTGGCCGGACTGGCGGCGGCGGTGGATCTGGTGGATGCCGGCCACCAGGTGGATCTCTACGAGGCCCGGCCGTTCATGGGCGGCAAGGTGGGCAGCTGGGTGGATGAGGGCGGCAACCACATCGAGATGGGGCTGCATGTGTTCTTCTTCAACTACGCCAACCTTTTTGCCCTGCTGCGCAAGGTGGGGGCGTTCGAGAACCTGCTCCCCAAGGACCACACCCACCTTTTCGTGAACACCGGCGGCGATCTGCGCGAGCTCGACTTCCGCTTCGCCCTCGGTGCGCCGTTCAACGGGCTCAAGGCCTTCTTCACCACGCCCCAGCTCGACTGGATCGACAAGCTGCGCAATGCCCTGGCCCTGGGCACCAGCCCGATCGTGCGCGGCCTGGTGGACTACGAGGGGGCGATGAAGGTGATCCGCGACCTCGACCGCATCAGTTTCCAGCAGTGGTTTGTGGGCCACGGCGGCAGCGAGCAGAGCATCAGGCGGATGTGGAATCCGATCGCCTATGCCCTCGGCTTCATCGATTGCGAGGCGATCTCGGCCCGCTGCATGCTCACCATCTTCATGATGTTCGCGGCCAAAACCGAGGCCTCCAAGCTCAACCTGCTCAAGGGTTCGCCCCACCGCTGGCTCACCGGCCCGATCCTCGACTACATCACCCAGCGCGGCGGCCAGCTGCACCTGCGCCACCGCGTGAGCGAGGTGCTGTTTGAGGAGGGTGCCCGTGGCGCGGATGGCCAACCCAGCACCCGGGTGAGCGGCCTCAGGCTCGGCACCCCCGAGGGCGAGATCACCGTTCAGGCCGACACTTATCTGGCGGCCTGCGATGTGCCCGGCATCCAACGCATGGTGCCGGAGGCCTGGCGCCGCTGGCCCCTGTTCGACAACATCTACAAGCTCGAAGCGGTGCCGGTGGCCACCGTGCAGCTGCGCTACGACGGCTGGGTCACCGAGCTGGGCGACAGCCCCGCAGCCCAGGCAGCCCGCGCGGATGTGCACCAGCCCACGGGCCTGGACAACCTGCTCTACACGGCCGACGCCGACTTCAGCTGCTTCGCCGATCTGGCCCTCGCCAGCCCCGTCGATTACCGCAAGGAGGGCCTGGGCTCGCTGCTGCAGTGCGTGCTCACCCCCGGCGATCCCTGGATCCCGAAGAAAACCGAGGAGATCGTGGCCCACACCGATGCTCAGGTGCGCAAGCTTTTCCCCTCGGCTGCCGGCCTCACGCTGGTGTGGAGCAACGTGGTGAAGCTGGCCCAGTCGCTCTACCGCGAGGCGCCGGGAATGGAGCCCTACCGCCCCGATCAGCGCACGCCGGTGGCCAACTTCTTCCTGGCCGGCAGCTACACCAGGCAGGACTACATCGACTCGATGGAGGGCGCCACCATGAGTGGCCGGCTGGCGGCGGCTGCCATCCTGGGCTCCGAGGCCCGGCTGGCCACCAACGCCGCGGTCGCCTGAGGAACCTCCCATGGGCCGTTGGCTTGAGCACAGCGTCACCACCGCGATCAACGCACCCGTGGAGCGGGTGTGGGCGGTGTGGAGTGATCTGGAGGCCATGCCCAGGTGGATGCGCTGGATCGAATCGGTCGTCACCGAGCCGGGCAACCCCGATCTCACCGACTGGACCCTCGCCGCCCAGGGTTTCCGCTTCCACTGGAAGGCCCGGATCACGCTGCGGGTGGAGGCCCAGCAGTTGCACTGGGAATCGGTGGGCGGACTGCCCACCAAGGGCGCCGTGCGCTTCTATCCCCAGGAGAATGGCCAGACCGCCGTCAAGCTCAGCGTCAGCTATGAGCTGCCCGGGGTCTTGGCACCGTTGATGGAACCAAGCATCCTGGGGGGCATCGTCACCAAAGAACTGCAGGCCAACCTTGACCGTTTTCGTGACCTGGTTGAAGACACGCCGGCGTGAACGCGGCGGCCTGGCCGTTCTCGCCGTCGCCTGTGCTCTGCTCGGGGCGTGTTCGCAACCCAAGGCGGATGGCGGCGTCAAGCCGGCCCAGCCGACCCCCCCCCGTCCGCCGGCGGCGCAGGCTCCCGCTCCTTCCTCCCCCGCCAAGCCTGCGCTGGCCACGGGCTTTACGCCCCTGCCCAGCGCCAACCAGGTGATTGCGGCCGTCTCCACCGGCCGTGCCGATCCCTTCGCGCCAGGGGGCACTCCCCTGGGGGCCGATGGTGGCCCAGCCAAGCCTCCGGCTCCGCTCACCCTGCCGGCGGGCTTTCGCTTCAGCGGCGTGATCCGCAGTGGCTCCAGGCCCCAGGCGCTGGTGCAGATCGGCGATCAGACTGGTCCCATCTGTCCGGGCCCCCGGGGGGCCTGCCCGGGTTCGGGATTGGAGGCCCTGTTGCCCGCTGGCTGGAGCGTGGCGGCCATCGATGTCGACCGCGGGCGCCTCACCCTGCGCCAGGGCAAGCAGTCGATCACGGCTGAGCTCTGAGCGGGCGCCCCTGCAGCACGCTGATGCAGGCCTGCAGAAGGCCGTCCAGGTCGTAGGGGTCGGCTTCCGCATCCACCCGGCCCAACGCCGTCCGGCAGCTGCTGCTGGTCTGCGGTCCGATCGAGACGATGGCGGTGTCTTCCAGGCGTGTCGCCCAGTCGCCCCCGAAGGCCGCGTCCAGCAACTGGGCTGTGTGCCGCACGGTCTTGCCGCTGCTGAAGGTGATCGCGTCGAGCCGTCCCTGCTCCAGGGCCGCCAACGCCGCCGTCGGCAGGCTGGCGGGGCAGCGTGTCTCGTAGGCCGGCACCTCCACCACCCGGGCCCCCGCCTCGGCAAAGGCTTCCGCCAGCAGGGTGCGACCGCCGCTCTGCACCCGCGGCAGCAGCAGGCGCAGTCCCCATCCCGACACGGGAAAGTGCTCCACCAGGCTGTCGGCGACGAAGGCGGGGGGCACGAAATCAGCAGGGGCCCCCAGCTCCTCGAGCCGGGCCGCGGTCTTGCGCCCCACCGCTGCCAGCCGCAGGCTGCGCGGGCGGTGGGCCAGGCAGCGCCCCTGCCGCCGCAGGCGCTCCTCCACGGCGTCGACCCCATTGCTGCTGGAGAACACCAGCCAATGGAAGGCGTCCCACTCCTCCAGGGCGTCATCCAGGGGACCCCAGCTGTCGGGTGGCGTGACCACCAGGGCGGGCAGATCCACCACGTCCGCTCCGGCGGCCTCAAACAGCTGGCGGGCCGCGCCCAGCTGGCTCTCAGCCCGGGTGATGGCGATGCGCCGCCCGAGCAGGGGCCGGTCAGCAGCAGAGGAGAGGGGGGCCGGCATGGGGTTGGGGTGGAGGGGGCGGGCGAGGAGGGGCGTGGGGCTCAGGGATCGAGGGTCACCAGGGGGCTCACCCGGCTGCGCAGCTCCGCCGCGGCAGCCGCCTGGCCCCGTTGCTGGAGCAGGGTGATGGCCCGCTGAAAGCCCTCCCGGGCACTGAGGATGTCGCCTGTCAGGAGGGAGGCGGCCGCGAGGTTCTGGTGGAGTTCCGGCTGCCCCGGATCGCGGGCGATCGCCTGCCGGTAGGCAGCGATGGCGGCCTGGGGTTGGCCCCGGCGCCGCTCGGCCTGTCCCAGGGCCGCCCAGGTGAGGGACAGTTCAGGGGCGGCGGCACAGGCGTCCCGGCAGAGCTGCACGGCCTCCTCCAGGGGCGCACCGCCCCGGGGGCCTGCCGGGAGGTCGGCTGCGTTCTCCTGCAGCAGGGCGGCCAGATTGAGGCGGGCGGCCAGTGTGACCCGCGGCTCCAGGGGCAGCTCCAGGGCCTGGCGGTAGTGCTCGGCCGCCTGCCTTGGGCTGCGCCGGGCTTCCGCCAGGCCCAGATTCAGCAGCAGTTCGTAGCGTTCGGGAACGGCCTCGGGCCGGCAGTGCCGCAGGCCGGTGCGCAGCAATTGCAGGCCCCGGTTCAGCCGTCCTTCGCTCACCTCCAGGCTGCCGAGCTTGGCGCACACGTAGGGGTCGCCCGGATGGCGCGCCAGGTCGGCCTCCATCGCACGCCGGAGCCGCACCGCCTTGTCCCCCGCTGCCAGCAGCTCCGGGCGGTAGCCCTCGTGGTCGAGGGCGGGGATGGGGCAGTCGGCCACGGCCCAGCCGGGTTCCCGCTCCAGCAGCGCCAGCACGCTGTCGTCAATCATCGAGTGGTACGGCCGACTCCAGCGGATTGCCGGATGGCGTCGAAACAGCCGGCTCACCCGGGAGTAGGGCGATTGGCGCGCCCCCTGCTCCAGGCGCAGCAGATTCACCACCAGCAGATCCGGCCGCGCCATCAGCTCGCGCAGCGGCCCGCGGGCCTCCTGGCGCAGTTGTTCGTCGGCATCGAGCACCAGCACCCAGTCGCCGCGCACCAGATCCAGGGCCGCATTGCGGGCGGGGGCGAAGTCGCCGGGCCAGGGCACGTGATGCACCGTGGCGCCGCAGCGCTCGGCGATGGCCACGGTGGCGTCGCTGGAGCCCGTGTCGAGCAGCACCATCTCGTCGACGAAGTCAGCCACGGAGGCCAGGCAGCGCTCCAGCCGTTCCGCCTCGTTGCGCACGATCATCGACAGGCTCAGGTGCATCCGGCCGTTCCTCAGTCGGTGAAGTCGCCCGCCTGGCCCTGCTCCCCCAGCCCCAGGGCGGTGAGCACCGCCGCCTGGGCGGCCGGCATCTGGCCCGGGCTGTAGGCCGCCGGCAGGCTGGCCGGCAGCTCGGCGCGCAGCGCATCCCAGAGGTAGGGACTGCCATAAACCGCCAGCCCGGCCAGCCGACCGGCCGCCAGCAGCTGCCGGATCGCTGCCGGCCAGGGCTCGGTGCAGCCCGCCCGGCCGCGGAAGGGATTGCCCCGCACAAAGAGTTGCAGCAGCACCGGCCCCGGCCCCAGGCGTTCCAACGCCAGCGGTTCGTCGCTGCTGGCAGTCCAGATCGAGGGGGTGTCGGTGCCGACCAGGCACGGGGCCAGACCTGCTGCCCCCGGCAGCGTGAGGGCCTGGGCATCGGTGGCCTGCAGCGGCGATTGCAGCGCCTGATCCACGCGCACCAGATTCACGCCCCCGCTTGCCGCCTGGGCGAAACGCCCCAGGCCGCCGGCTTGTCCGCTCACCTCCAGGGTTGCCGTGATCAACGCCTGGGCCAGCACCGGATCGGCGGCCGCCGCCTGCAGGGGGTCGGCCGCCGGCGGGGCGCAGCGGGCCAGGGCCTGCTGCCGCCGCTGGGCGCTGGCTTCCAGGCGGGAGCGCTGCAGCCGGCCGCTCTCTACCGCCGCCGCGATCGCCGTGATGGCCTCCAGGGCATCGGCGGGCATCAGCACCAGGTCGGCACCGGCCTCCAGGGCCTGCACGGCCGCTTCCCCGGCTCCGGTGTGGGCCGCGATCGCCTCCATCACCAGCGCATCGGTGACCACGAGCCCCTCAAACCCCAGCTCGCGGCGCAGCAGCTGGTCGAGGACGGCCGGTGAGAGCGTGGCCGGCCGATCCGGGTCGAGGGCCGGCAGCAGCAGGTGGGCGGTCATCACCGCGCTCACGCCGGCGGCGATGGCCTGCCGGAAGGGGGGCAACTCCACCTGGTCGAGCCGGGGACGGCTGTGGGGCAGCAGGGGCAGTTCCAGGTGGGAGTCGCTGCAGGTGTCGCCATGGCCGGGGAAGTGCTTGGCGCAGCCCAGCACCCCCGTGGCCTGCAGCCCCCGCACGAAGGCCGCGGCCAGGGCGCCGGCCACTGCCGGCTCCTCCCCCCAGGCCCGCACGTTGATCACCGGGTTGGCGGGGTTGTTGTTCACGTCGCACACCGGCCCCAGCACCCAGTTCAGCCCCACGGCCCTGGCCTCGCGGCCGCAGCAGGCGCCATAGCGCTCCGCCAGCCGCAGGGCCTGCTCGCGGTCGCGGCCGTAGAGCCGCCCCAGCGCCAGGGGGGGCACCAGCCAGCTGGCCCCTTCAAAGCGCTGGCCGACGCCCTCCTCCACATCGGCGCAGAGCAGCAGCGGTGCCGTGCTCCAGCTCCGCAGCTGGCGGGTGCGCAAGGCGAGTTCGGTGGCCGTGCCCCCGAGGAGGATCACACCACCGACGCCCTGCCCCAGCAGCTCCTGCAGGCTGCGGTTGGGCAGCTCCCATTGGGGGTAGCTGCGCTGGTGATCAGCCAGGGTCCCGCTGGCCCGCACCACCACCAGGGAGGCGATCAGCCGGCGCAGCTGGCCGTCGTCAGGGCCGCCTGCCCTCACGATGCCGGGTCGCTGTCCGGCGAGGGTTCACCGGCGGCATCGGAACCCTCATCGGCCCCCTCGCGGGCCAGGCGATCCCGCTCCAATTGGTTGAGCAGGCTGAGCACGGACGTGCCCCGCTCCATGCCCCGATCGAGCATGAACACCACCTCGGGGGTGCGGCGCATCTGCAGGCGGCGTGCCAGTTCCCCCTTCACGTAGGGGGCGGCCGAACGCAGGCCGGCCATCGCCTCCTCTCGGTCGGCGTCGGAGCCGAACACGCTCACAAAAATCTTGCAGTGTTGGAGATCGCCGGCCACCTCCACGTGGGTGACGCTCACCAGGCCATGCCCCACCCGCTCGTCCTTGATGCCGCCCCGGAGCAGCTCGCTCATCTCACGGCGGATTAGGGAGGCCACCCGCTCCACCCGTCGGCCCTGTGCCATGCCTATGCCACCGGTTGGACAGTCACCATCGCACGCAGGACCAGAACCAGGCTCAGCAGACCGCTGATGGCGGCACCGATCAGCGCCACCGCTGTGACCGGGTTGCGGCCGCGGGCCGCCAGGGGTTCGAACACGGAGTTGGCCACCCCCAGCCCGAAGGCGATCAGATAGCGCGGATAGCGCGTCACATTCAGGAAGAATTCCTTCATCGCCGCCGAAGCCGCTCACCACTGCTGCTGGCTACTCTGCCGCCTGGCAACGAGGCCTGGCGCATGCAGCTTCACCAGTTCCGCCATTCGGCCTTCTGCGAGAAGGTGCGCCTGGTGCTGGCCGCCAAGGGGCTCGACTACAACGTGGTGGAGGTCACCCCCGGCCTCGGCCAGCTCGACCTCTTCCGGCTCTCTGGCCAGCGGCAGGTCCCCGTGCTGGTGGACGGCACCGAGGTGATCGCCGACTCCACGGCGATCGCCCTGCATTTGGAGCGCCACCATCCCACCCCCTCCCTGCTGCCGGCCGACCTGCAGCTGAGGGCCCGGGTGCTCCTGCTCGAGGACTGGGCCGATACGGCCCTGGCTGCCGGTTGCCGCCTGGCGCTCCTGCAGGCGGTCGCCGCCGACCCGGTGCTGCGCCAGGCGCTGTTGCCGGAGGCCACACCAGGGCCCCTGCGCCAGTTGGTGGGTGCCCTGCCGACCGGGCTGCTCGGGGGCATGGGGGAGACGGCCAGTGGCCTGCTGGCCGGTCACGAACGCCAGCAGTTGCAGAGCAACCTCGAGCAACTGGCCGTGCTCACCGCCGATCGCCCCTATCTGGTCGGTGACCAGCTCACCCTGGCCGATCTCGCCGTGGCGGCCCAGCTCTCCCTGCTGCGCTTCCCCGCCTCCAGTGGGGCGCCCCTGGCGGGTCGTGGCGCCAGCGGAATTGCCGATAACCCGTTGCTCGAGCCTCTTTTCAGCTGGCGGGACCGCCTGGTGGCCCCCCTCGCGCGAGCCTGAGGGTCAGCTGGCCGGCGCTCCGGGGCCGGGCCCGCAGACCCTCCGCCGGCGAGGGGTAGGTGGCCTGCCATTGGCTGACCGCGATGCGGTCGCTGCCCTGGCGCTCAAACCGGCTGAGGGTTTCCACCCGGCTCACGGTCGGTTCGCCGCGGCCCCGCACGATCTGCAGAGCCAGCTCATCCACCAGCAGCCCATCCGCGTCGGGCTGCTCCCGCCGCCGGCCCACCACGGTGGATTCCAGGCTCAGGGGCGGACCTGAGCCAGCCTGCAGGCGAGCGATCTGGCGATTGGGGTTGTCTGGATCGTTGGCGACGGAGCGCAGTCGGTCCCCGAGCACCGCCCGGCCGACGGCGGCGGCGTTGAAGGCCCGGTCCCCCACCACGCCGGTGGGGCCGGAGACGAACCGCACCGTGTACTGCGCCCCGTCACTGCTGCTCACCTGCCAGCTCCCCAGAAACCAGTCCGGGTAGAGCAGGTCGCCGCTGCCCGGCCGCGGCAGGGGGGCTGGCAATGCCCAGTCGGGCCATTGCGCCAGACGTCGCTCCAGTGGCGTGACCGGTGTGGCCGGGGTCTGGCCAGCCGGGGGCTCCAGGGCCAGGGCCGGCGGCACGCTTCCCAGCGCTGTCCCCAGCAGGGCCACCAGCGCGGCCCCAGCCATGACCCCCATGGCCACCAGCGCGGCGGCCCTCGCCAGGATGGGGTGCAACGGCGACGCGGGCATGTCTGATCCCCTGCTGCGGGAACTCGATCATTACGTGGTGCTGGAGCCGGTTGGTGCCGAGAGGATCCTCACGGCGGCCGAGACCCTCGCCTGGCTGGAGCGGCAGCTCCAGACCCTCCCTGAGCCGCCTGCTGATCTGGCGGGCTTGCCCGGTGCGGCGGCCCAGGCGGAACGGTTGCTGGAGACCGCCTGTCAGCTCGAGCTAGAGCCCGGCCGAACGGTGCAGTGGTTCGCAGTGCGGCTGGAGCCCCCCTCCGGTTGAAGGCGCCGGAGGTTGTCAGTTGAGGGATTGGGTGAACTGACCCTCGTCGTTCTGGAGGACCGCCGGTTGGGCTGGGGGGGCTGGCCGGCTCCTGATCACGCTGGGCAGGGCCTCAAGCACCTGCTCGGCGACGGCGGCCGGGGGAGCGCCGTCCTGGCTGATGGTGAGGTCGGCCTGGCTGTAGAGCGGTGATCGCTCGGCCAGCAGGGCCTCCAGCCGGGCCCGGGGGTCGCTGGCGGCCATCAGCGGCCGTGGCGTGGGATCGGCCTGCAGGCGCTCCAGCAGCAGGGCGGCCGGGGCCTCCAGCCATACCACCACCCCCTGCTGCATGTGGCCCCAGTTCTCCGGCCGGGTCACCACCCCTCCCCCGGTGGCCACCACCAGGGAATGCCAGCTGCTGATCTGCCCCAGCACCGCTGTCTCCAGGGCCCGGAAGCCCTCCTCGCCGTCGCTGGCGAAGATCTCCGGAATGGTGCGTCCCGCCGCCTGCTCCAGCACCGCATCCGCGTCTACGAACCGGTAGCCGAGGGCCTCGGCCAGGGGGCGCCCCACGGCGCTCTTGCCGGTGCCCATCATTCCCACCAGGTAGAGGTTGAGTCCCTCGAGGCGGCGGGCCAGGGAGGCGTGGGAGGCGGCCGTCACGGCTGGTTCGGCAGGCAATTCGGACCTATTCCTAGGATGGGCTACCCCGGACTCCGGCGATGACGGCAAGCGCCGCAGCTCCCCGCACCACGGAATTAGGTGATACGGATTCAGGCAACGCGCTCCCCGGTGCGCCGATGCCTCCGCAGCGGGGAGGCCCCCACGGCCAGGGGCGCCCCTGTGTCATCACCCGCCGCGCCACCTTCAGCGCCAGCCACCGCTACTGGCTGCCCGAGCTCAGCGACGACGACAACCGGGCCCGCTTCGGGCCCTGCAGCCTCGCTCCTGGCCATGGTCACAACTACGAGCTGATCGTGGCGATGGGCGGGCCGCTGGATGGCGACGGCATGGTGCTCAACCTCTCGGAGGTGAAGCACGCCATCCGTGCTGAGGTCACTGACCAGCTCAACTTCCGCTTCCTCAATGAGGCCTGGCCGGACTTTGATCTGAGCCGGCCCGAGGGCTGCCTGCCCACCACCGAGGCGGTCTGCCGCGCCATCTGGATCCGCCTGGCCCCCCATCTGCCGCTGATGGGACTGCGCCTCTACGAGCAACCCGATCTCTGGGTGGACCTGCTCCCTCCCGGCCCTGCCGTTGCCCCTGCCCAAGCCGACCTGTCCACCGCTCAGCCTGTTGCCCCGATGGAAGCCTTCCTCTCGATCCGCACCCACTTCGCCGCTGCCCATCGGTTGGCCAGGGCCGAGCTCAGCCAGGCCGAAAACGAGGCGATCTATGGCAAGTGCGCCCGGCCCCACGGCCACGGCCACAACTACCTGCTGGATGTGACCGTGCGCGGCCGCATCGATCCCCGCACCGGCATGGTATGCGATCTGGCCACCCTCCAGCGCCTGGTTGACGATCTGGTGGTGGAGCCCTTCGATCACACCTTCCTCAACAAGGACGTGGAGCATTTCGCCACCACGGTGCCCACGGCCGAGAACATCGCCCTGCACATCGCCGATCTGCTCACCGGGCCCATTGCCGCGGCCGGTGCCCGGCTGCACAAGGTGCGCCTGCAGGAAAGCCCCAACAACGCGGCCGAGGTGTTCGCCGAGACTCCCCAGCTGGAGATGGTGCCGGCAGCCCTGGATCTGGCGGTCGCGGGCTGAACCTGATGCTGCGTCTGGTGCTGGCGGTCAGCCTGGATGGCCGCCTGGCTCCAGCCACCGGTGGGGCGGCCCAGCTGGGGGGACCAGGCGATCGCCGTGCCCTCGAAGAGGCCCTTGCCTGGGCCGATGGTGCCCTTCTCGGCGCTGAAACCCTGCGCTGTCATGGCAGCACCTGCCTGATCCATGCCGCTGATCTGCTGGCGGAGCGCCAGCGCTGCGGCCGGCCGCCCCAGCCGACGGCCCTGGTGGTGAGCCGCAGTGGCCGTTTCCCGACCGATCTGGCGTTCTGGCGGCAGCCGCTGCAGCGCTGGCTGCTGATGCCCCATCCCCCTGCCGATCGGGCCGCCCCGCCGCAGGGGTTCCATCGGCATGTGTGCCAAGCGGGCTGGTCCGAGATGCTGGCGGCGTTGGCGGATGCCGGTCTGCAGCGGCTGGTGCTGCTGGGTGGCGCCGCCCTGGCCGGCAGCTTGCTGGCGGAGGGGCTGGTGGATGAGCTGCAGCTCACCCTCTGCCCCCTGCTGCTGGGCGGGTCCCACAGCTGGCTCCCTGCCGAACCCCTGCTGCCTGGCCCGCAGACTGCCGCTGCGAGCTGGCAGTTGCAGGAGCAGCGGCCCCTCGGGGGCGACGAACTGTTGCTGCGCTACCGGCGCCGGGTCTAGCTAGCGCTGCCGGCCCACGAATGCACCGGTGATCTGGCGCAGGGGAATGGCCTCCAGGCTGTTGGGCGGCAGTCCCACCAGCCGGGCCAGGCAGCGTTTGGCAATGCGCTCGCCCTCCGGGCCCAGCTGCTGCCTCAGCAGTTCCCCCACCACCTCCAGGGTCTTGCCGCTCGCCTCGGTTTCGTCCACCAGGCAGCGGCTGGTGGTGCGAGCCAGCTGGCGGCACGGCTGCTCCAGCTGCTGCCGCAGCCCGGCCTGGCCTGCGGCAGCCTTCTCCAGACAGAGGCTGGAGATCCGCTGTTCCACCTGTGGGCGGATCAGCTCGAGTACAGGCCGCATCACGCTGGCCTGGGCTGGGGGCGGTGTGCCGAAGCCCCCCCCGAGCGGACTGACCAACAGGCCGGCGAGCAGCCAGCGCGGGACAGGGATCCGGGGGGATGGAGCCATGGGGCAGGGAACAGGCCGGGGCGGCCCGCTTCGCGATCACGGTGGTTAGTTTTGCTCCTGCACCCTCCTGCCCGGCGCTGCGGCCATGGCTGAGCTCCAAGCCCGCTGGCACCAGGGCATCGGTGAGATCCCTGAGGCTGCCTGGGATGGCTTGCTTGCCGCGGCGGTGCCCCAGGAGCTGCCCTTCTACCGCTGGCGCTGGCTGCAGCAGCTGGAGGCCAGCGGCAGCATTGCCCCTCGCCAGGGATGGCAACCCCTGCACCTAGGCCTCTGGCGCGGAAGTGAGTTGATTGCCGCGGCTCCCCTGTATCTCAAGGGCCACAGCTATGGAGAGTTCGTCTTCGACCAGAGCTTTGCCCAGCTTGCGGGCCAGCTGGGCCTGCGCTACTACCCCAAGCTGGTGGGCATGAGCCCGGTGAGCCCGGTGCAGGGCTACCGCTTTCTGATTGCCCCGGCGGAGGACGCCGGCGAGGTCACGGCCCTGCTGCTGGAGCTGATCGACCGCTTCTGCCGCGAGCAGCGCATCCTCAGCTGCAACTTTCTCTATGTGGATCCGGCCTGGCAGCCCCTGGCCGAGGCGGCCGGCTGCGCCGCCTGGGTGAACCAGCAGAGCCAGTGGAGCAACCCCGGCCACGGGGATTTCGAGGGCTACCTGGCCAGTTTCAACGCCAACCAGCGCCGCAACATCAAACGGGAGCGCAAGGCTGTGGCAGCAGCGGGCCTGGCGGTGGAGCCGCTGGTGGGCGAGGCGATCGCGCCGGCCCTGGTGGGTCGCATGCACGGTTTCTATGAGCAGCACTGCGCCCGCTGGGGTCCGTGGGGCAGCAAATACCTCAGTGAGGCCTTCTTCGAGGCCCTCGCCGCCGACCCTGCCCTGCGCCGCCATCTGGTGCTGTTCAGCGCCCACCGCGGCGATCCCGGCGACCCTGTGGCGATGTCACTGTGCGTGCGCGGCGGCGACCACCTCTGGGGCCGCTACTGGGGTAGCGATGTGGAGATCGACTGCCTGCACTTTGAGGTCTGCTACTACGCGCCGATCGCCTGGGCGATCGCCCAGGGCATCCGCCACTTCGACCCCGGCGCAGGCGGCAGCCACAAGCGCC
This sequence comes from Cyanobacteria bacterium M_surface_10_m2_119, assembly GCA_016882525.1. Lineage (GTDB taxonomy): Bacteria > Cyanobacteriota > Cyanobacteriia > PCC-6307 > Cyanobiaceae > NIES-981. The sequence goes on along the minus strand of VGPU01000025.1, from coordinate 14,410 downwards.
GCCGGGGCTTCGTGGCTCAGCCACGCGTGAGCCTGCACCGCTGGAGCGACCCCCGCTTCGGGGCGATCCTGCAGGGCTGGCTGCCGGGCGCCAATGCGGAGATGGCACGGGAGATCGAGGCGATCAACGCCGAGCTGCCGTTCACCGCTGCCTACGATCCACCCCATGCCCCAGCCCTTCGATCCCAGCCAGCGGCGTGAGCTTGACGATCAGCTCTCCCAGCGCTCCATCGCCCTCGATCCGGCGGGCTATTTCCTGATCAAGCTCGACCGCACCACTGGCGAGCTGATCGCCGAGCACTACGGCAACGGCATCAACGAGCGGGGCCTGGCCACCGACCCTGAAACCGGCGAGGTGATCAGCTGCCACGGCGCGGGCCCCCGTGCGCCGCTGGCCACCTACCGGGCCCGCAGCGCCAAGGAGTTGGGTATCGCCCTCACCGAGGGTCCGGGCCCCCACCCCCTCAGTGCCCTCGACCACGCCCTCTACCTGGGTCGGGAGCTGCAGAAGGCGGAAGCCGCCCTGGAATCCGGGGCCGACTACCAGCAGGACTAGCCCGCCACCATCTGGGGTGGCGCCACCATCAGGGAGTGGGAGGGATCCGGGGGCAGGCCTGCCAGCTGTTCCTGAATCTCGCTGCGCACGATCTGGCGGTACTCGAGGAAGTGCTCGCTGTGGGCCAGGATCGAGATGAAGCCCTTGAAACGGGCTGGATTGTGACGCCACATGCCGGCCAGGGCACGCCAGAACCGCCAGCGGGTGTTGCGCTTGATCCCCTGGCGCCACACCACGATCCCCAGCGCCCGCAGATCCACCCAGGACATCCCTTTCTTGCCATTCGGGGTCAGCGTCTGCGCGGATTCGCTCGGCATGGCGCCGCCGGCTGCATGGGCGGCCTGCTGCCTGAGAATCTGCTTGTAGCGCTGGGGCGGCAGCTTGAGGAAATAGCTGTACACCCGGTCGATGTAGGCGTTGGGTTCATACAGCGCCGAGAACGCCTCCATGTATTCGGTGGCGATGTCCTGGATCGGCCGGGTGGGCAAGAAGTTGAGCAGGTTGGTCTGGTTCACACCCTTGGCCGCAGCGGTGTCCTGGATCAGGCGGCCCTCCTGCTCCAGCCGCGTCCACATGGCGGTGTTGGGCAGGGCCTGCAACATGCCCATCATCGCGTGGGGGATGCCGGTGCGGGTCACGAACTCCACGATCCGGTTGCCGGCGCCACGCTGTTCGCCGTCGAAGCCGATGATGAAGCCGGCCATCACCCGCAGGCCGCTGGCGGTGATCTTCTCCACCGACTCCTCCAGGGAGCTGCGGGTGTTCTGCAGCTTGCGGGCGGTTTCCAGGCTGGCGGCATCGGGGGTTTCGATGCCCAGGAACACGCTCTCGAAGCGGCATTCGGTCATCAGGTCCATCAGCTCCTGATCGGCCGCCAGATCCACCGAGGCCTCGGTGGCGAAGCTGAAGGGGTAGCCGTGCTCGATCTGCCACTGGCGCAGGGCCGGGAGCAGCTGCTTCACGTTGCGCTTGTTGCCGATGAAGTTGTCGTCCACCAGAAACACCGAGCGCCGCCAGCCCAGGTCGTAGAGGCGCTGCAGCTCGGCGATCAGCTGCTCGGGAGCCTTGGTGCGCGGCTTGCGCCCGTAGAGCACGATGATGTCGCAGAACTCGCAGTTGAACGGGCAGCCCCGCGAGAACTGCACCGACATCTCCGAGTAGGCGTCGAGCTCCAGCAGGTCGTAGCGCGGCACCGGCGTGGAGGTCACGTCTGGCTTTTCGCCGTCTGCGGTGAAGCGGCCGCTGGTTTCACCCCGCTCCAGGGCAGCCACAAACAGCGGCAGGGTGATCTCGCCTTCATCGAGCACCTTGAAATCGGCCCCGTCGAGTTCGGGGGCATCGGGGGTGGAACTGGCGAAGGGTCCACCCACAGCCACGGGCAACCCCCGCGCCTTGGCGCGGGCGATCTGCTCGGCCATATCCGCCTTCTGCACGATCATGCCGGAGATCACCACCAGCTCGGCCCAGGCCCATTCGTCCTCGCGCACCTCGCGCACGTTGCGGTCGACGAGCTTCATGTCCCAGTGCTGGGGCAGCAGCGCTGCCACGGTCACCAGCCCCAGGGGAGGGAGCAGCACCTTGCGATCGACCAGCTCCAGGATCTTTTCGTAACTCCAGAAGGTCTTGGGAAACTCTGGGTAAATGAACAGGGTGCGCATCGGACGGGCTACTGAAGAGAAGGGGCCCCGGTCGCAGGCGCTGTGACTGGACTGGCTGTCAGCTCAATCTAGGCAGATTTCACCGGGGGATTCGGAATTGGCTCGAAGGACCGGCAGGTCCGCCCGGTCGGCGCACCCCTCCTGGAGCCGTGGGGTCTGCTGTAATGGCCTCGACGTTCTGGAAGCAGCAGCGATGGCCGCGGCGATTTATCTGGCCCTGGTGGGTGGCGGACTCACCCTCGCCGTGGCGGCTTCCTTCGTGCTGCGTGGCATCAAGCTGATCTGATCGCGCTCAAGGCCTCGTCCACCATGGCCCTTGCTCCCACCACCTCACCGATGAGGTCGTAGGTGTCAGCGGCCGTGATCCGCACCGGCACCATCGTGCCCGGTGCGGCGCACAGGCCCCCTTCCCCGGGGAGTACCCGCACCTCCCCATCCACCTCGGGGGCAAAACGTGCGCAGCGGCCCAGCATCTCCCCGGTGCTGGGGTTTTCCTGCTCGATGAGCACGTCCACAATGCGGCCGACCCAGGCGGCGTTGCGTGCCGCGGCAATCGGCTGCTGCAGCGCCATCAGCCGGTCCTTGCGTTCGGCAGCCACCGCCGCGGGCACCTGATCGGGCAGCTCGGCGGCTGGGGTGCCGTCCTCCGGCGAGAAGGTGAACACGCCCACATGGTCGAACTGCTGCTCGGCCACGAAGTCGAGCAGGTGCTCGAAGTGCTCTTCCGTTTCGCCGGGAAAGCCCACGATGAAGGTGGTGCGCAGCACCGCGTCGGGCAGCTGCTCGCGGATGCGGCGCAACAGGCCGCCGGTCACCTCGGCCTGCCAGGGGCGGTTCATCGCCCGCAGCACCGCCGGGTGGCTGTGCTGCAGCGGCAGATCCAGATAGGGCAGCACGTTGGGGACCTCCCTGTAGGCCGTCAGCACCTCGGGGGTGAGCCCGGTGGGATAGGCGTAGTGCACGCGGATCCAAGGGATCTCCACCTCACCCAGGGCCCGCAGCAGCTGAGCCAGCTGGGGCTTGCCGTAGAGGTCGAGGCCGTAGTTGGTGGTGATCTGGCTGATCAGCACCAGCTCCTGCACCCCCTGGGCCGCCAGCTGTTGCGCTTCGGCCACGATGCTTTCGATCGGACGGGAGCGCTGGTCGCCCCGCAGGTGGGGAATGATGCAGAAGGCGCAGCGGTAGTCGCAGCCCTCGGCCACCTTCAGGTAGGCAATGGCCTCGCTGGTGGTGCGATAGCGGGGCAGGTGCTCATCGCCCACGAAGGTGGGGTTGGCGCTCACCTGATTCACGCGCTCGCCCGCCTCCACCCGCTCCAGCACGCTCACGATGTGCTGGTAGTCGCCCGTGCCCACGATCGCCTTCGCCTCGGGCAGGCTTTCGAGCAGCTCCTCCTGGAAGTGCTGGGCCAGGCAGCCGGCGATGATCAGCTCCTTGCCCTGCTCGGCCAGTTCCACCAGGGTGCGCACCGATTCTTCACGGGCGTCCTGGATGAAGCTGCAGGTGTTCACCACCACCACGGTGGCGTCGGCCTCATCGGCGCTCACCCCATAGCCGGCCTCGGCCAGCAGGCCGAGCATGTGCTCCGTGTCCACCCGGTTCTTCTCGCAGCCCAGGTGGGCGAAGGCCACGGTTTTCTTGGTCATGGTGCGCAGGGGCCGACCCTCCACCCTATGGGGCGGCAGGAACCGCAGAGGCTGCAAGAATCCGGGGATCGCCTCAAGCCCGTGACCTCCAGCCGTCTCAGCGAGCGTCTCAGCTCCACCCGCCGCCGCAGCGACACCGGCAATCGCTGGCTGCGGGTGGTGATGGCCGTGCTGGCCACGGTGGGCGCGATTGACACCGGCTCCATCACCCTGGAGCGCTGGGGATGGCTCGGCAACCTGTCATGTCCAGGCGGTGCTGACGGCTGCGACAAGGTGCTCGCCAGCCCATGGGGCACTCTGCTGGGCCAACCCCTGTCGGTCTATGGCCTGCTGGCCTATGGCGCGGTGCTGATCCTGGCCCTGTTGCCCCTGGTGCTGCGCGGGGAGAGCAAGGCCCGCATCGGTCCCCTCAGCTGGTGGGGACTGCTGCTGGTGAGCACCGGCATGGCGGTGTTCAGCCTGGTGCTGATGGGGGTGATGGTCCTCAAGATCCAGGCCTTCTGTTTCTTCTGCGTGCTTTCGGCCTGCCTGAGCCTGGCCCTGTTCGTGCTCAGCCTGGTGGGCGGGGAGTGGCCGGATCGGGGCCAGCTGCTCTTCCGGGTGGTGCTGCTGGCGCTCGTGGTGGGGCTCTCCGGCCTGGGCTGGGCGGCTGCGGTCGACCGGCCTGATGGCCTGCCGCGCGCCGGCATTCCTCCGGCGGTCACCACCCAGAGCAGCCCCGAGGCGATCGCCCTGGCCGAACACCTCAGCGCCAAGGGAGCGGTGATGTATTCAGCCTGGTGGTGCCCCCACTGCCACGAGCAGAAGCAGCTGTTCGGCAAGGAGGCCACCGCCCGCCTCACCATCGTGGAGTGTGCCGCGGATGGCCAGAACAGCCAGAAGCAGCGCTGTGATGCCAAGGGTCTCCAAGGATTCCCCAGCTGGGAGATCAATGGAACGATTGATTCGGGTGTCAAACCCCTCGAACGCCTGGCCGAGCTGAGCGGCTTCACCCCTCCCGCGTCCAGGTAAGAGCAACGGTCCGGATCGTCTGCCCGCGCTGCTGACAGCTGTGGCGCTGCCAGAAGCCCTGGGTTGCAGGGGCGTCCGTCCGGAAGTGCCCGCCCCGACTTTCCTGGCGGAAGAGGGCCGCCTCCATGAGCAGTTCGGCCAGACTCAGGCGCTGGTGCCATTCCTGCTGCAGGGCGACCCTCTCCCCCTGCTCCCGGTCGAGGGCCAGACGGGCACTTTTCGGCAGCTCCTGCACCGCGCGCCAGCTGCGTTCCTGCTCCAGAGCGGATCGCTGCTGGCGCACCGCCCCGAGGGCCGCCACCAGGGCATGGCCCTGGCGCTCCACGCCGGCCATCGACCAGCAGAGCTCCCTGAGCCCGTGAATGGCCGCCTGCAGCATCTGCCGCGGCGGCGGTGCCACCGCCAGCGCTCGAAGCGACTGCCCATCCCCCCCAGGGGCCCCAGCTCCTGGGGGTGGCAGCTCGATCCGGCGCAGTTGCCGGGCAAAGACCAGGCACTCCATCAGCGAGTTGCTGGCCAGCCGGTTGGCGCCATGCACGCCTGTGCAGGCCACTTCTCCCACGGCATAGAGCCCGGGCAGGTTCGTGGCGGCCCCCAGATCGGTGGCGACGCCCCCCATCCAGTAGTGGGCCGCCGGGGCCACCGGCAGGGGCTCCCGGGTCGGCTCCAGGCCCAGGTCGCGGCAGCGGCCGAGGATCGTGGGGAATTGGCGTTCCAGCCGCTCCTGGCCCACGGGCCGTAGGTCAAGCCACAGATGTTCCACCCCCTGCGCCTGCATCCGGCGGGCCAGGGCTCGGCTCACCTGGTCGCGGGGGGCCAGATCCCCGCCCGGTAGATGGCGAACCGGGCTTTGGCCCGTGCTGTCCAGCAACCGGGCCCCCTCGCCGCGCACGGCCTCGGAGATCAGGAAGTGGGGGGCGCCCGGGAGCATCAGGGCTGTCGGGTGGAACTGCACGAACTCCAGGTCGTGCAGGGCGGCCCCCGCCTGCCAGGCCATCGCCACGCCATCGCCGCTGGCCTGGGCCGGGTTGGTGGTGTGGGCGAACAGGTGGCCGCCGCCGCCAGTGGCGAGCACCACGGCCCTGGCCCGGATCCAGCCGACCTCGCCCTCGGCCAGCAGTTGCAGGCCGCAGCAGCGTCCTGCCTCCATCCAGAGCTGCAGCGCCACCACGTTGTCGCGCTGCACCAGGCCCGGCCGCCGCCGAACCTCCCGCTCCAGGGCATCCACCAGGGCTCCGCCGGTGCGGTCCTGGGCGTGCAGCACCCTCCGGTGGCTGTGGGCCGCCTCCAGGGTGGTGCTCAGCCCGGCCCCATCGCGGTCGAAGGCCATGCCGAGCTCAAGCAACCGCCGCACGCAGTCCGGGGCCTCGTGCACCAGCAGGTCCACGGCATCGACGTTGCAGAGGCCGGCCCCGGCGGCCAGGGTGTCGGCGATATGGCTGGCGAAGCTGTCGTCAGCTGCCGTGACGGCCGCGATGCCTCCCTGGGCCCAGCGACTGGCGGAACGCGGCTTGCGCTCCTTGCTCAGCAGGAGCACCCGCAGGGGCGCAGGCAGCTCCAGGCAGGCCATCAGGCCCGCTGCCCCACCGCCCACGACCACCACGTCCCAGGGCTGCGTCAGGTCCCTGTCCCAGCCGGAGCCCTGCTCCCGTCTGTCCATGTCGTCCGCCATTGCGGCTGGCTCCCTCCGGCGGCAGCGCCGGCCACAAAAAAGCCGCCGGTCGGCCCGACGGCGTGCAACGGCCCGGAGAGCTTAAACAGCTCGACTCAGCGGTACTGACCGTCGTTGATGCGGTCAAAACCCTCATTCAGGGCGATTTCCGGCGGGGTGATGATGAAGCTGCCCTTGTACTTGTTGAACAGTTCCCGCTGCCGGTCGGTCAGATCGAGATTCAGCACGTCGTCGACCGAGCTGTAGGGGCCGCCCAGCACGATCTTGCCGGCCAGGGTGGGGTACATGCCGGGGAAGCTCTGGAAGCGGCGCACGGAGCTGTTGTTCAGGTCCACCTTGCCGTTGAGCTCGGCCCGCTTGTCGTCCGCACGGTTGCGCAGCTCGGCCGCCTGGGCTGCAGGGGGCAGCATCAGGGTCACCAGCAGACCGGCCAGCAAAACTCCAGTTGTCAGCCAGGCAACCAGCCGTTTCATCGCAACACTCCTTGGAAGGATGGGAGAAGCAGGTGGACATCCCACCGACCGCCAACGCTACAGAACGTCTGGAAGTGCAACCAATGGATGGACGGGGGCGTTTGCAGATCTTCAGATCAGCCCGCTCAGGTGAGGGGCGACCAGGGCCGCCAGCAGGAACAGCCCGTCCACGATCAGGGTGGAGGCGAATGCTGCGCCGGCGACCCGGCCGGTCTCGCCCCGCTGCCACAGCCAGCGGCTGAGCTGAGTGAGGGTGAGCGCAAAGGCGCCCACCAACAGCAGGGAGGCGGGCTGGAGCACCTGGCCGGCAGCTTTCTGCAGCACCAGGACAGCCTCGGCCGGTGCGGCAGCCAGGGCCGACGGCCACAGCGGCATCAAGCCCGTGGCGGCGATGGCGGCATCGGTGGCTGCGGTGCCCAGAAGTGATCCCAGATAGAAGCCGCAGGCGAGGCGCCAGCGGGTTCGGAGGCCACCGAGGGCCAGGGGCAGAGCCACGGCTTCGACCGGCAGGTGGCAAAGGGGGTGCAGGCGGGCCCACCCCCAGAACAGCGAGCCCGCCAACCAGCTGCCGGAGAAACCCACCAGCAGCTCTCCGGCCTGCCGGGTGATGGGCCGCTCGCTGCGGGCCAGCAGCAGTCCACTGGCCAGCAGCACCACGGTGAACAGACAGGCGCTGAACGGTGCATGGCGCACCCAGGGCGCCTGAACGAAGACCGGCAGGGCCACGAGCAGGCCCGTGAAGGCCACGGCGGCCGCCTGCGGGGCGCCGGTCAGCCGCTGCAAGGGCCAGTGGCTCAGGGCCTCCCCAGGGCTCGGCAGGCCGAGGGGCCAGGACTGGGACGTTGCACCGGAGGACGGTGTCAGCGTGCTGGGACGGACCCCGATCACCCGGCTTGTGAAGAAAGTTGTGCAACCTTAAGGGGTGCGGGGTGATGTGCCGCCATAGGGTCGCTCAGTCGCCTCGCTGCTGTGCTCCTGCTCGGATCGTCTGCCGCCGCGCCGCTCTCCCTGGTGGAGGCCTGCTGGCGTTCCCTGGTGCTGGGGGTGGTGCAGGGACTCACTGAATTTCTGCCGATCAGCAGCACCGCCCATCTCAAGGTGGTGCCGGTGCTGTTGGGCTGGGGCGATCCCGGCGTGTCGGTGACCGCCGTCATCCAGCTAGGCAGCATCGCTGCCGTGCTGGCCTTCTTCCGCCGCGACCTGCTGGAGGTGGGCCGCGGCATTGCCCGAGCCTTCCGCTTTGGCCAGTGGGGCGATCCCTCCGCGCGCCTGGGCCTGGCCATGGCCCTGGGCACCGTGCCGATCGTCCTGGGCGGCCTGGCCCTCAAGCTCTGGGTCCCCGACTACGACAACGCCCCGGTGCGCAGCATGGGTTCGATCGCCATCGTCTCGATCGTGATGGCCCTGCTGCTGGCCCTGGCCGAACTCGTCGGTCGGCGCCGGCGCACCCTGGAGGCGGTGCGACCGATCGATGGCGTGCTGGTGGGCCTGGCCCAGGCCCTGGCCCTGGTGCCGGGGGTGTCGCGTTCGGGCAGCACCCTCACCGCTTCCCTGTTCGACGGCTGGGAGCGGGCTGCGGCGGCACGGTTTTCCTTTTTGCTGGGGTTGCCGGCGATCACCCTGGCGGGCCTGGTGGAGCTCAAGGGCGCCCTGGCGGCCCCGGCGAACGGCGGCCCGATCCCGCTGCTGGTGGGGATCGTCTCGGCCGCGGTGGTGTCGTGGCTGGCGATCGCCTGGCTGTTGCGCTTCCTGCAGCGCCACAGCACCTGGATCTTCGTGGCCTACCGCCTGGCCTTCGGCGTGGCCATCCTGCTCTGGCTGCGCGCCACAGTGGAGGGGTAGAGCGCCAGGCCAGCCCCGCCGCCGATGTGGAACGAACCCTCCGCCGGCATCGCCGTTGCCGCTGCTGAAGCCGCCAACGCCGGCGGCCATGCCCCGCGCCTGCCCCAGCCGGCGGTGGTCGCCACGGTGGAGCCCGGCTCGATCGGTGAGGAGCTGGGCTTCCAGCCGGGCGACAAGCTGCTGAGCATCAACGGCCAGCGCCCCCGCGACCTGATCGATCTGCAGTTCCTCGTGGGCGAGGAGGAGCTGGTGCTGGAAGTGGAGGACCCTGACGGCACCCTGCACACCGTGGAGCTGGAGAAGGACCTCGACGAGGGCCTGGGCCTGGGGTTCACCGAAGCCCTGTTCGACGGGCTCAGGCAGTGCAACAACGCCTGTCCGTTCTGCTTCATCGACCAGCAGCCGCCCGGCAAACGCCGCAGCCTCTACCTCAAGGACGACGACTACCGCCTCAGCTTTCTCTACGGCTCCTATCTCACCCTCACCAACCTCAGCGAGGCCGACTGGCGCCGGATCGAGGCCCAGCGCCTGTCGCCCCTGTTCGTGTCGGTGCACGCCACTGAGCCTGAACTGCGCAGCCGTCTGCTGGTGAATCCCCGCGCCGGTCTGCTGCTGGAGCAGCTGCGCTGGTTCCAGGAGCGGGATCTGCAGATTCACGCCCAGGTGGTGGTGTGCCCCGGGCTCAACGACGGGGCAGCCCTGGAGCGCACCCTGCGGGATCTGGCGGATTTCGGCGGGGGCGACTGGCCGGCGGTGCTTTCAGCCGCGGTGGTGCCTGTGGGCCTCACCCGCTTCCGCCCGCCCGGCGATGGCCTGGTGCCGGTGGACCGGGCGGCGGCGCGGGCGGTGATCGCCCGGGTGGAGCCGCTGCAGAAGGAGTTTCAACAGCGGCTGGGCAGCCGCTTCGCCTGGCTCTCCGATGAGTGGTATCTGATTGCGGGCCTGCCCCTGCCCCCCCGGGCCGACTACGAAGACCTCCCCCAGCAGGAAAACGGCGTGGGCAGCATCCGCGCCTTCCTGGAGGAGCTGGATCAGGCCACGACGGATCTGCCGCAGCGGGTTGAGCGGCCGCGGCGGCTGAGCTGGGTGGTGGGCCAGCTGGTGGCCGAGGCCTTGGCGCCAGTGGTGGAGCGGCTTAATGCCGTGGAGGGGGTGGAGCTGATCCTCCATGGCCTACCCAGTCCCTACTGGGGGCAGGAGCAGGTGGTCACCGGACTGCTCACAGGTTCGGACCTGCTCAGCGGCCTGGCGGATCGCGACCTGGGTGAGGCCCTGCTGCTGCCGGCGGTGATGCTGCGCCAGGGAGAGCTGGTGTTTCTCGACGATCTGCGGCTGGAGGAGCTCGAGCGCCGGTTGCCGGTGCCGGTGCAGCTGGTGCAGGGTGCGGCTGATCTGGTGGCTGTCTGTCTCGGATAAACCGGCGGGGATCTCTAAACTCCGCGCAAAAGTTCCGAGCTCGGTGTGTCCAATCCCGCTACCCAACTGGCTCTGCTGAGCGCGCTGGGTCTTCCCTTGCTCGGTGGGGCTGTTGTCGCCAAGGACGCTGTTCCAGTCGAGCAGTCGGCTCAGGCCGCCCCCAGCTCCGCAGCAGCCCCCGCCGCTGCTGCATCTCCAGCCCCTGCCCCCGCCGCTCCGGCTGCCGCCGCCGAGACGCCTCTCCCCCTGCTGCCGCTCCCCTTGGCCCCCGAGGTCAAGGGCCAGCGCCCCCGCGTGAACCCGAAGCTCGTCACTCCGGCGGCCACCGAGCTGGCGCCAGCCGTCAACGACCTGCCCGCTCCGGATTCCCTGGCTCTGCCCACCCGGCCCGACCAGGTGATGATCAAGGAGCTGCGGCCCCTCTCCCTGGCCCAGGTGGAGAACCTGGCCGAGGTGAACAACCCCAACCTCAAGGCGATCGCCAGCCAGGTGGATCAGGCCCAGAGCAACCTGCGGGCCCAGATTTCCCAGTGGTATCCCAACCTCAATCTGGAAGCCAATTCCCTGCCCATCTACAACGATGGACAGACCCGCAATCGCCTGCGGGACGGCTCCACGGTTCTGTTGAACGCTGATCGGTGGGCGGCGGCGGCCTCCATCACGGCCCAGTGGTCCCTGATCAATCCCCAGCGCAACCCCACGATCGCGGCGGCCCGCGATCAGTTTGAACGGGCCAAATACCAGTACGTGATTGCTCTGCGCGACTTGCGTCTGCAGGCCGCCCAGGCCTATTTCGACCTGCAGCAGGCCGACGACCAGGTGCGGATCGGCCAGGAGTCGGTGCGGGCTTCCCTGGTGAGCCTGCGTGATTCCCGCGCCCGTTTCCAGGCTGGTGTGGCCACCAAGCTGGAGGTACTGGAGGCCGAGACCCAGCTCGCCCGCGACCAGCAGCTGCTCACCACCGCCCTGGCCAGTCAGTCGGTGGCCCGGCGGGCGCTGGCCTCCCTGCTGGATCTCCCCCAGACCGTCACCCCCACCGCCCAGGATCCATCCCGGGTGCTGGGCGTGTGGCAGCCCTCCCTCCAAGAGAGCATCGTGGCGGCCTACGCCTTCCGCGAGGAGCTCGATCAGGTGCTGCTCGACATCTCCATCGCCAATAGCCAGGCCAATGCCGCCTTGGCTGAGGTGCAGCCCTTCCTGAACATCTTTGCCGGTTTTGAGGGGGGCTGGTTCGATGGCAACCAGCCTGTCGTCGGCAACCGGGATGTGGTTTCCGGTGGCAACTACGACACCACGGTGGGGCTCAATCTCAGCTGGAGGCTGTTCGATGGCGGTGCCGCCGCTGCCCAGGCCCGCCAGAATCGCCAGTTGGCCCAGGAAAACAGCTTCCGCTTTGCCCAGCGGCGTGATGCCATCCGCTTGGAGGTGGAAGACAGCTTCTACGAGCTGGAGAAAAACAACCGCAACATCACCACCACATCCCGGGAAGTGATCTCGGCCCGCGAGTCCTTGCGTCTGGCCCGCCTGCGTTTCCAGGCCGGTGTGACCACCCAGCGTGAGGTGGTGGATAACCAGCGAGACCTCACGAATGCCGAGGTGCGCTTCTCCAACGCCATCACCGACTACAACAAGCGCTTGGCGGAGTTGCGTCGCCGCACAGGCCTCGACCAGATCGTGACCTGCCCCGCCCAGACCTTGCCGGCCGTCAAGCCGGTCGGTGCTTCCGACGTTCCGGTGGAACCATCCCGGTTGCTGCCGGCCTGTCAGGCGGCCAATCCAGGCCCGGTCTGAAGAGTCTCTTGGCGCTCCAGTCCTTGCCCGCTCCCCCCGCCCGTTTCGGCCTGGCCGCCACCCTCCGCCTTGGACTGTTCCAGGGCTGTCTGGGCTGCCTGGCGGTCGTTTTTGCCGGCCTGATGAACCGGGTGATGATCAGCGAGCTGGGCTTCCCGGCCCTGCTGGTGGGTTCAGCCCTGGCCTTTGAACAGTTCGTGGCTCCGGCGCGGGTGTTGTTCGGTCAGCTTTCGGATGCCAGGCCGATCGGTGGCCGCCACCGTCTCCCCTACATCTGGCTCGGCAGCCTGCTGTTCAGTGGCCTGGCCGTGCTCTCGGTTCCCCTGATCTTTCATGTGGGCCGTCTTCTCGACAGCGCCTCGCCCTGGCAGCTCGCGGGAGGGGTGGCCGGTCTCTGCGGCCTGTTTGCCCTCTATGGCCTTGCGGTTTCGATGGCCAGCACCCCCTACCTTGCCCTGGTGATTGATCGCACCTGCGAAGAGGAGCGCTCCCGGGCAGTGGGGATCATCTGGTGCCTCCTCACCGTGGGCATTGTGGTCGGAGCCATCGCCACGGCCATTGCATTGCGCGGCCTCGACGGTGTCACGGACCCGGGCCTTCTGGAACCAGCCTTGCTGCGGTTCATGGGGAGGGTGGCGCTCACCGTGCTGGTGATCACCCTGGTGGCCACGGCGGGCATGGAGGCCCCCCGGTCAGGCCGATCCGGGCAGCGGCTTCAGCGCGCGGAGGGCCGGGATGACGCGATCACCCTGCGCCAGGCCTGGGCTCTGATGACCTCCAGTCGCCAGGTCCTCGTCTTCTTCGTGTTCCTGGTGCTCTTCACCCTCGGCCTCTTCCTCCAGGACCCCGTGCTGGAGAGCTACGGCGCCGAGGTGTTCGCCATGCCGATCGCCGCCACGGCTTCGCTCAACGCCCTCTGGGGCAGCGGCACCCTGGCCGGGTTGCTGTTCGCCGGGCTATGGGTGGTGCCTCGGCTGGGCAAGCTGGCCACTGCTCGCCTGGGCTGTCAGCTGATTGCCGGCACGTTGATGGCTCTGCTGCTGTGCGGGTTCACGGCACAGGTCACCCTTCTCAAGCTGGTCATGGTCCTGTTTGGTGTTGCCGCGGGCATCGGCACCAACAGTGCCCTGGTGTTGATGCTCGACCTCACCCTGCCTGAGGCTGCCGGCACCTTTGTCGGTGTCTGGGGACTGGCCCAGGCGCTCTCCCGGGCCTTGGGCAAGGTCTTCGGAGGCGGGCTGCTGGATCTGGGCCGCTGGCTGAGTGCCCGGGTCGGTCTCGCCGACCAGCCGTTTCCGGCCTTTGCCCTGGTGCTGGCCGTCGAAGTGGTGGTTGCCCTCGCCGCCCTTGTCGCCCTTGGTCGCGTCAACCTGCGACAGTTCAGGGAGGATACGGGCAGAAGTCTCACCAAGGTGCTCGCCCTCGAGCTCGGATGACAGTCACCGTTCCCTCCCCCGATCTGCATCCCGGCCTGACGGCCATGCTCGATCGGGTGGGCGAGCGCCAGCGGCACGACTTCGGCCATGTGGCTTCCGATCTCAAGGCGGATGGCAGCCTGATCACCGCCTGCGATCGCTGGAGTGACGCCACCTTGGTGGAGGGGCTGGCCACCCTCTATCCCCAGGAGGGTGTGCTGAGCGAGGAAGGAGATCGTCGGGTGCCTACGTCACGGGCCTTCTGGGTGGTCGATCCCCTCGATGGCACCACCAATTTCACGGCGGGTATTCCCTACTGGGCCATTTCCCTGGCCCGCTTCGAAGACGGCGTGCCGGTCCTGGCGATTCTTGATGTGCCGCCTCTGCGCCAGCGGATCGTCGCCGTCCGTGGACTGGGGGCCTGGCGCAACGGCAAGCCCCTCAGCCCTCCATCCGAGCAACGCCACCCTGCCGGGTGCGCCTCCCTGTGCAGCCGTTCGATCGGGGTCTTGCAGAAGTTGCCGGAGCAGCGCTTCCCAGGCAAGATCCGGCTCCTTGGCGTTGCCAGTCTCAATCTGGTGAGTGTGGCGACGGGGCAGACGGTCGCTGCCCTGGAGGCGACCCCCAAGATCTGGGATCTGGCGGCAGCCTGGCTGGTTTTGAGCGAGCTCAACTGTCCGATCCGCTGGCTGGTGCGCAGTCCTGAACACCTGGAACCCGGGGCTGACCTCACCCAGGCCGATTTCCCGGTGTTGGCAGCAGATCGTCCTGAGACCCTGGAGCGTTTCCTGCCCTGGGGAGAGGCACTGGTGGGCTGAACCGTCCTGGGACTCCCCGCCAAGGTTGCGAGAGCGAGGGGTGAGGTGTTATGGTTTTGGACTGCGCGGGAAACCGAGCACGAGCCGAGGGAGCCGAGAGGCGCCTTGGGGAG
>VGPU01000024.1 GCA_016882525.1 Cyanobacteria bacterium M_surface_10_m2_119 | reverse complement strand
CACCGGCTCCGATACGGGCAGTGACACCGGCTCGGATACGGGCAGCGATACCGGCTCAGACACGGGCAGTGACACCGGCTCGGATACGGGTAGCGGAGACGATGACGATGACGATGACGATGACGACGATGACGACTCATCCGACGATGACGATGACGATGACGACGACTCGTCCGACGATGACGATGACGACTCATCCGACGATGACGACGACGATGCGTCCAGAGACGACGATGACGGTGACGGTGGCGATGACGGCAACCAGACTGCTGGCCAGAACCCCGGCAACAACAAGAGCATCACTGGTCAATCCGACAACGAGCAAGACAGCACACCTCCTGCCCAAAGCATGCAAGGAGATGAGGACGACCTTGGCCTGCAGCCAGGCGAAGGAGGCCGAGCGGTACGCGCTTACACCATGCCCGAGGAGGAGGAATCCAGCGAAGACAACTCTGCTGAAGACTCACCGGAGTTCGACGCGCAAAACGAGGGCAACGACGGCAACACCAACAGCGACCTGGAGACACCGATCGAAGCTGAGCCAGAGGGGGACAATGCGTTCAGCTTCCTCTCCCTCGACAACAGCGAGAACAGCCAAGACGCCATCCCCCCTGATCACGCCCCCGCGGTGGCTGACCTGGTGGAGCAACTGCTCCGTCCAACAAGCAACACCACGTCTACCGATGCCAGCGAGAGCTGCGATAGTAGTGAGAGCCAGACAGATCAACCGAGCGAACTCGAAGGAGCCGCAGATATTGCCACAACAGTAACCGACTATCTCGATCAACACGGCCTAAGCACTGACGACTACAACACCCTCCGGCAAGAAGTTGAGCAAGTCATGAATACCGAGAGCAGCTCTTTCAGCGAGTACACAAGCGAGGAAGAAGCCACATCTATTGAGATCTTCGACATCCCTGCGGATGCCATTCCTGCCACGGACGACCACCAAGTTGACATAGATACACATAGCGACGGCAGCACCAGTGATTACCAGTAAGATCCACGGCAACGCACGACTGATCCATCGCGCCGCGGCGCTCCCATCCCGCTGAGATGCCCGTACCGCTTCGCTTTGTCGTCCTGAAGGGAGTCCAGGGCTTTGGTGATCGCCTGCAATGCCTATTGCAGGCGATCCGATACGCCGAAATCAGCCGTCGCCACTTGGTGATCGACTGGCGCGATAGCGACTGGACCCACACCCCGGAGCAACCCCTTCACACATTTTTCAATCTGAAGGAAATCGGCACATATGGACTGCATGAATTTCAGATTTACTGGCAAGCACACGCCGATCAGCTGAGCGTTTTCCCTGCATGCTGGGCTCCCGTCCTGACAGAAGCCAACTACACCTCTTGGATCTACAAGGAAATCTTCCACCTGCCAGACAACAATGCAATCCTAGCCGACATCTGCGCCTACAAAACCGCCGACTTTGACGCCGACATTGTCGTCTACCCCGGGGTAGGCAAGCGTACGTTTTCCTACTCAGATCTGAACAAACTGGAATTGTCCAACTGGGTGAAGAGCAGAATTCAAAACTTCACCCAGGCGAACGGCCTGACACCCGGAAACTATGACATCGTGCATCTACGAGGAGGCAGCAAAAGCTGGTGCGGCGGCCATGTGCCACTGAAATCGCTGAATACCAGCATTCATGAGCGCTGGCCCGATCAAGCTGCTTATCTCGACGATCTATGGCAAACCTATGAGAAGAGCATCGCCCAACTCCCATCCCTGCCTCTGGTGCTGTTGAGCGATCAAACCGCGCTCGCCGAAGCCTGGCAGGACCGCTTTAGCTGTGGCCAGAGCCTTCCCAATGCAGCTGGCAACTTAATACGAGAATCGGGCATCCACAAGCTGAGTGCTGAAGATCTTCAGAAGCATCCACAAGCCATCAGCAAGGAGGAGCTCACCCTGGAATCCCTGCGCGACTTTGTGGTGATGCTGCATGCTCGCAAAGTCATCAGTGATGGCATCTCTCTGTTTTCACGGATGGCGGAACGCTGTGGTGCCGCTGGAGTGCGGCTGATGGAGCTGAGCGATCCCAGCGACACACCGCAGGGATGAGTAGGGGCTCCTTCTGCACCGTTGATCAGGGCCGTTGGTTGCATGCGGCGCAGCGATCAGCGCTGTATCTCCTGCGCCAGATCGGTGCTGATGGCCGTTTTGTGTACCGCCGCGATGCCAGTGATCCGGAATGGCTGGGCAACGGCTACAACCCGCTCCGTCACGCCGGAGCCCTGCTGGCGCTGGCCGAAGCCCAGCCGCTCTTCCCCCCCAGCGCCTGCCACGGCCCCCTGAAGCGGGCGCTGGCCTGCCTGCTGGGCTGGCTGGCTCCGATCCCAGAACACCCCCAGGCATGGGCTGCCTGGTCGCGACCGCAGGTGAACGACACCGTGGCAGAACTCCAGGTGAAGCTGGGCGGCACCGCCCTCACCCTGCTGGCCCTGCTGAAGCTACGGGCGTTGCTGCCCGGGGAGATCAGCTCAGCCCTGCTGGAGCAGCTCGGCGAGAGCTTGCTTTGGATGCAACGACCCGATGGCTCCTTTCGCTCGAAATGGATCCCCAGCGCGGGCAACCACCAACCTGCCTGGACTTCCCTCTTTTACCCAGGCCAGGCCGTGCTGGCGCTGATTCATCTGAGCCAGGAGCATGACTGCCGCGCACCCGAGCGCTGGCAGGCTGCGGCCCATCGCGGACTGCTGCACCTGGCCTCGAGCCGCCAGGAACTGCCGATCAAGGATGTGCCGCTCGACCACTGGGCGCTGATCGCCCAGGGGGCCTGGCCCCATCCCCCCGAGCCCCTGCTGCTGGGGCATACACGCCAGGTGGTGGAAGCCATGCTGCAACGGCAGCAGCGCGCACTGCAGATCCCAAACCGGCTCGGTGCCTTCTCCAGCAACGGAAGCAGCACCACCACCGCAACCTGTGTTGAGGGCCTTCAGGCCGCCGCCCCGCTGCTCCAAGCGGATCTCCCACTCCACACAGCCCTGCAGCAGGCCTGCGAACGCGGCGCCGACTACCTGCTGCGCGCTCAACTGCGCTGCGGCGTGTGGGATGGCGCCATGCCGGCTCTGCACGGCCAGCGACCCATGGAGGTGCGGATCGACTACGTGCAGCACGGGCTGGCGGCATTCCTGGGATAGGCCCAAGCGACGATCCCCACACCCCTCCTTCCTCCACGGCAGGAAGCCTTTGGGCATGTGCGCCTCTGGCTGGCGGAATCCCTGGATCTGGGGCTCTCCTTCCTGCTGGGCTGCCAGCAAGGTGATGGAAGCATGCGCTACATGCTGCCGATGGATGGCAGCCTGGTGCCGAAGGAGCGCCACGCCGTGCGGGAAGCCGGCGGGGTGTGGGGACTGGCGCTGTTTCTGCATCGCCAGGCGCTGCAGGATGGGCAGCGGCAAGCCCTCTGGGCAGCGCTGGATCGCTGCCTCGACCACATGGAGGCCAACAGCGGCGAGCGCTGGGGGCGTCGCTGGCCCGTGCCACCCCAGGCCAGTAGCGGCATGGTCGGCACCGCTGCGTTGCAGGGCCTGGCGCTCGTAGAGATGCTGGCCCAGGCCGACTGCCCCCAGCGCCCCCGGCGGGAACAACTGCTGCAGGAGCTGCTGGCCTTCGTGCTGAGCTGCCGCTGTGAACGGGGGCGGTTCCACGCTCGGTATCAGCTGGCCACCGGCGCGCCCGAACGGGACCCCAGCCCCTACTACGACGGGGAAGCGCTGTTGCTGCTGGCCCGCAGCACCCGCCTGCTGGGGCTGACGGAGTGCTGGGTGCCGGCCTCCCAGGCCGGCGACGCCATGGATGCCGCCTACGCCGCTGAGGCCATCGCCACCCGCCAGCCGAGCGCACTCTGCAAGGGCTTCTACCAGTGGGGAAGCCTGGCGTTTCATGAGCTGCACACCCTGGCGCCCCATGAACCCCGCTGGCAGCAGCGCACCCTGGCCCTGGCCGACTGGATCCTCAACGTGCATCGGGTGCTGGAACGGCGCCGCAACACCGGCTATGCCTTTGAAGGCCTGATCACGGCCTGGCGGCTGGCGCGAGAGCAGGGTGACGCTCCCCGCAGCGAAGCGCTGCGCAGGGCGGTGGAGCAGGGCCTGGCACGCCTGGCCAGCTGGCAGGTGGGTTCATCGCTGCAGCAGCGCGCCCTGCAGGAGCAGCGCCCCCTGGCCAGCGCCGCCCTGGGGGGCGTGCTCAGCGCACCGGGCGATCCCCTGCTGCGCATCGACACCACCCAGCATCAGATGCATGCGCTGCTGCTGGCGGAGCGCCACCTGCTGGGCGATCAGCCATGAAGCGACCACCTGTGCTGCTGCAGCTGTGGGTGAGCGATGGCATCCGCCCGGCGCACCAGCTGCTGCTGGAGTGCGCCACAGCCGATCCCGCCAGCGCCGGCCGCGAGCCGCTGCGGCGCCTGCGCCCCAGCTGGGGCAGTGGGCAGCAACCGGTGTGGATCCGCCTGGATCTGCTCTGGCCGGTCGGCAGCCCCCCCGCGAGCCCGGCCGCCTGGGAACGCTGGCTGCGGCAGGAGGTGCTGCAGCCCCTGGGGATGGCCCCCGGGCAACGGCTGCAACAGGTGAGCGGACCCCAGGGGCTGCGCCTGTGGATGAACCGCATCCCCGAAGCCGCTGGCGGTCGTGAAGCGCTGCGGGCCTGGATCCTGCGGCAGCAGCGGGGGGATGGTCAGCGGCGCCCCGGTTCCTGGAGCGAACAGCTGCGCTGGCTGCTCTGCCTGCTGCAGCTGGAGCGGCACCCCAGCAGCCGGAGCGGCGCCGCCTGGCCGGCTGCGATGGCGCTGGCGCGGGAGCTGGTGGCGCAAACGATCCAAGCGCCCAAGCCGCAGCAGAGCGCAGCAGCCCAGGGCGTGCTGCTGGTGGCGCTGACAGCGATGGCCAGCCTGCGGGAGCCTGCGCTGTTCCAGCAGGAGCGCCAGGCCTTGGCGCTGGCTCTCGGACCGCTGGGCGCGCAGGCCGTGGCCGATTGGCGCACGCCGCTGCTGCTGGCCGCAGCCCTGGCCCCGGCAGCGGAACGCCCCCCGGACGGGGAGCTGGACGCCGCCCTGCTGGCCAAGACCGCAGAGCTGGCGCACTGCCCGAGGCGACGCAGCAGCGCCCGGCTCTGGTTGCTGGCAGCCCTCGCCACCCGGCATCCCTCCCCAGCCCTGGCGGCGAAGCTGAATCCCCTGCTGCAGGGGTTGCTGCAGCCCCTGCAGGGCGGCGCGCAGCGGGCGGCGTTGGCCCTGGCGGCGTGCTGGCAGCCGGACCTGCTCAGCGAGGAGGCGCGCTGCCAGGCCCTGCGCCAGGCCCTTGCGGAGCAGTGCCAGCCCTTTGAAGCGATCCGCTGGCCGGATCCCCAGGCTGCGCTGGGGGGATGGCCGCCACCCACAGCAGCGGGGCGGCGCTGCCCAGCCCGGCCCTGGCGGGCGCCGCTGCTGCCCCTGATCGCCCTGCAACACCTGGAGGGACCATGAGCCACGACGACTCCACCCTGCTGTTTGACAGTGCGGAGCTGCTCACGGGCAGCCACGGCCGTGGCCTGATCAGCGGCGGCTGGCATACCCCCAGCAGCAGCACCTTCCACTACAGCGGCATCTCTTACCTGGCCGGCGATGTGCGCCCCGGCCATCTGTTCGTGCAGCCCTCACCGCACTCCTGGGGAGAGGGCTACGAGCGGGAGCGCGAATCGCTGGCGCAGCTGCAGCGCCGCGGTGCCACCACAGTGCTGCTGGATCAGCCGCCGGGCGCTGTGCCCGCTGGGCTGGCAGTGGCGCTGGTGCCCGACACCGCCGTGGCGCTGGCCCAACTGGCCCAGCACTGCCGCCAGCGCTACAGCGGCGACCTGGTGTGCGTGACCGGCAGCGTGGGCAAATCCACCACCAAGGCCGGGCTGGCGGCCCTGCTGGCGCGCCACCAGAGCACCCACAGCAGCCCGCGCAATTTCAATCACTATCACGGGGTGCTGCTCAGCCTGGCGGGGCTGCCGCGGGGGAGCCGCCATACGGTGCTGGAGTTCAGCTCCGACCGTCCGCGCTACACCCTGCCCAAGGCGATGATCGCGGCGCCGGATGTGGCAGTGATCACCGACATCCAGCACGACCACACCGATTGCTATCCCACCCTGGAGGCGATCGCCGATCAGAAGTCGCTGCTCTGCCGCGCCCTGTGCCCCGGCGGCGCCCTGGTGTTCAACCGGGATTCGCCGCTGCATCCGCGCCTGATAGCGGCGGCCCGAGCGGAGGGCGACATCCGCCTGATCGGCTTCGGGCGCTCGGGGGCGGCCGATGTGCAACTGCTCGAGGCCTCAGCGCTGGAGCGTGGCTGGCAGGTGAGCGTGCGCTGGCTGGGGGAGCCCCTCCACTACCGCCTCTCGCTGCCGGCGCCGCACGATCTGCACAACAGCCTGGCGATGCTGGCGGCGCTGGCGGCGCTGAAGCTCGACCCGGCGCCGCTACTGCCCGCCCTGGAGCAGCTGGAACCGCTGCCGCGCCACTGCGCCACCTCGGTGCAGCCGTGGCAGCACGGCACGATTCAGCTGATCGATGACAGCTTCAGCGCCAACCCGGCATCGCTGCGCTCGGCATTGGCGCACCTGGAGCACCACAGCCAGGGCCATGGCGGCCGCCGGCTGCTGGTGCTGGGCTCGATGGCGGAACTCGGCGAGCAATCCGCCGCCCTGCACCGCTCCCTGGCCGATCTGGTGCTGCTGCATGGCATCGACCGGGTGTATGCCCATGGCCGGGAAACGGCACACACCTGTGCAGCCCTGCCGCAGGAGCGCATCGGCCTGCACAGCAGCGACAGCAGCGCTCTGGTGGAGGCCCTGGCAAACGACCTGCAACCGGGCGACTGGCTGCTGCTGAAGGTGTCGCGCTACTCCCGGCTCAGCGCGGCCATCCAGACGATGCTGCAGCCCGCGGCCACTGCACCGGCCGCACACTCCCACCCAACCATCCACCGCTGATGTCCAAGGCCAGCACCATCGCCCGCACCGCCACCATTCGCGTGGCGGTGGCGGTCCTCAGCCGCGGCCACGAGCAGCTGAGCGACTACACCCCTCTGATCCAGCGCAACCGGGCCCTGGATGTCGCCCTGCGGCACAACGTGGGTGAAGCAGCGACGAACGACAACCGTGCCCAGGTCAATGGCAACAGGAGCGAACACGCGATCAGCGTGGAGCACCTGATTTTTCACGAAGGCAATGTCACCCCTGAGCAGCAGATTTACATTCGCGCAAGATCACGACTCGCGCCGCTGACATTCATTGATGTCAGCGCCGAGTTCGCGCCAACCCTGCCAGCCCAACAAGAATCCGCGTGGTGCCAGCCCACCAGCAAATCTGAACGCTTTTCCCATGGCTACAAATGCATGTGCCGTTTCTGGCTGGACGGCTTTCTGCGCTACACCGAGAACTGGGATTATCTTGTCCGCCTAGACGATGACTGCACAGTCGCACACCTGGACCTCCCCCACTGCATCCAGCGCATGCAGCACGACGGCCTGACTTACCTCACTCCCTGCCGTCAGAAGGACCACCCGGACGTGACCGTCGGACTGGAAGCCTTTCTCCGCGACTTCGCCAGCCAGGAAAATCTCGACCATCAACCGAGCATCGCCAACTGCCCGTACACCAACTGCGCGATCATTGATCTCAATCACTACCGGCAGAACACACGCTTTCAGCGCTTCTGCCAGGCCGTTCACGCCAGCGGCTGCATCGACATCAACCGTTGGGGCGACCTGCCGCTGTGGGGCGGCTTTCTTTCCCTGGAGTCTCCTGAACAGCCTCTCAACATCGAGGACAGCATCAGCTACTTCCATGGCTCCCACCGCGGCTTTGTCAATCAAAGCCCAACCGTGTATCCGCAACACATCGAAGCAGCGCTCGACAGCCTGCGACCACGCCCCTGCCCATCAGCACTGATCCGTGTGGGCGGCAGCGGCGATGGCGCCTATCTGGTGCCTGACTTCATCGGTGAGATGCGCGCCTGCTTCTCCCCAGGCGTGGCCGATCGCAAGCCCTTTGAGGACGAACTAGCCCACGCCTACAAGATTCCCTCCTTCCTCTGCGACTACTCCACCAGCCCAGAACGCCTCAAGACACCACTGATCGAAGACCTGCAGTTCTTTGATCAGAAATGGCTGGAGCCGGAGGGCTGCGACAACAGTCAGAGTCTGCAGCAATGGGTCGATCGCTGTGCGTCTCAGGAGAGCCATGGCGCCTGGATCTTGCAGATGGATATTGAGGGGGGGGAATACGCCAATCTTGGCAGCGCCAGCTCTGAGCTACTAGCGGGATTCGGAATCATCATCCTCGAGCTGCATTGGCTGAACCAGCTTCCAAGTTCACCAGCCTTTTTCTACGGTTCGGTGCGGCCCTTGCTGCAACAGCTCAGCGCACAATTCACCTGTGTGCATGCCCATCCCAACAATGCCTGTGGCACCTGGCGCAGCCAGCCCGGGGGGCGCAGCTTTCCCGATGTGCTGGAAGTCACGCTGGTGCGTCATGACCTGCTCGCAGCCCGCCCCGGCGACGCCCTGCCCGTTCAGCTGCCGCATCCCCTGGACATCCAGAACGTGCCGACGCGGCCACCCCTGTTCCTCGATGAAACCTGGCCCGAGATCAGCCCCACCGCAGCGAGCAACGCCAAACGCATCAGCGACAGCCTGAGCTACACGTCCCGAAAGCTCGAACAGCTGGATCGCCGGCTGACAACCCAGACCAGCAGCCTGGATCAGCTGCTCAAGCTCTGCCATGGCCTGCTGACCATTCAGGAAGAGGAGCGTCCGCAAGCACCTGCTCCGAAACAAGGGCATGGGCCGATCGAAGAGCTCTGCCACGGCCGCCCATACACCCTGAGCAGCAGTTACGGCAACAGACCGTCGCACGGACTGGTGAGGGCGCAACACCCCTTCTTCTTCCACACTGAGCTCATGGCTGGGCAGTGGATTCGCATTGATTTGGGCGGACAATGCCTCATGGAGGAGCTGGAAATCAGCAATCGATCCGACAGCTGCTTCGGGCGGGCAGCGCGACTGGTCGCCCTGCCAGGAGATCTCGATGATCCGCGCCATTTACGGCGCAGCGTGCGAGTTCAACTAAGCGACGCCTTCCTGCAGGGCCGCGAGCTCCGCCATCGGCAGCGTCTCCCTGAAGACTTCGCCGGCACAAGTGTCGTGCTGCTTAGCCTGGCGAGCGAAGGATTGCATCTGGCTGATATCCAAGTGCGTGGGTTCCGCATCCCATAGGGGATGAACATGCTGCATCAGTCAAGGCGACTGAACGCCGTACACCTACTGATTCAGCTTCAACACAGCCATGAAGGCCTCCTGGGGCACCTCCACCTTGCCCATGGCCTTCATGCGCTTCTTGCCCTTGGCCTGCTTCTGGAGCAGTTTCTTCTTGCGGCTGATGTCGCCGCCGTAGCACTTGGCGAGCACGTCTTTGCGCATGGCGCTGATGCTCTCGGAGGCGATCACGCGGCTACCGATCGAGGCCTGGATGGGGATCTTGAACTGTTGGCGGGGGATCAGCTCCTTGAGCTTCTCCACCAGGCCCTTGCCCACGTTGTAGGCCTTGTCGCGGTGCACGATGGTGGTGAGGGGATCGGCTTTCTCGCCGTTGATCAGCACATCGAGGCGCACCAGCTCGTTTTTGCGGTAGCCGATCAGGTGGTATTCCATCGAGGCGTAGCCCTTGGTGCGGCTCTTCATCTGATCGAAGAAATCGGTGACCACCTCGGCCAGGGGCACCTCGTAGTGGAGGGTGACGCGGTCGGTGGTGATGTATTTCATGTCGATGAACTCACCGCGCCGCTCCTGGCAGAGCTCCATCAAGGTGCCGTTGTAAGTGTTGGGCGTGTAGATCTCCAGCTTCACGTAGGGCTCCTCGATCGACTCGCGCTTCTGCGGATCGGGAAGGGTGGCCGGGTTGTCAACCATCACGGTGCTGCCATCGAGCATGTTCACCTGATAGATCACCGAGGGGGCGGTGACGATCAGGTCGAGGTTGTATTCGCGCTCGAGGCGCTCCTGCACGATCTCCATGTGCAGCAGGCCGAGGAAGCCGCAGCGGAAGCCGAAGCCCATGGCGCTGCTGGTTTCCGGCTCGTATTTCAGGGCCGCATCGCTGAGCTGCAGCTTGTCGAGGGCGTCGCGCAGGTCGGGGTATTGGTCGGCATCGGTGGGGAAGAGGCCGCAGAACACCATCGGCTTGGCCTCGGTGTAGCCGGGCAGGGGCTCAGCGGCGGGGGCGTTCACCAGGGTGATCGTGTCGCCCACGCGGGCATCGGCCACGGCCTTGATCGAGGCGGCCAGGTAGCCCACCTCGCCGGCATGGAGGGAGTCCACCTGGCGCTGGTCGGGCGCCATCACGCCTACCTCGTCGAGTTCGTAAGTTTTGCCGCTGGCCATCAGCAGCACCTTGTCTTTTTTGGCGAGGGAGCCACTGATCACCCGGAAATACACGATCACGCCCCGGTAGGGGTCGTAGTAGGAGTCGAAGATCAGAGCCTTGAGGGGCTCGGCCACCTGGTCGGCCGGCGGCGGCACCCGGTCGACCACGGCCTGCAGGATCTCGGGCACGCCGAGGCCGGTCTTGGCGGAGCAGGGGATGGCGTTGGAGCAGTCGAGGCCGATGATCGCCTCGATCTCTT
The DNA here is from genome assembly GCA_016882525.1 of Cyanobacteria bacterium M_surface_10_m2_119. Taxonomy (GTDB): domain Bacteria; phylum Cyanobacteriota; class Cyanobacteriia; order PCC-6307; family Cyanobiaceae; genus NIES-981. The sequence continues at coordinate 23,067 of VGPU01000024.1, read as the reverse complement.
CCTTGATGCGGTCGGGATCGGCGCCGGGCAGGTCGATCTTGTTAAGCACCGGAATGATCTCGAGATCGTTTTCCAGCGCCAGATACACGTTGGCCAGGGTTTGCGCCTCCACGCCCTGGCTGGCATCCACCACCAGCAGGGCGCCTTCACAGGCCTGCAGTGAGCGGCTCACCTCGTAGGAGAAGTCGACATGGCCGGGGGTGTCGATCAGGTTGAGGATGTAGGTCTCCCCATCGGCCGCCTGGTATTCCATGCGGGCGGCCTGGAGCTTGATCGTGATGCCGCGCTCGCGCTCCAGCTCCATGTTGTCGAGGAACTGCTCCTGCATGTCGCGGGCGGCGACGGTGCCCGTTTCCTGCAGCAAGCGATCGGCGAGGGTGGATTTGCCGTGGTCGATGTGGGCAATAATGCAGAAATTGCGAATGCGGGAGACGGGGGCGTCGGTCATGCGTGGGGTGCTGCGGCCGCTTCGGATGGGCGACGGGACAGCGAAGTGGGGCTGCGGTGAGTCAATCCTAGGCAGATGCAGCCCAGTGCCCTGCGGCTGGATTGGATAGGGTGGTATCGCGCCAATGACGGCCGATCGTTGTCCACCACTCCCTCCAACTCCGGATCCCAGGGAGGTCGCCAGGAGGATCGTCGGCGTCTTAGCCGTGAGCAGGGATTGCAATTGCTGTTTGCCGCCGCTCAGGACATTGCCCGCCAAAACGGGGCGTTGGGCGATGGCATCGGGGCATCACTGGAGCAATCGGTATTGAGCCGCGCCAGCTTCGCCCTCAAAACCCAGGAAGGGAAGCTGATCCTGCGCATCCCCCTGCAGGAGGTGCGGGCCATGCTGCGCTACCGCCAACGGCTGGCCAGCCGCATTGCCTCCCGCTCCAACGACGTCACCCTCCTGACGCAGTGGGACATGGATCTGCGCCAGCGCCTGCGGCTCTGCGATGAGGAAATACGGGCTCTGGTGTGGGCCATCAGCCAGGGGCGCCGCTTCCCCATGCCGATTCCCTGGAGCCGGAACGTGGCGATCGGAGCGATAGTCGTGCTCTTGGCCGTAGCGCCGGGGGGGCTTGGCGGAGTGAGGCTCGTGCTGTTGCTGGTCCCGGCCGTAGCGTACTGGGTAGGGCTGATCCTCCGTTATGTGGCCTACCGCAAAGCTGTGGAAGACCTGATTGTGCGCTGGCGCATGAATGGCAAACGAGACCCCGACTCAAGCTTTTTCAAGCTTTACAACGGAAAAGGGTAGCCAGGGGTCAACAACCTTCACAAAGCCGTCCAGGTTGAGCACTGGCGTTTGCGGGCACCTTCCCCAGCCCTAAGCTGACTTCATCACTCCTGGCAGATTCAACGATGAAGCCGGGACCTTCCGTGGAGGAGTGGGGATGTCTGGGCCGCTGATCAGACGCCTTCGAGCGGCCAAGGTGCTGATGCACGCTCTCGTTGCCAGTCGGCGCTCCGACGAGCACGGTGCAGTCACCGTGGCAGTGGGAATCGTCGCGGCCCTCGTGCTGATCCTCAGCGGTGCGGCAGTGGTGCAGCTGAGCAGCAGCAACCTGCGCGGGGTGTTCGCCTCCTCCGACACCCGCCAGGCGCGAGGGGCTGCGGCTGAGGGCACGGAACTGATGATCAACTACTGGAACCTGCCCCAGAACCGCCGGCTGCTTGTATCCGGCGAGAGCCCCACCGACTGGAGTGCCGCCAACCTCAGGAGCCCGTGCTTCAACACCGAGGACGGCAGCCGGCCCGGCCCCAGCAATAACGGCCTGCCCGACCAGGAGGCCATCAACCTCGGCGACGGCCAGTGGCGCGATGTGGTGACGGGTGCGGCCGGGGGCGCCGGCCCGAACCGCCGTGAGTTCCGACTGGTGAGGATCACCTACTCCGCTTCCGATGGCAGAACAAACCCCGACCCCCGCGCCCTGCGCCGCACCGGCACACCTGGGGGCGCGATCACCGGTTCCGCCCTGCCGACGGGCTTCGCCAGGTGGGACCAGCTGGTGAACCTCAACGATCCCGACGGCGCGGGAGCCCTGCAGTCGGGCCGCAACAGCGGCTTTCTGGTGCTGGAGGTGGAGGGGCGGGTGGTGCGCGGCGGCCAGGTGGTGGCCAACTCCCGGGAAACCCGGGAATTCGAGGTGCTGCCCAAATGCTGCGGAGCCTCGCTGGGGAGCAACAGCTCCGGTGGGACGAACTATCAAGGCACCACCGGATCTCTGGGATCCGACAGCCGCCTGTGCAACCTGCAGTACGGCGTCGTGACCGGGTTAAACGACGGCTGGCACTGGTCGTTCTTTGCCAACGATCAGTTCACCCAGAGAAGTAACGACACCGGCTCGATCGTACCTTACGGGCCGATTCTTGGCGTGGTTGACAATGCCGGCGACCTGTTTGAGCGCTCCAACTGCCGAGTGAGGCCCGGTCGAGGCAAACTCGCCAGTGGAAACTGCCCTCGAACGAACGATACGAGTGACTCCGATGTCGGCGACGACACCACCTTCAATTCGTCGATCGTAGGGGCGGGAGCACCCGATGCCAACGAGCGAGTCTGCAGGCAGACAGGCCCCGCCACCTACTTCTCCGGACCCGAAACGGACATCCGCGGCACATCGGCCTCCTGCTCGCCGATCGTGGCCTTGGAGACCACAGCCTTTCCGGACATCGACGATTTTGTCTTCGCCTGGACGGAGGACTGGGGTCCCGATCTGATCATCGAAGCTGCGGAACCCCAAGACGACAAGCTCCTCAACGTCGCGCTCTGGCCTCTCCTGAGCACCGACAACGGCGACGGCTCCACCCCTGCCAACAGCGAAACGACCCTCCGCCTGCGCACCAACAACGAGGCCAACAGGCAGCGGGTGGAGGTGTGCCTGGTGGATCTTGATGACGACACAACGGCGGACAACTGCACAGCCAACACCTGGCTCAATGTGACCAGCCGGGGCAGACCCAACAGCAACTTCTACGGGCTCGGAGACAGCGCCGTGGGCAGCCAGGCCCCCCTGGATTTTGGAAACCCTTCAAACACCCCCACGGATCTGACGATACTGGGAGCGGCCAGCTGGAACAGCAATCCGAATGATAATGATACTCGATTGTATAGAGACGTCAACCTCAACAGCTTCGAAGCACCATTCCTGCAGACTCCATTTCTGGAATTCTCGATCTCGAGGACATCGGACTTTGATGCCAGTGATTTACTGGTCGTGGAAGTTTCTCCCAACAACGGCATCAACTGGTATCCGCTCACCCCAGCTCCTATTCCTGGGAGCGCGATCACCACAAGCACCAGCGGCACCCTATTCCGTCTTGGGCTGCCATTCTCTGGCTCCGACGTGCGCGTTCAGTTCAGAGACGGTGCGACCACCAGCTCAAACCAATGGCAAACTGGCGAAAACATCACCATCAGAAATCTGAGGATCCAATCAAGCCAGCCCACGACCGTGGCGAGAACCCCAACGGGAGTGAGAAACCTTACTAGAATCTTTGGCGGCGCCTGGTGCCAATTCACCAACAACTCCCCCATCACGCTGGATGATGGGTTCCATTGCCTGGGGCCCACCATCAACCAGCGCGATGGCGGCCGGATCTTCATCGACACCAGTGGCGGGCCCCTGAGCTTCTTCTACACCGAACCGGCGACAACCGACCTGCGATTCGGAGTGAACAACGTCAACAACACAGAAAACTTCATCTTCACATCCCGTTCTCCAGCGGAGCTGGCCCATGTGTTGTGCCCAGACATCAGGCCCCAGTGCGACATCGCCGTCGATGACGACAATTATGAGTTTTCCCCTGTCGGTGAACCCGATCGCCTCAACTTCTTCGGCCGGGACACCGGCGCCGCCGGGCAGGAGCAGAACATTCTGATCACCACCTCCTTCGGCACCAACGCCAAGATCGGCGGGGTGTGGTTCTACCTGCCCAGAGGCCGGGCGGAATTGCGGGTCACCGGCGGGGCCGCCAACGATGTGCCGGCCGGCTTCTACACCAACAACGAGGACAACTGGAGCTTCTTCGGCAGGATCTGGGTGAGCCAGTTCAAGCCCTACGGCGCCTTCCACCTGCGCGTGCCCGACTCCAGGGTCACCGGCGCCGCCCTCGGGGAAGCCAACCCCGCCAAGTTCGTGCCTTGGAACGGCATCGACTGGGTGGCCCGCGCCACCACCAACACCCGGCTGTGGTGATGGCGCGCATCCAGCTGCTGGCCAGACCCCGCGTGCGTCCCGAAGAGCGGGGGGGCTTCCTGGTGGAGGCGTTGGTGGTGAGCGTGATCGTGACCTTTGCCCTGCTCGGCACACTCAGTGTGATCGGGATCTCCACCCAGCAGCGCAACCGGACGGGCGAGCGCAGCCAACTCAACGACGCCATCGACGCCGATCTGGCCGCCATTGAAGATCGAGCTGCAGACCTCACCTGTTGCACCGGGGTGTGCAGGCTTGGTCTGGCTGGCGTTACCACAAACAACACAGCCCCCTTTACCCAGCCGTGCCACACCCCCAATCGACGCGACGATCGCTATTTCTACCCTCAACTGGATTCGGATGCGCTCACTGCCGGCAGTGAGGCGGAAACCGTCGATGCCCTCTGCCGGGAACCCGTGCGCGGAATCATCAGCGACGCGGTACTCGCCCAGTTCAACGCCCTCACTGTGAATGGCGCCCTCACCCGAGCCGGTGGCGCCCGCACTACGATCGTGCGCCTCAACAGCGTTCAGAATCGGCTAGGCTATCAGAACATTCTTCAGGTCACCTACACCGACACCACCCGCGGCAACGCGGTCGTGCGCGTCGCGCGCGTGGAGCCCCCCATGGCCCGCTTCTGCCCATGACGCACCCTCGGCCTCACAGCAGCGGCTTCAGCCTTGCGGAACTGTTGATCACGGTGGTGATCCTCGGCGTGCTCGCTGCCGTTGGTACCGACTCTCTGATCAACCTCGCCCGCCGCGAGCGTGCCAACACTGTGACCACCGAACTGACGGGTTGGCTCGACCAGGTGAGTCGCGATGCCAGCCGCTTCAATGCCCAGGCCGGTGGCGCCCTCTGCACCGTGACCCTCAGCACCGGCACCGTGGCCGCTGGAGCCCAGCTGGCGAGGATCGAACCCGCTGCCTGCGCCTCCCAGAACACCCTCACGCTGCCGGGTCTCTACGCCAACAACGCCAGCGCCAGGATCACCGCCAACCCATCCCAGTTTGTGTTCACCGCACGCGGCACCCTCTCCACCCCCACCAACGCCGCTCTTCCTAACGGCCAGGTGCTGATCAACATCAACGTGAACGATGAGCGTCCCCTGCGCTGCATCCGCATGGTGGGCCTGATCGGGGTGCTGGAGGTGGGGCGCAACAACGCAGCCGCAACGGGTGCCTGCACCGAGTGGGGCCGGGTGTAACGCCATGACCCATCCCGTCTCCAGCCCGAAGCGCCCCAGGCCCCAGGCCACTACCCAGCACGGGGTCACCCTCGTGGAACTGCTGGTGGCCCTGGTGATCAGCGGCCTGTTCCTGCCCCTGATCTGGAGCGGCATTCATGGAGCCATTCGATTTTTCGAAGCCACCCTCTGGCAGGTGCAGCTGGAGCGTGATCTCAACCGTGTTTCAACCCTCCTCGATGCGGAGGCAGAGGATGCCTGTGCGTTCGGCACCACCGCCCCGCCACCCGCCTGCGCCGCAGCCGCTCCCGTGTGCGCCGCAGCGGCAAACCAACTGCGCATGCGCGTGACCCTGCTCGATGCCAACAGTGTTCCCACCGGCACCGACGCGGTGATCCGCTACACACGCAACACGGCGACCAACGAGCTCCGCCGCTCTGGCCCCCAGATCCTGGCCAACGGCCAGCTCAGTCCCGTCAACACCGCCTCCAACGACCAGCTGGTGATGCGTGGCGTCACCGGCTTCGCTGTGACCCCCAACAACGACTGTGACACCGCCACCGTGGTCATCACCGCCACCCCCGTGGCCCCCAACACCTACACCGCTGCCCAGGGATTCGGCAACCCTGTGACCCGCACCATCGGCCTGCGCACCGGATCAAGATCCTATGTTGACTGAGCTGCGCCGGAGCGCTGCCAGGGGGTGGGAGGCCGGCTGTCGCAGGCAGATGGTGCCTAGGATAACTGCGCATCGATAGTCGAGCTGTCTCCATGTCCAGCACCCCCCCCGATGCTCCGACCGGCGCCACCTCTTCCAGCACGGTCTCCGCGAGCTCAGCGCCCGCAGATCCACGCGCCCTCACCCTCGACAATGTGGAGCGCACCCTTGATGAACTCCGCCCCTACCTCATGGCCGATGGCGGCAACGTTGAGGTCGTGGAGATCGATGGACCTGTGGTGAAGGTGCGTCTGCAGGGCGCCTGCGGCTCCTGCCCCAGCAGCACCATGACCCTGAAGATGGGGATCGAGCGCAAGCTGCGTGAAGCCATTCCTGAAGTCGCCGAAGTGGTGCAGGTGCTCTGAGCGCCACGGGGCCCAACTCCGTTGGCTTTTAGGCTCCCCACAGCCGCCCCGCCCCCGTGCTCGACCAGCGCCTGCTGCGCGATAACCCCCAGCTGATCGCCAGCCAGCTGGCCCGCCGCGGCCTCACGATCGACCTCACCGGTCTGCAGGCCATCGCCAGGCTGGAGCGCGACCTCGAGGAGCAGCGCAGCGCCCTCCAGGCCGAGGGCAACCAGATCGGCAAGCAGGTGGGCCAGCGCATCCAGGCCGGCGCCGACCCCAAGGGCGAGGAGGTGCAGGCCCTGCGCGACCGCGGCAATGCCATCAAGCAGGAGGTGGCCGGCCTCGAGGAGCAGGAGAAGGCCCTCGAGCAGCAGCTGCGCGACGCCCTGATCGCCTTCCCCAACCTGCCCGCCGCTGAAACGCCCGACGGCGCCAGCGAGGCCGACAACGTGGAGGTGAAGCGCTGGGGCATGCCCCGCCAGGAGAGCGGGCTGCAGGAGCACTGGCAGATCGGCGAACGGCTGGGCCTCTGGGAGGCCGAGCGCTCCGTGCGCATCGCCCAGAGCCGCTTCATCACCCTGCTCGGCGCCGGCGCCCGCCTGGAGCGGGCCCTGATCAGCTTCATGCTCGATCAGCACACCGCCCGCGGCTACACCGAGGTGCTGCCGCCGATCCTGGTGAACTCCGCCAGCCTCACCGGCTCCGGCCAGCTGCCCAAGTTCGCCGAGGAGAGCTTCCGCTGCGCCGACGACGACCTCTGGCTCACCCCCACCGCCGAGGTACCCCTCACCTCCCTGCACCGCGAGGAGGTGATCCCCGCCGAGCAGCTGCCCCTGCGCTACTGCGCCTACACCCCCTGCTTCCGCCGCGAGGCCGGCTCCTACGGCCGCGACACCCGCGGCCTGATCCGCCTGCACCAGTTCAACAAGGTGGAGCTCTACTGGTTCTGCCACCCCGCCAACTCCGCCGACGCCCACGAGCAGATCACCCGCCACGCCGAATCCATCCTCGAAACCCTCGAACTGCCCTACCGCCGCATCGAGCTCTGCACCGGCGACCTCGGCTTCTCCGCCGCCCGCACCTTTGATCTGGAGGTGTGGCTGCCCGGCGCCGGCGCCTACCGCGAAATCTCCAGCTGCTCGGTGTGCGGCGACTTCCAGGCCCGCCGCGCCGCCATCCGCTTCAAGGAGGGCAAGGGCACCCAGCTCGTGCACACCCTCAACGGCTCCGGCCTCGCCGTGGGCCGCACCATGGCCGCCCTGCTCGAAAACGGCCAGCAGCCCGACGGATCCGTGCTCCTCCCCGCCGCCATCGCGCCCTACTTCGGCAGCGACCGCATCGGCGCGGCCTGAGGGCGGGGCACGGTGGAACTCAGTCGCCACGCCATCGACAAACTCGAGACCTACGGAATCACCAGTGAGCGTTTGCTCGGCTGGGAAGCCGCCATGGCGCAAGGCTCCCGACTTGTGGATCGAGGCACCGGAGCCAGCATTGTGGTGATGGAGTGGGAACAGCGACCATGGATCGCCGTTTTGAGTCAGGATGGAGATCGGGTGATCACCACGTATCCAACAGACCACGGCACCCTGACGAATCCCATTGGAGCAGGACGATGGGTCAAGTTCCAGGACTGACAAGGCAACTCGCCGCCATGGAGCGACGCGTGGATGCCGATAGCGGTGCCATCCTTTTTCGTCATCCTTCTCTGCGCGGCATCCCTGACTTGATCCTTGAGGGCGACGGCTACACCCTTGAGTTCATCGGACCCACGTTGCTTTGTGTCGACATTCAAAACGCAGATGGCTTGGCGAAGCTATGGGCTGAACCCTTCAAAGCACAGCTTCCTGTAACGCTGTAAAACGAGCTGCTTTTGCCTAACCAGAAGCCACCTCTACAGAAATCTTCTCTATTGTTGAACAAGATGTTCAACGCGTGAGGCCATGGCGCTCAGCGTGCGCCTATCGACACAGTTGGAGAAACGCCTGGATCTGCTGGCCAGGCAACTGGGCAAGACCCGCAGCGCCTGCATTCGCGAAGCCATCACCCACGATCTGAGCCGGCAATCCGAGCACCTCGCCCAGCTGGAACCGCCCCACTGGAGTGAGCAGGTTCCCGACTGGAGCGACTGGACCACCGAGCCGCCCGCGCCCGGGCTCACTGCAGATCCAGCAGCGACACCCCCGGCGCCGCCTCGCGCAGCACGTCGGATTCCTCGTAGAGCACCTGCAGGATCTCCACGCTGAAGTCGGGGTGCTGCCGCATTGCCCGCACCACGTTGCGCACGGTGTCGGTCGAGAGGCCTCCGCTCAGCGCCAGTGCATGCACCCGCTCCCGGAACTGCTCCAGCGCCTGCTGCTGCTCCGGCGTGAGCGTGGCGCTCGAAGGGCGGTTGATCTCCATGGCGCAGCTGCGTGTGCCCATCAGGGTAAGGAGCGCGGCCGGAGCGCGCTGGGGCTGGTGAGCGGGGGCAAACGGGGCGATATGAAGGTGGATTGGTGAGCTCATTGCTGCGCGGAAGCCCCGTAAGCTGAGTTCACCAGAGTCGTCCTCCCATGAAACTCACCATGGAGTGCGAACAGGAACTGGATGGCCGCTGGATCGCCGAGGTTCCACAGCTTCCAGGCGCCATGGCCTACGGATCCAGTGCAGCTGAGGCCCTCGCCCGCGCAGAAGTGCTGGCACTGCGAGTGATCGCCGACCGGCTGGAGCATGGCGAAATCAAGCCACTCGATGTTGAGCTGCTGATTCCAGCTGTGGCATGAAGAGTGTGCCAATAGCCCTACATCTGCTCCAAAAGGTGAGTCACCACTTCTTGCACACACCCATTCATCAACTTGGCGTCTTGATCCGTTTCAGGCTCCGCAAAGATTGAGCGCGGCTGAGGGTTCGATGGGAAGACCTCAGCCCAGGGAGCGCCCCAGGCCTGCATCGCCAGTGGATCATTTGCAGACTGAAGCAACTGCCTCACCTTGAGATAGGCATCAGGCTCAAATCCCTGAAAGCGCTGGTGCGTCCACCCCTCCCTCTCCGCGATTTTACGGATCAATCCACCCGTATTACGCAGCGAACGAGGGTTGATCCCCTTTGCCGCGAGCGCTTTGCCCACCTCAAGAGCCAACCAGATTCCCCTGGAGCCAACCTGGGTGTTGATGGACTGTCGAGAAGCAGGCAACCAGCCTTGCTCAGGAGCCACCCATCCCAAGCCATCGGCCAACTGGATGAAAGGATCCGTTTCGCCACGCGATGCCAAACCAGGAGATCGATAGGGCAGAACAAGCAACTCAGCAGTGGGATGCTGGCGAACCGCATCAAGCCATCGGTGATAGTTGGGGAACCAACTGGGGAAGCGCAGCTTGCGACTCACATATCGGCCGAAGGGATAGTGATGATAAAGACGCCGCACCGTGTGGGCATACATGGAATTGAGAAAATCTGGCTGGTCGCGCAAGAAAAGAACCACCCGAAGCGTTCTGGCGTGGGACCTGGCGATGCCATCAAGAAAAGAAAGATAAGAAGCCTCGGTGAAGGCTGGCGTGAACTGCTCGGCGCTCACGAGCACCTGCCAAGCCGAAGAGGCTCCATCGTTGAGATAGCGCTTCCAAGGCCCTTTCCTCCCCTTGAACATGGCCTTCACCAGACCCTTGTGCTTGCGCCCCTGCCGTCTAGGCCAGGAATGCACGATGCCCTGCGCACTCAGGGCAGCCTGGTTTGCTTCCAGTCTGTTTTGAATGTAACTACTGGCTGTCTTATGGGTACCGGCATGCACAACCAGCAAGGGCGATCTTGCCGAGCCATTTGGCCGAAATCCGTCGTGGGCCAAAACGGGCACGATCGTCATGGCATCAACCCGCTGAGCAGCTCAGATGATCGTGAGCTGATTACGCCCAGAAGGCAGGAAATCCTCAAGATAAATAATGGGGTCACTCTTGGGCTGGAATCCCGCTCGCTTATCATTGATCGCAAGCCACACACCAGGCTCATCCCCAACAGTGAATGCAACAGCACCAAAAACGCCATAGCCATTAGAGGTCTTACAGACGCGATTAAGCTGCTTTCGAGTAAGGCCGTTGATTCGACCGGCGGAATCAGTGATTGGATCTGCTTTTACATTTCGACGAGCGTGATGGTCATCAATCTTATCAGAGCCACTAAATCCAGTGATCACATCATAGCGATCGATCAACGAGTGGCTTCGCGTGAGGAAAACGAAGACGTCGCTCTCCCTTGTGGCTTTGAGCCTGTCTTTTTGCAAAGAGGCCCGAATCTCATTCGCCTGACCGCGGCTTTTGCTCTGCGAGCTCACCGTCAACCCCTTTCTGTTCAACCCACTTTCCACAACAAGATTAACCTTCCCGCGACCACCACCTCCGGTAGACCAACTGTAGACACTGCTACCACTCCGGTCGCTCGTGACATCTGGGTCAGATCCTCTCTCACCAATTGATTGCTCATCGAGTCGGCGCCACTCACCGGAATCAGAAATGCGATGCACGCTAGTTGCTAAGCCCTGCCTGCGATCCACATCACGCCAAACGACCCGCACCTTATCGTTTGGCTGAACGGCAACCATCGGATCTCTCTGCTCATCCGTGGGATCCGCATGTGCCCGCCGGGACGAACCGAGCCGATTGGAGCCAACAGAAAAGGAACGCACCATCACGTCATACCCCGGCTGCTCTGCATTGCGCGCTGCCCAGGCCATCGCCACGAGGTCGCGCCCATCGCTGCTCACCGCAGGCCCCTTATCCGAACCGTCTCCACTGATCTCCAAATCGCGCCGTAGGGAGAGAGCAGCACCGCGAGGGGCCAAGAGCGCCAGCCGGATGCCGTCCCCTGTGCTGTAGAGCAAGCCACCGCTCAATCCTTGTGAGGAGAGACTGGCCAGCTGTGGATCACTGGGAATGGCTCCAGTGATGAGAAGTGGTTCCTGATCACGCAAGCGGTAGGGGTCCAGCGACCTCACAGCGAGATCCCCATCACTACGGCTCGTCGCCAACAACAGACGACCTCCTGAGGTGAGAGAGAGATCGGGTTCACGCTCACCGCGATCGGTTCTCATCCCAGACAACACTCGTAAAGAGCCATTGGCTTGGGGCCGCAGCGTGGCAACCTCCACCCTCGCGTTCGAACCATCACCCGTACTCCAGGCAACCGCTACATCGCCTCCAGCCAATGTCTGGATGGAAGGCTGCACAAACCTCCCCCCACCCTGTGCCCGAAACACACCTACATCAGCCTTTTCACCTAGCTCTGCCAGGCGGCCGACGACAAGCAGACGACCGTTTTTATCGACCCAAGCTGCCGAGGTGGGTTGACCCGGGCTGCGACAAAGCAGCGCGAGTCCCAGAAAAGACAAAATAACTGGTCATGCCGCCCGATTCAACTAGCAGTCAAAAAAAGTTCAGCCTAGGCACTTGAAAGGAATCTTCAGGCTCAAAGGCTCTTTACCCCACCCTAATTGACGAAGCTTACCAGGTGGGTGATCGGTGCAATTGAGAAGGCATCACAACACCAGATTGCTGCGGCCGAACACCTCCAGGTCGCGCAGGGCGATCTCCAGGTCGGCGCTGCCGCTGCCGCGGGTGTCGGCCTAGAGCAGGGCGAGGCCGCTGGCGCGGCGGCTGAGGCGCAGCTCGCCGGCCTGGCCGCTGAAGGGCTCGCGGCCGAGCCAGCGGAAGGGCTGCAGACCCGCCTGCCGGCGGTCGGCATCGAGGGCGGAGAGGTCGATGCGGTCGTCGGCGGAGAAATCGGTGATCAGGTCGCGCCGGCCCCGGCCCGGGCGGCTGCTGGCGGGATGCAGCAGCCAGTAGCGATCGCGGCCGCCGCGGCCGCTGAGGCGATCGGCGCCGTGGCCGCCCACGATCACGTCATTGCGGGGCGTGCCGCGGAGGGTGTCTGCTCCGTTGGTGCCGAAGCGGTGCTTGGCCGTGGTGAGGGGGTTCACGATCAGCTGGTCGGGCACCGCTCCATCGGTCACCTGGCCGAAGCTCTCCTCCTGGGGGTAGGTGAAGAAGCCACGGAACTGGGCGGGGCTGCCGGTCTGCGGCTGGGGCGCCACGCCGCCATCGGCCTTGGCCTGGGCCGCCAGGGCGGCGGTGTAGCCGTTGGCGATCTGCAGCGCCTGGTTCCAGGTGGGGAGGTTGGTGGCACTGGCGCTGAGGTCGTTGCCGTTCCAGGGCACCGCCGCCACAAACTGCTGCATCGCCTTGAGCAGCAGCTGCAGATTGCCGCCGCCCTGCTGCAGCTGCCAGGGGTTGAGCGGGCCCACGATCCGCCGGTTGTTGAGCGCGGGGGTGGCCGGCCAGCTGGGGTCGGGGGACGTGCTGCTTCACACCAGGTTGCCGGCCTTGCCCTTGCCGCTGCGCGGCGCGAAGGAGGGCTGGGAGATCAGGCGAGCGATCGCCCCCGGCAGCGACGCCAGCCCGTAGGTGCGCGGCGTGCGGCTGCCAGCGGGCGTCACCAGCGTCTGCAGGGGATACGACCACTCGCCCACGTAGGAGGTGTCCCAGGTGAAGCCCTTGCTGTTGGCCGTGTATTCCCAGAAGCTGTAGGGAATACGGCCGTCAACGTTGGCGTTGAAGGGGTCGGGCAGGGCGGGCTTGGCGGCCAGCACGCTCTGCTTGAGCGGACTCTGGGAGATGTAGAGGCGCTGGCCCGCCGCCACCGGCAGGTCCTTGAGCGTCTGCACGCCGGGCTTGAGCGTGCCCGAGGCGCCGGCCTTGCCCACCGGCCCGGTGGCGTTGGTCACTGCCCAGTTGAGCGGACCACCGCTCTTGTTGTTCACCGTGAGCGTGCCGTTCCAGGAGGCAGCCATGGGCCCATGCGCAATGCCATCTCCGCATTAGCAAAGCCAGCCGGCGCCGGCAATCTTTAGAGAAACTTCAGCGAATGAGCGCAGGTCGGTTGGCGGCAGGCTGTCTACGTTGAAGCCACCACACCACAGCGCCATGGCCGATCTCTCCTGTCCCTCCTGCGGCAGCAAGGCCTTTGAACCCGGCCACATCCAATCGACCGGCCTGATCTACCAGCGCCTCAGCAATGCCAAATTCGCCATTCTCGAGCCCTCCGAGATACCGGTGAAGTCGAAGATGTGCATGGATTGCGGCCACATCATGCTCTATGGCGACGCCGAGAAAGCGGAGCGACTGGTGAAGGCCTGAGACCAGCCGCCACCCCGCGCTTATGCGGGTTCTGCATAAGCATTGCCCGCCACCCGCGGACGCCCGTGGCGTGAGGTTCCGTAAAATTTCGCAATATCAGCTGGCCTACTTCGGCGCTGCATCTGCAAGCGCTGCAGCGGGCTGGGGATTGCCGGGACGTTTTTTTGCCATTTCGCCTCCGTCTTGCCCTCCTCGCGCTCGCAGCAGGAGGCGTGATGGCCCAGGCGATGCCTGCCCAGGCTGCAGCCCTGCAGCTCACCCCGGCGCTGAACAGGCCAGCAGAGTCGGACTGGCTGGCCAAAAAGGGCAAGAAGGAAGGCAAGCAGAGCAGCAGCCAGTCCTCCTCCCCCTCGTCCCAACCCAGCTCCAAGCCGAGACAGCAGAAGAGCTCCGGCGAAGGCAACCGAAACCGTGAGGGTGCAGAAGGCGGCTCCAATGGTCGCGCTTCCGGCAGCCGCAACGGCGAATCGGGCGGTCAACGCCAGCCCAAGGCCTGGAAGGGCTTCAACAGCAGCAAGCAGGCCCGCCCGAATGGTTCCGGTGCCAACCAGCGCAGCGGGAAGCGCACTTACAACATCAAGAACAGCAAGATCGTCAACGTTGACAAGCGCGTGAGCAAGAAGGCGGTGTATCGGGGTGCCTGGGGCGGACGCCGGGGCTGGGTGGGTGCACGCCCCTGGCGCTATGGCTGGTATGGCGGCTGGGGCCCGCGGGTGGTGGTGTACCCGGGCTGGCAATGGTGGGACAGCGTGGCCCCCACCTGGGGAGTGGTGAGTCTGAGCCCCACGATCGTGATCCAGACGGCGGTGGATGACGCCGTGAACGCCGACGAGGAATCGGTGCCGGTGAACAACACCGATTTCCGGGTGTATCACGCCTCCATCAAACCCCTCTCAGGCAGCGTGATCGAATTCAACTTCGAGCACGACAAGGAGCTGTATTTCGCCAAGGCCGATTGCGAAAACGGCCTGCTCAACGATGAAACCCCTGCTGCCCTCGAGGAAGCGGAACTGATGCACAGCGCCTGCTCCATCGCCTTCAACAGCTTTGGAAACGCCTGACGGACCCTCCTGCAGCAAGCCTCCCCGCTGCCACCGGCCTCAGTTGGCGCCTGGCTGGTAGTTCTGCATGATTTCGCGCCGCCGCTCGCGGCGATCTTCCCAGGCTTTGGGCAGGCTGTAGCGGTTGGTTGTGCCCGTGCGACTGGCCTGGGGGGACTCAGCCTCCCCCGCCGGCTCAGATGGCCGCTCCGGGCTGGGCGCTGGTGGGGCTTCCGGCAAGGGGGGAGCCGTGGGTTGGGAAGGCTCCGATGGCGTGGCCGGCTCGGTGCCCGCAGCCGGGAGCTCAGGGGCGGGCGCCGCCGGCGTGAGGCGCTGGAGGCGCAGCCGCAGGCTCTCGGCCTGGGGCGCCACAAAGCTGCCGCGGGAGATCGCCTCCAGGTCGGCCGCAGCCTCACGGATGCCCTCGGCCCGCTCCGGTTGCCCCTCGGCGGCCTGCTCGGCCTGGGTGAGAGCCGCCTCGGCGCGGCGCAGGCGATCGCCGTCGAGCTGTTCGGCCTGCAGGCGCTGGCGGCCCTGGGCGGCCAGGGTGTCGAGCACCGCCAGTTGCTGCTGATCCTCCGCGGAGAGGGCCTCGCCGCGCAGGCGGCCCAGCGCAAGCTCCAGCTCCTGCAGGGCCCGCTCGAAGGCCCCCAGGCTGCCGGCGGCCTGCAGGGCCTCCGCCGCGGCCAGGGCGGGCCGCAGCCGGGTGCCGTCGCCGCCGGGAGCGAGCGCCGGCGGGCAGAAGCCCGTGAACCGGCAGATGTCCGCCCCCCGCAGGCTGAGCATCAGCTGCAGGGTGAGGATCAGGGTGCCCCCGGCAATCAGCGCCAGCACCAGGCATCCCGGCGAGCGGGAGGCGGGAGCTGCTCCAGCAGCGATTGGCTCCGCCGGGGGCTCCAGGCGAGGCGGGCGCGGGCGCCGCGCCGGGATGGTGGCGGCGCTGGGGGTGGGCCGAGGCGCCACCGGCACTGTCGTGGGAACCGTGGGTGGGGGAGCTGTGGGTGCCGGAGCCGAGGGTGATGGGGGCTGCATGAGTGCAGCGGCCCCGGCCCCCAGCCCCAGCACGCCATTGAGCACCTCCGCCAGCCGCGCCACCACGGCCGGGGCGTAAAGCGCCTGCAGCTCGGCCAGCAGGGCATCGCGCTGGATCGCCGCTGGCCGGCCGCCGCCCGGAGCGAGCAGGGCCGCAAAGCTGGGGCGGCTCACCAGATCCTTCAGGGGAATGAGCAGGTCGTCGCGGCCGGCGAACAGATCCGCCACCAGGGCCTGGCGGCCTGCGGCCGACTGGCTTCGCCCGCCTGTCTGGCGCAGATAGCCGCCCAATCGCTCGCCGAGCAGGCGCAGCTCGCCGGCCTCCATTCCTGCCGGCCCGCTCACGAGGGGATCTCCACCGCGGCCTTCATGTAGCGGCCCCAGAGCTCGGCCACCAGGCCACCGCTGGCCGCTTCGGCCGGTTTGTTGTCGTCATTGCCCATCCAGATCGCCGTGAGCAGATCCATTGCCGGTGAATAGCCGATGAACAGCACATCCACGCCGTTGTCGGTGGTGCCGGTCTTGCCCCGGGCATCCGCCACCAGGGCAGCTCCGCGTCCCGTTCCCCGCTCCACCACCGCCCGCAGCATGCGATCCATCGTGGCAGCGTGCTCGGCGGGAATCAGCTGGCGCGGCTCCTCCAGCAACGGGATGGTGACGCCCCGCTCAGGACACTCCGCCAGGCTCTGCACCGACTGGCACACCCCCAGGTCGTAGATGCGGGTCACCCCGTGCATCGGCACCCAGCGACCGCCGTTGGCCACCACCGCGTAGGCCCGGGCCATCTCGTAGAGGAAGGTCTCATTGCCGCCGAGCATGGCCGAGTAATCCGGCTGGATCGCCGTGCTCAGCCCCAGGCGCCGGGTGAGGCGCACCACCTGCGACAGACCGGCCCGATCCGCCACCCGCAGGGCCACCACGTTCTCCGAACGCGCCACCCCATCACTCACCGTGATCGGCGCTGTCCCGCTGCGGCAGCCCGCCACATAGGCGTGCGGGGCACAGGAGATCAGCTCGTTCTCCGTCACCCCGGCCTGCAGGGCCGCCAGGAAGGGAAAGAGCTTGAAGGTGGAACCAGGCTGGCGCAGGGCCTGCACGCGATCAAAGCTGGAGCTGGCGTAGTTGCCGCCCCCCACGTAGGCCAGGATCGCGCCGGTGCTGGGCCGCAGGCTGATCACCGCCCCCTGGGTGAGGCCCACCCGGGCGGCGGGGCCTTCGAGAAAGCGGCGCAGCTGCTCCTGGGCCAGCGCCTGGAGGGGCTGGTCGATCGTGCTCACCGCCACGTAATTCCCCCCGTCCACCCCGCCGGCGTTGAGGCCGAAGCGCTGCCCCCGCAGCTCGCTGAGCACGTAGTCGCTGAAGAAGGGGAAGGTGGTGATCGTCGACTCGCTGCAGGCCGACTGGTCAAAATTAAGGGGCTGGCGCTGGGCATCCAGCAGGGCCTGGTCGCCCAATTGCCCCTGCTCGTGCATCAGGCCCAGCACCAGGTTGCGACGCTTCACCGGCAACCAGGGGCCCGAGCGCACCGCCTCGATCCGTTCCTGATCCGCCGCGCTCAGGGTGCCCTTGCGGCGCAGCAGGGCCTCCTCCAGCTGCTGGGCCTCCTTCTCCTGGCTGGGGGCGTAGCAGGGGCTGTAGCCGTTCGGGCTGGGCAGCAGGCCCACGAGGAAGGCCGATTCGGCCACATCGAGGTCCCGGGCCGACTTGCGGAAATAGAGCTGGGCGGCCTGCTCGAAGCCATCGGCGCCGAGCCCCAGGTGGGCCCGGTCGAGATACATCTTGAGGATGCGGTTCTTGCTGTAGCCCACCTCCAGCTGCAGGGCCACCCACAGCTCGCGCAGCTTGCGGGTGAGCGTCACGTCGCGGCCCACGCTGGCGTAATAGAGGCGCGCCACCTGCTGGGTGAGGCCGCTGCCGCCGCCACTGCCGAGCAGGGCCGAGCGCAGCGTGCCGAACAGATCGATGCCGCTGTTCCAGCCGAAGCGGGCCTCCTCCGAGGCGATCAGGGCCTGGCGAAGGTGCAGGGGGTAGTCGGCGAGCGACGGCAGGGCGGTGGCCGAGCCCTGCTGGGCATCGATCTGGCGGCCGTCGGCGGCCAGGATCTTCACCGGGCCGTCGATCACCCGGATCCGGGAGCCGCCGGCGATGGTGGAGGCCAGCAGCATGCCGCTCACCACCACGGCGGAACCCACCAGGCTCACCACCCCCAGGCCGTGCACCGCCAGCTCCAGGGCGCTGCGGCGGTGGTGGTAATGAAGGGCCGGCGTGTCGCCCTTCAGGGCTGAACCCAGGAACACCACATCGCCATCGCGCAGGGCGATCGAGCGGATGCGCCGGTCGCGGTGAAACAGGCCATTGGCCGAATCGAAGTCGTCGAGCGCCAGGTCGCGGTCGCGGGCCCGGCGCCGCTCGAGGATGGCGTGCACGCGGCTGAGGCCCGGCGCCTCCAGGGCGAGCTCGCAGGCTGGATCGCGGCCGATCCGCACCCGCTCCTGGCCAAGCTCCAGCCGCTTCACCAGCCGGTCGCCCTGCCAGAGCTCAGCCACGGCCTGGTGGGCACGCAGGTCATGCCAGGCCTGGCGCAGGGCCGCCGGACGCGCGCCCAGCTCACCTGTGGCCGCCGCCCGGAAGAGGGCCAGCCAGAGGGCACGCCGCGAGGGCAGCGGGGCGGCGTCAGGTTGGGGGTGGGGCTGGGGCTCTGCGGGCACGAACGCCGGTCCTTCTGTGAGCTGATCCGCAGGGGGTGCGGGACGGTGAATGGGCTGGAAATGGGCTCCACGCTACGGGCTTACCCTGGCCCCAGTGGCGCCGGCGGGAGCACCAGTGGGCCAATCTCGCGACCCCTGGGAGCCCTTCCGCTTCTGGCTGGCGATCACCCTCGCCGTGTATGCCGTTCGGGCCCTGTTCGCCGCCCGATGGCCCGGCGCCCTGCCCGGTTGGGTGCTGCTGGTGCTGGTGCTCGCCGCCCTGGTGCTGGCCAGCAAGGCCCTGCTCTTCCCCGGACGGGTGGAGCCCTACCGCCAGGGAGACGGGGGCTGGTGGAACGATCTGCGCGACGACTGGCAGCTCTGGTGGAAACGCCGCCGGGGTGAGGGATGAGCACCGTGGCCCTGCTGCAGCTGCGGGATGAGCCCGAGAAGTGCCTGCGCCTCAACCCCGCCCAAGACCTCACCATCGGCCGCGCCAGCGGCAATCGGCTGGTGTTCCCCAGCCAGGCGGGGGTGGCCGACCACCACGCCGTTGTGCGCTTCTCCCAGCGCCATGGCTGGCTGGTGTGCGAGTGGCGCAGCCAGGAGGGCACCTACCTCGAGGGGGAGCGGGTGCAGCGCTGCAGGCCCCTCGGCGAGGGCGACGAAATCCGGCTGGGTCGCAACGGGCCCGTGCTGGTGTTCCGGCTGCAGGAGAGCGCCGACGCGCCCACGCCACCACCGGCCGCTGCGGCGCCCCCACGATCCGCTCCTGCGGCCACTGCAACCGCCAGGGCAGCTGCCGCCCCGCCGGGCACCATCGCCGTCGGCAATGAGGCGTTCCGGCCCGAGCAGGTGCGCTCGGCCCTGGTGCGCAGTGAACCCCGCTACCCCCACATCTTCAGCTGGTGGGTGCTGCTGAGCGTGGGCCTGCTGCTGCTGCTGCCGTTCCGGGTGGGTCCGATCGCGATCTTCTGGCCCCTGGAGATCGCCGCCCTGGCGGGTGCGATCGTGCTCGGCCGGCGCCAGGAGCACACCCTGGTGGTGGAACTGTGCGACGGCCAGGCCCGCCGCCATCGCTTCGCCAACCGCCGCACTGCCCTGGCCCACCGCAACGGCATCCGCCGGGCCATCGGCGCCCCCAGCGGTGAGCCGGCCGCCGGTCGCCCGCAATGACCTGGATCCTGCCCGAGAACAGCCAGCTCAGCTTCGAGGGGCTGAGCACCCCCCTGCACGTGCTGAAGGGCCTGGGCAGCGGCAGCCAGGGGCAGGTGTACGAGGTGGAGTTGGCCGGCGAACGGCTGGCCCTCAAGTGGTACCTGCCGGCCTGCATCGCCCGCGACCGCCAGCTCGAGAGCCGGCTGGCCGCCGCCATCGGCGCCACCGCACCAAGCGCCAGCTTTCTCTGGCCGATCGCCCTGCTGCGGCCCACCGCCGCCACCCAGGCCCAGCTGCGCTGCCGGGAATCGGGCTTCGGCTACCTCATGGGATTGCGGCCCCCGGGCTTCGTGGGGGCGATCGAGCACTACGGCGGCCGGGTGGATCTGGAGCTGCGCCAGGTGCTGCGCGCCTGCCTGGAGCTCACCGATGCCTTCCACGCCCTGCACAGCCGCGGCCTCTGTTACAAGGACATTTCCCTGGGCAACCTCTTCCTCGAGCCCAGCAGCGGCCGCATCCTCATCTGCGACAACGACAACGTGGATGTGGATGGGCGGGATCTGGGCAGCGTGCTCGGCACGCCGGGGTTCATCGCTCCGGAAATCCTGATGGGCCGGGCCCGGCCGGGCGCCAACAGCGACCTCCACTCCCTGGCGGTGCTGATCTTCCGCCTGCTCACCCGCCACGACCCCTTCCGCGGGGCCCTGGAGCGGGAGATCCGCTGCCTCGATGAACCCGCCCGCCGCCGCCTCTACGGGGAGGATCCGGTGTTCATCTTCGATTCTGAGGATCAGCGCAATCGGCCCGACCCCGAGCTGCACCCGGCCCCGCTGGTGACCTGGCCGATCTACCCCCGGGAGCTCCAGGCCCTCTTCCTGCAGACCTTCGGCCCCGGCCTGCGCGAGCCCGGCCGCCGCGCCCTCACCGGCCAGTGGCAGGAGGCCCTCAGCCGCACCCTCGATCGCCGCCAGCTCTGCCCCAGCTGCGGCCAGGAAAACTTTCCGGCGATCGGCGCCGACGCCCCGGCCGCCCCCTCCTGCTGGAACTGCGGCACCGTGCTGCCGCCGCCGCTGGAGCTGGAGTTGCCCTGCGCCCGGGTGGTGGCCGCCACAGGCACCACCCTGCACCGGCACCACCTCGACCCCCTGCAACCGCCGCAGTGGGACGCGCCCTTTGCCGAGGTGGTGGCCCATCCCAGCGACCCCCAGCTGCTGGGGCTGCGCAATGCCTCGGGCAGCGACTGGGAGGTGACCCTGCTGCAGGGCCGCCAGATCACCGTGGCTCCGGGCATGAGCTGCAACCTCGCGGCGCTCCGCGAACTGCACACCGACGGGGGCGTGATTCGTGTGCGGCGCTAGACCTCCAGCCCCATCCCCCGCCAGCCCGCTCTCCTGCTGATGCCCACCTTCCCCAACGTGCGCCTGGCGAACCGGCCGCTGCACTTCATCTATCTCTGCGACTGCTCCGGCTCCATGGCCGCCCAGGGCAAGATGCAGGCCCTCAACCAGGCCATCCGCCAGTCGCTGCCCGGCATGGCCCGGGTGGCCCGCGAGAACCCGGAGGCACGGGTGCTGGTGCGCGCCGTGCGCTTCGCCGACCGCGCCCACTGGCACATCGCCGAACCCACGCCGGTGGAGCAGCTGCAGTGGCAGGACCTGCAGGCCGGCGGCGTGACCGCCATGGGTGAAGCGCTCGAGCTGGTGGCCGCCCAGCTCGCCTCCCCGCCCATGGAGGAGCGGGCCCTGCCACCGGTGCTGGTGCTGATCTCCGACGGCCAGCCCACCGACGACTTCGAGGCCGGCCTGGCCCTGCTGCTGCGCCAGCCCTGGGCCCAGAAGGCGGTGCGGCTGGCGATCGCTGTCGGCCACGACGCCGATCAGGAGGTGCTGCAGCAGTTCATCGGCCCCGATCCCGAAGCCCAGCTGCCCGCCGGCGAGGTGCCCGGAGCCAGTGGGGAGATGCCGCGCCATCGCACCGGCGGCAGCGGTCGCTCCCCCCGCCGCCCCCTGCAGGCCAGCAACGCCACCACCCTGGCCCAATACATCCAATGGGCCTCCACGGCGGTGGTGGGCGCCGCCTCCATGCCCGCCAGCCGGGTGGATGGAGACGTCAGCGGCAGCAACATTCCCCTGCCCGACCTGCCCCCAACGATGGTCGACATGGTGGAGGACGTAGGGCCGGTGGTGTGGTGAGCGGCTGGCAGCCCCCTCGGCACTGCACCGTGATCGGCGCCGCCCACCGCCGCAAGGGGGTGGTGTGCCAGGACGCCTCGCGCGTGGCCACCCTGCGGGGCCGCCAGGGCGCCAGCCTGCAGGTGCTGCTGGTGGCCGACGGCCATGGCGGGCGCCGCTACAGCCGCAGCGATGTGGGCAGTCGCCTGGCCTGTGACCAGGCCCTCGCCGCCGTGGCGGCCGCCCTGGAGCACACGCCGCTGGACGATCGCTCCGCCTGGCTGGCGCTGCTGTGCCAGGGGCTGCCCATCACCATCCAGGAGCGCTGGGGGGACGCCGTGCAGGCCCACTGGCAGCAGCAACCAGCGGAGACGCCCTTCGACCTCAGCCTCTACGGCACCACCCTGGGGGTGCTGCTGCTGGCCCCGGACTGGTGGGGGTGCACCGGCCTCGGCGACTGGGACCTGGCGCAGGTGGGGGCCGCAGGGCCAGCTCTGGTGAGCGAGGAGGTGCTGCCAGCGAGCGCCGGGGAGGCGACGGCCAGCCTCTGCCAGCCCGATGCCGCCCGCCTCTGGCCCAGCCGGGCGCGACTGGAGCCGCTGCCGGCCGCTGGCCCGCCCTTCTCCCTGGTGCTGAGCACCGATGGGGTGCGCAAGTCGTGTGCCACCGACGCCGATTTCCTCGAGCTCTGCAGCCAGATCGCAGCGGTGCAGAACGCCGAAGAGCTGGGCCAGGGCCTGGCCGACATCACCACCCGCGGCAGCGGCGATGACCTCTCGGTGGCGATCGGCCACTGGGCAGGCCCGGGCAGCGGCAGCCAAACCGCCCCTGGCGCCCCGACAGCCCAGGTCGCCCCAGTAGCCCAAGCACCCCCGACAGCCCAAGCACCCCGGGCAGCCCGGACAGCCGTGCGTCCCTCGGCGCCGCCACAAGCCGGGGTGCACCCGGCGCTGTGGATCGGCCTTGGCCTGGCCCTCGCCGCTGCTGCCTGGATGCATGGCCCGCCGCTGGCCCGCCAGGCCACCAGGGCCTGGACGACCGCCAGGAACACCGCACAGATCCGGCACCAGGCCGAGCAGCTCTGCCGCAGCCCCGCCTGGATCACGCCGACCCTCAACCAGCGGCGCGCCCAGTTCGAGCAGCTGGCCAGCGGGCGACTGGAGCAGAGTCGCTCGATCGCCGCCGCCGGCCGCGATCCCCTGGGGGCCCTGATCGCCTGGAGCCAGCCCCCCCACCGCAACACCCCAGGCCCCACACCAACCGACTCCGAGGCAACA
The DNA here is from genome assembly GCA_016882525.1 of Cyanobacteria bacterium M_surface_10_m2_119. Classification (GTDB taxonomy): domain Bacteria; phylum Cyanobacteriota; class Cyanobacteriia; order PCC-6307; family Cyanobiaceae; genus NIES-981. The sequence continues at coordinate 113 of VGPU01000024.1, read as the reverse complement.
GACCCCAGGGCAACTGATCCCAGGGCAACTGATCCCAGGGCAACTGATCCCAGACCAATCGTGGCGCCGCCGGGCAGCTGCCCAGCTCTACAGACGGCACTCGAGCAGCAGTG